>NZ_DGMR01000001.1:0-18816 GCF_002388495.1 Thalassospira sp. UBA4513
ATGGGCGGCTGGTTCAACAAGGAAATGAACACCATTGACGACTATAAAGGTCTGAAAATGCGTATTCCGGGCCTTGGTGGCGAAGTTGTCAAAGCCGCTGGTGCCAACGTTGTGAACCTTCCGGGTGGCGAAATTCCGCCAGCACTTCAGTCGGGCGCGATTGACGCAACCGAATGGGTTGGTCCGTATAACGATCTGGCCTTTGGTCTCTATAAGTCGGCCAAATACTACTACTATCCGGGCTGGCACGAGCCGGCGACCGTTCTCGACAACTTCATCAACCTGGATGCATGGAATGCACTCCCGGATGATCTGAAAGCCATTGTCGAGCAGGCAAACCGCGCTGTGAACCAGATGGTTCTGTCCGAATTCACCGCGCGTAACGTTCAGGCACTCGACACCCTGCGTAACAAGCATGGCGTTGATGTTCGTCCGTTCTCTGACGACATTCTGACCGGCCTTGGCAAACTGTCGGGCGAAGTTCTGCGTGATCTGGTTTCGTCGAACCCGCTGTCGCAGGAAGTCTTCGAAAGCCTTATCGCCTTCCGTACCCAGTCGATCGCATGGTCGAAATTCTCGGAAGCGGCATTCGCACAGGCACGTGTCCTGCCGTTCAAATACTAAGTTCTCCGCATTCGGAAAACGACAAGGGGCTGGCTATTTGCCAGCCCTTTTTATTTGGGCCTGCTACGATCTGATCAGCGTGGATCACAGACATAAAAAAGGCACCCATAACGGGTGCCTTTTTCTTTGAAGATATATCGCCGTTGTTCTTAGAACAGAACGCTCGGAAGCCAGGTTGCCAACCACGGGAAGGCAGCCACAAGGCACAGGCCAAGCATCTGGATAACCACGAACGGTACAATCCCGCGATAGATATCCCACGTCTTGATCGCCGCCGGGGCCACACCACGCAGATAGAACAGCGCAAAGCCGAATGGCGGTGTCAGAAAGCTGGTCTGAAGGTTGATTGCAATCATCACACCCAGCCAGACCGGATCGACATCAAGCTTAAGCAGGATCGGGCCGACAATCGGGATCACAACGAACACGATCTCGATGAAGTCGAGGAAGAAGCCCATGACGAACATCAGCAACATCACGACCAGCATCGCACTGAACACACCACCCGGAAGGTTGTGCAGCAGTTCTTCAACCAGATGATCACCACCCAGGCCACGGAACACCAGCGAGAACACCGACGCACCCAGTAGGATGACAAACACCATCGCGCTGACCTGAACCGTCTGACGCACCACGTGGCGCAGCACCGGCATATCAAGACGGCGATAGAAAGCAGCCAGAATGGTCGCACCGACCGAACCAAATGCCGCGGATTCCGTCGGCGTTGCAATCCCGGTCAGGATTGAACCCAGAACCGCCACAATCAGCAAGGCCGGCGGCAGCAATGCACGCAGTACTTCACCCCAAAGACCTGCCGGGCGTTTGCCTTCGACCAGTGCGGGTGCTGATTCCGGATCAATCAGTGATTTGATGATGATCCAGCCGATATAAAGCCCAACCAGCATAATTCCCGGAATGAAGGCACCGGCAAACAGATCCATCACCGAAATCGGTTCCGGTGCCCAGTTGCCCAGCGCACGCTGCGCTTCGGCATAGGCGCCTTGCAGGATATCACCCAGCAGAACCAGAACGATCGATGGCGGAATGATCTGACCCAGCGTACCCGAAGCACAGATCACACCGGTCGACAGTTTCGGATCATAACCGGCTTTTTGCATCGCCGGCAGGCTGAGCAAGCCCATGGTCACAACCGTCGCACCGACAATACCGGTGGATGCCGCAAGCAACATACCGACGATCACGACCGAAATGCCAAGACCGCCACGCATGGTGCCAAACAGCATACCCATGGTGGTCAGAAGCTTCTCGGCGATCCGTGCGCGTTCAAGCATCACACCCATGAACACGAACAACGGGATCGCAACGTAAAGCTCGTTGGTCATCACACCGAAATAGCGTGACGGCAAAGAGCCCAGAAGCGGCATATCGAATGTGCCCATGGCGTTGCCAATAAGCGCAAAAGCAAGACCGGTGCCCGCAAGTGAGAAAGCAACCGGAAAACCAAGAAGAAGCACGCCGCAAGCTACGGCGAACATCACCAGGCTAAGAATTTCCCCCGTCATCAGACGCCCTCGTGCTCTTCTTCTTTGATTTCAAACTCTTTGTGACCGGTCAGGACCAGAACGCTGCGCGCTGCCAAAGACAGCCCCTGCAGCAGCATCAGGACACCAAAGACCAAAATCACAGACTTATACAGGAACAGTCCCGGAAGCCCGCCGGTTTCATGCGATCCTTCCAGACGGTGCCAGCTCGTGACAACGTAAGGATAGCTGTACATCAGGATCATGATAACCACTGGCGCAAGCAGGAACAGGGAACCAAAAAGGTCTACCCATGCCTTGTAGCGCGCCGATGCCGGACGATAGAAAACGTCAACACGCACATGCCCCCCATGCAGCAGCGTGTAACCCGCGCCGACCATGAACATGATGCCGTAAAGCCACATATAGCTTTCCTGCATCGACACCCAGCCGACCGCAAAGCCATAACGCAACGTTGCCACCAAAAACGTGATCACCACCATGGGGATCACCAGCCAGGCTACTCCGCGTCCGATCCAGTCATTAAGACTGTCGACGGCGCGGACGAAATTTCCCAGAAACTTCACTTTTCACTCCCAAGCCCTTTTTTGAATCTCACAGGAAAATTGCGGGCTTCCTGTTAAACAGGTTGGGAAGTTACAGATTAACCACCGAAAACGCTATATCTTTTGCACCGAATTTCGGCCATTTCTGCCGGGAAATGCAACAAATCACAGGCAGTGCATCAATTTTCGTCATTCAGGCAAAGAAAAAGCCGGATGGCTTGGTACCACCCGGCTTTTATCAAGGCGTTTTAACACCCGTTATTCAAACTTGTTGGACCGCGGGAAGCCATTTGGCGGCAGGCGCCCTGCCCCGGCCCGTTTGCCAATCCATTCGGCCAGTTCGGTCACAGTCCGGGTACGACCTTCGCTGCCACCCATCGTCCAACTAAGACCTTCTTCCAGGTTAAACAGGATAAGGTCCGAAAGCCCGCCTTGGCGGTATTTCTGCAGGATCACACCGCGGCCACGCGTCATTTCCGGAATTTCCGAAACCGGATAAATCAGCAATTTGCGATTATCGCCCAGAACGGCAACATGATCTTGCTCAACCGGCAGGAAGATCTTGGCAACTTCACCAGTTCCAAGGTTAAGCACCTGCTTGCCGTTTTTGGTCTGCGCAACCACTTCTTTCTCGGCCACCAGGAAGCCACGTCCACCGGAACTTGCCACCAGAAGGTTACGGCCTTCCTTGTGCACCACCATCGAAACAATGTCATGTTCCTGCGGCAGATCGATGGAAAGACGGATCGGCTCCCCATGACCACGGCCGCCCGGCAGTTTGTCACACGACATGGTGTAACAACGCCCGGCCGTCGACAGGATCAGAAGCTTGTCAGTGGTGAAGGCCTTCAGCGCAAAGCGATGCTCGTCACCATCCTTGAACTTCAGGTCGCTGATATCGGCGACATGGCCCTTAAGCGCACGCACCCAGCCCATTTTCGAACAGATGACCGTAATCGGTTCACGTTCGATCAATGCTTCCAGCGGAACTTCGATTTCTTCCGGTGCATCACCAATTTCGGTGCGGCGCTTGCCAATGGCAGTCTTCTTGCCAAAGTTTTCACGCATCACTTCGATCTCGTCGCGGATTTTCTCCCAACGCAGGCTCTCGCTGGCAAGAAGCGCTTCAAGGCCCTGCTTTTCCTCGGTCAGTTTGGCATGCTCGTTCTTGATTTCCATCTCTTCGAGCTTGCGCAACGACCGCAGACGCATGTTAAGGATCGCATCGGCCTGCACTTCGGTCAGGTCAAACGCCTTCATCAGGGCGTTTTTCGGCTCATCCTCATAACGGATGATCCGGATCACTTCATCAAGGTTCAGATAGGCAACAAGATAGCCTTCCAATACCTCAAGACGGTGATTGATCTTGGCCAAACGATGGTTGGAACGACGGATCAGAACATCCTGACGATGTGCTAGGAATGCGCGCAGAACTTCGCGCAAGTTCATCACACGTGGCGTGTTGTCGCCGTCCAGAACGTTCATGTTCAAGCCAAACCGGATTTCCAGCTCGGTATTCTTGAACAGCATTTCCATCAGGTGTTCCGGCTCAACCGCGCGGGTACGTGGCTCCAGAACCAGACGAATGATATCGGTCGACTCATCACGCACATCGTTCAGAAGCGGCAATTTCTTTGCCACCATCAGATCGGCGATCCGTTCAACCAGCTTGGCCTTCTGAACCTGATAGGGAATTTCGGTAATCACGACCTGATAAAGACCGTGGCTAAGCTTTTCGACTTCCCATTTCGCACGCAGGCGGAATGATCCACGCCCGGTCGCGTACGCTTCCAGAATGTTTTCACGCGGCTCGACCAGAACACCACCGGTCGGGAAATCCGGACCCGGCACGCACCGCACAAGCTGCGCGATCGAGGTTTCCGGATCATCAATCAGCTTGATCAGGGCCGTGCAAAGCTCGCCTGCATTGTGCGGCGGAATGTTGGTCGCCATACCCACGGCAATGCCCGAGGCCCCATTGGCCAAAAGGTTCGGGAAAGCAGCCGGCATCACAACCGGTTCTTTTTCCTCGCCGTCATAGGTCGGGCGAAAATCAACGGCATCTTCGTCAAGGCCATCCATCAGCGCCGCGGCGACCGCTGTCATGCGGGCCTCGGTGTAACGCATTGCCGCCGCGTTATCGCCGTCGATGTTGCCGAAGTTGCCCTGACCATCAACAAGCGGATAACGAACCGCGAAATCCTGTGCCAGACGTACCAGCGCGTCATAGACCGACTGATCACCATGCGGGTGATATTTACCGATCACGTCACCGACAACACGCGCACATTTTTTGAACCCCTGTTCCGGGTTCAGTTTAAGCTGACGCATGGCGTAAAGAAGACGACGATGCACTGGCTTGAGGCCATCACGCACATCAGGCAGGGAACGCGACATGATTGTCGACATCGCATAGGCGAGATATCGTTCGCTCAGCGCGTCTGCAAGCCGGGTTTCCCGGATTTGTCCGGCACCCGCCGGATCGGAAGTCTTGGTGCTCATGAACGATTTTTCTTGTTGCTTGTCAAAATGGACATGTGCAAGTGCGTTCGGACCCGAACACCTTACGTTATTGGCAACATACTACGCCGGGCATGGTCTTGGTCAACATATGGCGCGCAAATTGCCGAATTTATTTTTTTGCTCCGATATCCGTGCGCCAGACATGGCTGACGAGCCGGTCACGCGCAGCAACAGGTTTGATGCCTTTTGCCTCGAAAATATCGCGGTGAATGAAGAAACCAGTCAGTTTCAGACCATCGCGCAACTGTTCTGATAAAGACATTTCCTTGCGCGATTGAGACGCCCGACCAGAAGCAAGAAAGGCCGGCAACGGCAACATCCGGTCACGATACGCCTGCCCTGATGCCTCGCCCACGGCGCGGCCGCTTTTGGGGGATACAAAGGCAAGGTTTTCGGTCTCGTTGGTCGCGGCACATCGATCCAGTGCCAAGCCGTAACCAAGCTCTTCCAGTAACCCGACTTCCCAACGAATATAGGCAGGCAACCATTGCTCGGACTTGAGTGCCGAAATCAACGCGACGGTTCCGCGATACAGATCCGGATGGGCTTCGCGCTCCGGAAGCGTCGCATCAAGCATCGCACAGGCCGAACTCATCGCCATCAAGGGGCCAGCATGCAACAAAAGATCTGCAGCATGCGCGCCGGTCAGTTCACAGCGAAATTGCCCAAGATGTTCGGCCAATCGGGCGGACCACCCCACCCGAATTTCATTACCGGGCTCAAGGGTGCCACGCATGGATTTGCTGGTAGCACCCCGTACCAGACCGGCATGGCGGCCATAATCACGGGTCAGGACAGAAAGACGGACTGAATTTTCACCCAGCTTGCGTGTCGAAAGAACGATACCGTCATCCCGCCAATCCATCCGCGTACCTTAGAAAAAGCCACTAGGTACAATGAGGCGGGTCACAAGGAAGAAGAACCCGAGCAGGCAGGACGCAAGACTAAACAACGCCAAACCGAACACAACCTTGCGCAGGATCGGGCGGTTCGGGATTTCTTCAATGGCATCAGATAGCGGATCAGATGAGTCATTACGCATTAGGTCGGGCCTCCACCCGTCATGCGCCAGAACAGGCCCAGCACAAAGACGGCGATCGCAATCAGAAGTGCAATCAGGTTAAGTGGTTTGTGCAGGAACGATTTTTCACGTTGCACAGACGCACTGGAATTGCGGTTGCGGAACGGACGTCTGGCGACGCGCGCAATAATCATTGCGGCGGCTGCGCCAACAATGATCATGACAATTCCCCAGACGGATCCGATTTCCATTACTTACCCGGCAATTTGTGGTCACTCGATATGGGACCAGGCAACGCGATCAGGCGTTGTGATCAAGACCCCACATGGCAAAGCGGTTGGGATCATCGCCCCAATTTTCACGCACTTTCACAAACAGGAACAAATGTACCCGGCGTTCGAAAATGGCTTCAAGTTCCTTGCGGGCGTCGCTGCCAAGCGCCTTGATACGTTTACCACCCTTGCCAAGGATGATCGCCTTCTGGCCTTCGCGCTCGACAAAGATGGTCTGTTCAAGCTTGACCGATCCATCCTTGCGCTCTTCCCAAAGCTCGGTCTCGACCGTTGCGGAATAAGGAAGTTCCTGCTGAAGCTGGTAATAAAGCTTTTCACGGGTAATTTCAGCCGCCAGAAGACGCAACGGCATATCCGAAACATCGTCTTCCGGGAACATCCAAGGGCCATCGGGCATCTTGGCGGCAAGGAAATTCACCAGATCCTGCGTACCCGCACCCTTTTTGGCCGAAATCATGAAGACGTCGGTAAAGACTTCATGGGCAAACAGGTCTTGGGACAGACGCAGAAGCTTTTCCTTGTCCGATACCTTGTCGACCTTGTTCAACGCCAGGATCGCCTTGCGGTTCTGTTCCTTAAGCGTCTTGATGATCGCCAAGTCCTCGTCCGTGATGCCGCTTCCGGCATCAATCACCAGAACAACAAGGTCCGCATCATCTGCCCCATTCCAGGCTGCCTTGACCATCGCGCGGTCAAGACGGCGTTTGGGTGCAAAGATGCCCGGCGTATCAATGAAAACAATCTGCGCGTCTTCGGTCATGACGATACCGCGCACGCGCGTTCGTGTCGTCTGGACCTTCGGCGAGACGATGGACACTTTCGTACCAACCAACTGGTTCAAAAGTGTCGATTTGCCGGCATTCGGCGCACCAACGAGGGCCACAAAGCCACAACGTTGCTGATAAGGTAATCTGTCTTCGGCCACCGGTGTGGGAACCTCATTCATCACTAAGTTTATCCAACATCAATTTTGCGGCGAGTTGTTCCGCTTCGCGTTTCGATTTGCCTTCCGCACTGACACTGTCACCGTCGCCGGTCGTCAGTTCGATGGTAAATAACGGCGCGTGGGCCGGGCCTTCACGCCCGACCATCTCGTATTTCGGTAACGGCTTGCCCCGCCCTTGCAGCCATTCCTGCAATTGCGTTTTGGCATCCTGCGGCGGCTTGTTGGCTTCATCCAAAAGCGGCGTCCACAGCTTTTCAATAAAACGCCGTGCCGGTTCAAGACCACCATCAAGATAGAGTGCGGCAATCACCGCCTCCATGCAATCAGATAAAATCGCCGGATTGGTATCCGCCCCTGCTGCGCGTTCACCCTTGGCCATCTGGATGTGTTCACCCAGTTTGATCTGTTCTGCCACGCGCGCCAAAGTCTCGCGGCGCACCAGTGCGACAAACCGTTTGGCCATGGCACCTTCGCGCTCACGTCCGAACCGGGTATAAAGCATCTCTGCCACGACAAGACCCAGCACACGGTCGCCAAGGAACTCAAGGCGCTCGTTGCCGCCGCTTAGCATATCCTTGCCCTTGGCGGCACTGCGATGGGTCAGCGCCACACGCAAAAGGTCGGGATCGGAAAAACCGTGATCAATCTCGGCGATCACCGGCAGGCCGTCGCTCATCAGTTAACCCCCTGGAACAGGCGATCAAAGCGGATGCTGCCAAGGTCATAAACCGGCTGAGAGCTGTCCTTGGAATAGAACAGGAATTCAGCACGCCCGACCAGGTTTTCAATCGGAACAAACCGGAAGCGCGACGGGAACGCACGGCTGTCTGCCGAATTGTCGCGGTTATCACCCATCATGAAGAAATGACCTTCGGGAACGGTGAAAGCTTCGGTGTTGTCGCTCGGCCCCTGATCGCCAAACATCTCAAGAATACGATGCACACGGCCATTTGGCAGGGTTTCGATATATTGCGGCACTGCGGCCGATCGCCCGCCACCATCGGTCAGGATGTAATCCTCGATGCGCTCGCGCTCGATCATCTTGTTGTTGATGTAAAGGCGGCCTTCCTTGACCTGAACGGTATCGCCCGGCAGACCAATCACACGCTTGATGTAATCCTGCGAGGTATCAGACGGCAGTTTGAAGACAACCACATCGCCACGTTCCGGTTCGCTTTCAAATACACGGCCGGGAATGATCGGCAGGCTGAACGGCATGCTATGCTTCGAATACCCATAAGAGAATTTCGACACAAACAGATAATCCCCCACCAGCAAGGTCGGGATCATCGAGCCAGACGGAATATTAAACGGTTCGAAAGCAAAGGTCCGAACCATAAGTGCAATGACAATGGCCCAGAAAACGGTCTTCAAGGTGTCGAGCAAACCACCCGTTTTCTTCTTATGCACAAGCTTTTCCATTCCGTGTTCAACCAATCAATTTTTGTCAATCTGCCGAAATCACAACGACCGCATTGGCCATCGGATATTCGTCCGTCAGGGTCACATACACAGAGACAGTTTTCCCATCCGGGGTCAATTCTTCAAGTCGTGCTTGCGCACCTTCAATCAAAACCATATCGGGCTTGCCGCTGGGCTGATGTACCACACCCATGGTGTTATGATAAACACCGCGACGAAAACCGGTCCCAAGCGCCTTTGAACAGGCTTCCTTGGCGGCAAACGCCATGGCCAGCGACGAGGCAGTCCGGTGCGGCTTGCGTTTGGCACGCGCAATCTCGATATCGGTAAAGACACGCTTCATGAAACGCTCGCCATGGCGTTCAAGAGTAGCCTCTATCCGACGGATATCGCATAAATCTGTGCCAATCCCAATGATCATTTACGCATAACCTGCCTGCGTGCGTGCTTCATCCATCAAACGGCGCATCTCGGCAATCGCCGCTTCAAGCCCGACAAACACCGCCTCACCAATCAGGAAATGCCCGATATTAAGCTCGGCAATTTCCGGCATGGCGGCAATCGGCTTGACGGTTTCGAAATTCAAACCGTGACCGGCGTGGATTTCAAGTCCGATCCCTGCCCCATATTGCACAGCATGGCGGATACGGTCCAGTTCGCGGGCGCGTTCTTCATCGGTCTTCGCATCGCAATAGGCGCCGGTATGGATTTCCACCACCGGCGCGCCAAGGCTTTTGGCCGCATCAAGCTGTGCCTCGGATGCCTCGATAAACAGTGAAACGCGAATGCCGGCATCACCAAGGTCCGAGACAAAACGTTTGAGATGATTATGCCCACCGGCAACATCCAGCCCGCCTTCGGTCGTGCGTTCTTCGCGTTTTTCCGGCACCAGGCAAACCGCGTGCGGCTTGGTCTGAATTGCGATGGCCAGCATTTCATCGGTTGCCGCCATCTCGAAATTAAGCGGCAAATCAACTTCTTCGCGCAGGCGCTGCATATCCGCATCACGGATATGGCGACGGTCTTCGCGCAGGTGCGCGGTGATACCATCCGCACCAGCCGCCTTTGCAAGCTCTGCTGCCCGCACCGGGTCGGGCAGATCGCCGCCGCGGGCATTTCGAATGGTCGCAACATGGTCAATATTGACCCCGAGGCGCAGCTTCGCATTCATGATGTTTCATCCTGCTTTTTGGTGGCGTGCTTTGCGGCGGTTCCGATCTTTTCCTTGGCACTTTCAAGCATCGGGCCAAGGCCATGACGCTCGGTCTTTTTCATCCGGCGCAAAATGCGGTTATGGCGATAAATCACAACCGCACGGCGGATTGGGAAGTAAAACAGTATCCAGATAACAATCGTTGTCGGAATACAGCCAACCACCATCGGCCAGATGATATCAACAATGCTGGCCCAAAGTTGCCCCAGTGCCTGCTGATCGCTGACATCCCAATTACCGAAAATAAGCCCGCCACCGACATAGTTCAGGCCGAGGACAACGAATTCCCACAGCACCGCCATATCGAAATGCACTGTCGAACTTGCCGAATGCGCGCCAAGGATCCAATTGCCGCAGGTATAAAGCCACAACCAGATAAACGGAAACGTCCAGGGATTGCCAACCACTGTCCCCAAAAGCGACGCCACCACGTTACTGCGCGTCAAAAGGCTCAGCAGTGTCGAGATGACAAAGTGGAACCCGATAAACGGCGTGAAAGACACCGCCGCCCCGATCGCAAAACCTGAAGCGATGCTATAGGGCGATCCCGGCAAACGGGCGACCCGATGGGCAAAATACTGTGACGAACGACGCCATCCGCCGCGCGGCCATACCACGTTGCGTACACGCTGAAAGGATGAAGGTTTGCTGCGGCGCCGAAACATGCGGGGTCAGTTCTGGATCTAATCACGTAATGCTGTAAAATCTTGAAGCATATGCGTAAGTGCTGACTGCGCGATTGGCAAGGCTTTTGCGCCAAATTCGCCTAAAAGGTGAAGGCGTTTACAGTTCGCCGTCACCCGCGCGCGCGTTCAACGGCATTGACCACCGGTGTGGCACGCAATGCGGCAATGATATTGGTCAGGTGTTTGACATCGACCACATCGATATCAATCAGCATTTCAAAGAAGTCTGTCGTGCGATTGGTAAAGCGCAGATTGGTGATATTGCCATGGTTCTTGGCAATCACGCTGGTGATTGAGCTAAGCGCCCCCTGCTCATGCCCCACGGTCAATCCAAGGCGACCGATGAAGTGTTCCGGTTCGCCCTCGTTATCCCACCCGACATCAAGCCAGCGTTCCGGCTGCTCGGTAAAGGTTTCAAGCGTATCGCAGTCAATCGTATGGATTGTCACACCCTTGCCGGTTGTAACAATCCCGACAATCCGGTCCCCCGGCAACGGATGGCAACAGCCAGCATAATGCACGGCCATACCGGGAATAAGGCCCTTGATCGGGATGGCGTGATCATGTTTGCGGGCGCGCACCTTATCAAGTGGCACAACCTTGCGCGCCGTTTCCTTGTCCTTGGTGCCCGGGAACACGGCATGAACAACTTCACGCCCGGTGTGATGCCCGGCCCCCACAAGGGTCAAAAGTGCATCAACCGATGGCTGCTTGAAGATTTTAAGAACCCCTTCAAGCGCCTTGTCGGAATAGTCATAGCCTTCCTGACGGAACGCCTTTTGCAAGATCGCCTTGCCAAGATCCTTGTACTGGTCTTCCTGCTGCTGGCGGATAAAGCGACGAATTCGCGCCCGCGCCTTACCGGTAACAACAAACCGTTCCCAGGTCGGATTCGGCGTTTGCGCCTTCGATGTTACGATCTCGACCTGATCACCGTTATTGAGCACCGTACGCAACGGCACCATCGCCCCATTGACCTTGGCCCCAACACAGGTATCCCCAATGTGGGTATGGATCATATAGGCGAAATCGACCGGGGTTGCGCGGGCCGGAAGGGCGATCACATCGCCCTTCGGGCTAAAGCAGAACACCTGATCCTGGAACATCGCAAGCTTGGTATGTTCAAGGAATTCTTCCGGTTCGGACGCATGTTCCAGAATATCAAGAAGGTCACGCAGCCAACGATACTGCACCCCTTCCTTCTGCTGTCCGGTCGGTGCTTCCTGTTTATAAGCCCAGTGCGCGGCCACACCGTTTTCGTTGACCTCGTGCATCTGGCGGGTGCGGATCTGAACCTCGATCCGGTGATTTTCCGGGCCGAGCACCGTGGTATGGATCGAACGATATCCGTTGGGTTTCGGCGTCGAGATATAATCCTTGAACCGGCCCGGCACCACTTTGTAATTGGCGTGCAGATAGCCCAGCACTTCATAGCAATTGGGCATGTCATCGACGAGCACGCGAAACGCCATGATGTCAGACAGCTCACCGAAGGTGATGTTCTTGCGCTGCATCTTCTGCCAGATCGAATAGGGCCGCTTTTCGCGCCCGTAAATGTCGACCTTAAGCCCCTGACGCGAAATGACTTCGGTCAGTTCGGAAACAATCCGGCTGACGACGTTGTCATCCTTCTCGCGCAGGAATTCCAGGCGGGCGAGGATCGAATCCCGTGCTTCGGGATTGATATGCTGGAAGGCCAGATCTTCAAGCTCTTCCTTGATGTCATGCATACCGATGCGCTCGGCAAGCGGGGCATAAATCTCAAGCGTTTCAGCAGCGATCCGCACACGCTTTTCCGGCTTGGAGATATAATGCAACGTCCGCATGTTGTGCAGTCGGTCGGCCAGCTTGACCAGCAACACGCGAATGTCTTCGGACATCGCTAAAAGCAACTTGCGGAAGTTTTCTGCCTGCTTGGAATCGGCTGATTTAAGCTCGATCTGGGTCAGCTTGGTCACACCATCGACCAGCTTCATGATGTTGGTCCCGAAAAGCTTGGTGATCTCTTCAGGGGTCGCATCGGTATCTTCGATGGTGTCGTGCAAAAGGGCCGTGATGATCGTGTCGCAATCAAGCTTGTAATTGGTCAGAATGCCTGCGACTTCAATCGGATGGGAAAAATACGGGTCACCGGATGCGCGTTTTTGCGAACCGTGTTTCTGGGTCGCATAGACATAGGCCCGGTTCAGCGTGGTTTCGCACGCATCGGGGTCGTATGCCTTAACCCGTTCAACAAGTTCGTATTGCCGCATCATTCAGGGGCGTCTCCGCAGTTTCTAGGGTCCAAACTCATTCACATAATCGCTCCGGTCTCCCGGATTTGTGCGGATACGCGAAGCAAAACTGCAGAAAGATATACATCTTTCAAGGTTTTGCGACAAAGTAGCCCGTGCAAATCCGGGAGATCCGAAGGACAACTGATATGAGAGAAAGCCTCTGCGTCAAATCCCTTGATCGGGGATCACCCCGTTCTGCGGGCTTTTCCTAGCTTTTTCTCTCATATCAGTTGCCGGATCGGTCATGTGAATGAGTTTCGACCCTAAGGGGATATAATCCATCCCCTTTCATAAGATAGTACGATCTGGACAAAAAAAAGCCACGGAAGATAAACACCGTGGCTCTTCTTTTGGAAAGGTTCAGATCAAAACCAGTCTGACCTTATTCTTCTTCCGACGGAGCAACAACGCCAGCGGAAGCTTCTTCAACAGCTTCAGCAACCAGTTTCGGACCGAAATCGTCTTCGGTTTCTTCCGGCTCATCGGCTTCAACATGCCGCTGCAGACCCTGCACCATGCCATTGCGCAGATCGTCAAAATCAACCGTTACTTCGGCGATTTCACGCAGCGCAACAACCGGGTTCTTGTCGTTGTCACGATCAATGGTCAGTTCTGCACCGGCCGAGATGTTGCGTGCACGCTGAGCTGCAAGCATTACAAGCTCAAAGCGGTTCGGAATCTTGTCAACGCAATCTTCGACGGTAACGCGCGCCATAAATGTCTCCAGAAATACTTTTGGGGTGTCCAGACCGAGCTTTATAGCGTCGGATCACGTGTGTTGCAACAGCGAAACCACTCTTTCGATCAGGTTTTCGCATGCTTTATCAGCCATTCGTTTGTTTGCGAATCTGCTGATCGGCCGGCAGATCGGAAATCAGATCATCAACGGTGCGGTTCAAAACCGGGTGAACCCAGTCGGCAACCACATCGCGCAACGGCAGCAAGACAAACGCCCGTTCCGCCATGCGCGGGTGCGGCACCTGAATGCCGCCCTCTTCACGCACCAGTTCCCGCCCATAAGCAATCAGGTCAAGGTCAATGACGCGCGCGGCATTGCGTTCCCGCCGAACACGCCCGAATTCGGCCTCAACGTCATGTAACCGCAAAAGCAGATCATGCGCTGACAAGCCCGTCGAAATGCGTGCAACACCGTTCACGTACCAAGGCTGATCGGAAATCGGCACCGGTGCCGTTTCATAAAACGATGACACCTGATCGATCGAAATGTCGCCATTTTCGGCCAATCGACGCAGTGCGGCTTTCAATGTTTGTGCAGGCGCACCATATTCTTCGGTAGGCAAATTTGCACCGAAAGCAATCAGGATAGCGTCATCCGCGATCATGCTGGTGTCTGACGGTGAAGAATTGCGCACAAAGAAGACCTTCGGTTCGGTGATTGGGCGTATGACAAGGTTCGGAAAGACGGCATATCTAAGGGAGCCACCCTGCTCTGTCCACGATATTTTCGCCTTTCTTTGTCCCGGCGCCCACGGTAAACATGAAAGGTCTGTATTTGAAAGTTCCGTATTTTAGGAACTGCATAATTAAATTTGATGTTTGAGGAATTTAACGATGATTTTTTACCCGCAAGAACGCATCGGGTTATTTATCGACGGCTCCAATCTTTATGCCGCTGCCCGTGCCCTTGGTTTTGACATTGATTACAAACGTCTTTTGGATCTTTTCGCCCAGAAAGGTCAGTTGATCCGGGCCTTCTACTACACCGCCCTGATTGAAGATCAGGAGTATTCCCCGATCCGCCCGCTGGTCGATTGGCTGGACTATAACGGCTACACCATGGTCACCAAACCGACCAAGGAATTCACCGATGCCGCCGGTCGCCGCAAGATCAAGGGCAACATGGATATCGAGTTGGCAATTGACGTCATGGAAATGGCGCAACACCTTGATCATGTTGTTATTTTCTCGGGCGACGGTGATTTCCGCCGTCTGGTCGACGCCGTGCAGCGCAAAGGTGTGCGCGTCACTGTTGTTTCGACCGTCAAATCAAACCCGCCGATGGTTGCCGACGAATTGCGCCGTCAGGCCGATAACTTTATCGAACTGACCGCCCTTGAAGGCACGATTGCGCGCAAGGTTCAGCAACGACGCGACGACGATCATCCCGATATCGACGATCATCCTGAACATCCCGATCTCGAAGAATTCGATTACGATTGATCGCGACACCGCGTCGCCCGTCACCCTGCCCTGATCACCACCGGTTACAGCCCGCACTGTAACCGGCAAAACGTCAGACTTGCCATGACCGCCTATCAGCAACCCGATATCGATTGTCAGCTTTGCCCGCGCCTTGTTGAATTCCGCCGCAAGAATCAGGAAAAATTTCCCGAATTCTACAACGGGCCGGTGCGTCCGTTCGGCCCGCTTGATGCGCGCCTTCTGATCGTTGGCCTTGCCCCCGGGCTTAAGGGGGCCAATGCCACTGGCCGCCCCTTCACCGGCGACTATGCTGGTGATCTTTTGTATGACACGCTTAAAAAGTTCGGTTTTGCCAAGGGCACCTATGACAAACGCCCGGATGACGGCCTTGAACTGCTTGATTGCCGCATCACCAACGCGGTGAAATGCGTGCCCCCGGAAAACAAGCCCACCGGGCCAGAGGCCAATACCTGCCGCCCGTTCCTGATCAGCGAATTTGATGCCATGAAGAACCTGTCGGCTATTCTTTGTCTTGGACAGGTGGCTCATCAGGCGATGCTGCGCACCTTCGGGCTTAAGCTTTCATCGCTGAAATTTGGCCATGGCGCATCGCATAAAATGGAAAATGGCATCACATTGTTTGATAGCTATCACTGTTCGCGCTACAACACCCAGACCTATCGCCTGACGCCAGAGATGTTTGAAAACGTCTTTGCCGGAATTCGCGCACATCTGGACGGTTAATTTGCCCGATACATTGCCCATGCCCGACCTTCTCGACCGACCTGTACAACGTCAGCCGATTGACGTTCTGCAAGAAGTGTTCGGCTATGACAGCTTTCGTGGCCAACAGGCTGAAATCATTGACCATGTCATCGCTGGAAATGACGCACTTGTCCTGATGCCAACCGGTGGCGGCAAGTCGCTTTGCTATCAGGTGCCAGCCCTCTGTCGTCCGGGAACGGCTGTTGTCGTGTCCCCGCTGATCGCGTTGATGAAGGATCAGGTCGATGCGCTTAATCAGTTGGGCGTCAAAGCCGCCTTTATCAATTCGACCCTTGCCCCCGATGCCGCGCGCGAAATTGAAACGCGTGCCGTCGATGGTGATATCGATCTTCTCTATGTGGCGCCGGAACGTTTTGCTTCTGACCGGTTTTTAAACTTGCTCGACCGGATCAGCATTTCACTGTTCGCGATTGATGAAGCCCACTGTGTGTCGCAATGGGGCCATGATTTCCGCCCAGAATATCGCCGCCTTGATTTGCTGCCAACGCGCTTTGCCCATGTGCCGCGCATTGCCCTGACCGCAACGGCCGATACGCCCACCCGCAAAGACATTGCCGAAAACCTGCATCTGACCGATGCACAGTGCTTTATTACCGGTTTTGACCGCCCGAACATCACCTATCGCATTGAAACCAAGGGCAATGCCAAGCAACGCCTGCTGTCGTTCCTTAATCGCGAACATGCCGACGATGCCGGGATTGTCTATTGCCTGTCACGACGCAAAACCGAAGACGTCGCGCAATGGCTTTCGGAAAATGGTCGACCGGCCCTGCCGTATCACGCGGGTCTGGCACAGGAAACACGCCAACTTCATCAGGATCGCTTCCTGCGTGAAGACGGGCTGATCATCTGTGCCACTGTTGCCTTTGGCATGGGGATCGACAAACCCAATGTCCGCTTTGTCGCCCACCTCAACCTGCCCAAAAGCATGGAAGCCTATTATCAGGAAACCGGGCGTGCCGGGCGTGACGGGCTGCCGGCCAATGCGTGGATGAATTACGATCTGTCCGATATCGTTTCGATCCGAAGCATGGTGGCCGGTTCCGACGCCCCCGAAGCCCAGAAACGCATTGAATCGCGTAAACTCGATGCGCTGGTTGGTCTTGCCGAAACCACCCGTTGCCGCCGTCAGGTGATCCTGTCCTATTTTGGTGAAGATCGCCACGAGCCGTGTGGCAACTGCGATACCTGCCTTGAACCGGTTGATACCTGGGATGCAACCCAGGCCTCGCGCAAGGCGCTGTCGGCAGTGTATCGCACCGGCCAACGCTTCGGCCCGGCACATGTGATCGAAGTCCTGATGGGTCGCAAGACCGAGAAAATCCGCCAAAACGGCCATGACAAGCTTTCGGTCTATGCCATTGGCAAGGATATCGCCCAGCCACAATGGCGCTCGGTCTTCCGACAGCTCCTTGCCATGGGATATCTCGAAGTCGATGTCGAAGGACATGGCGGTGTTTATTTGACCGAGGAGTCCCGACCGGTTCTGCGCGGCGAAAAAGTCGTCGAAATGCGCAAGGACCCCGGTGAAAGCAAACGCGCCATGACAAAGCGTCTGCGCGATTTCGATACCGAATTCGAAAACGAGGAAGACCGCGATCTTTGGGAACGTTTGCGCACGCTCCGCCGCGAACTGGCAACCAGCCAGAATGTGCCGCCCTATGTAATCTTCAGTGACCGGACACTTTGGGAAATGGTGCGTTTCAAGCCCCGCACCCTTGAAGATATGGCATCTATCAACGGTGTCGGCGTCAAAAAACTTGATCAGTACGGATTGGCATTTCTTGATGTCATGGACGGACGGCGGTAACCCGCCGTCCCGTCATCAAATCATCTTTTGGCAGTTTTGCCCTAAAGGCTTGCGCGAATGGCGCTGACAATTTCCTCATCTTCCGGCTTGGTCCGGCTGTCAAAGCTTTGAATAAGCTTGCCATCGCGGCCAATCAGATATTTGTGGAAATTCCATTGCGGGGCGTTTTCCGCGCCCAATTCCTGCTCCGCCCATTTATAGAACGGGTGCGCATCCGGGCCTTTGACCGTAGTTTTTGATGTCAGCGGGAAGTCGACATCAAAATTGACCTCACAGAAATCAAGGATATCGGCATCCTCGCTATATTCCTGCCCGCCGAAATCGGCCGACGGGACGCCAAGGACAACAAGCCCCTCGTCACGGTAATCTTCCCACAGTTTCTGCAGGCCGGTATATTGTGGCGTAAACCCGCACATCGAGGCGGTATTTACCAGCAAAACGACTTTGTCGTTATACTCTGAAAGATGGATTTCACCGGCATCAATCGCCGGGAAAGAAAAGTCGTATGCAGATGGCGCATCATCCGATGCCATTGTCTCCCTCCAGGACAAACTCACGACAACAATAGTAAAGACAAAGAATACAACGAATTGCCGCCTATTCATAGCGCTCCTCCGTCCATGGGTCGGCATTGTTGTGATAACCGCGTTCTTCCCAGAATCCCGGCTTGTCATCGCGGGCAAAAGTGATCTTTTTCACCCATTTGGCACTTTTCCAGAAATAAAGCTTCGGGATCACAACACGAAGCGGCCCACCATGCTCTTCACTCAACGGCTCGCCTTCCCAATGATGGGCCAACAGCACGCCATCATCCAAAAACTGTTCGATCCGGACATTGGTCGTATAGCCATCATGGGCGGTAAACAGGACGTGACGCGCAGCGGGTAATGGATCAACAAGCTCTGCCAGCGTTGTGGCCAACACGCCCTGCCAGTGATTTTCGTATCGCGACCAACTGGTCACACAGTGAATATCGTTTTTGGCCGTGACATGCGGCAAATCAAGC
>NZ_DGMR01000001.1:18928-35372 GCF_002388495.1 Thalassospira sp. UBA4513
TTATTGTCGTCGGCTTTCTGACCTGCCCGTTGATTTCAAGCTGATAATCATCCGCTGACACATGCGGCGTGATACCAAGATCCAGAACCGGCCAATCCGTGACAAGGCGCTGGCCCGGCGGCAAACGGTTCGCACGCTCAGCATCCGGTGCGCCGGTCATCAAGCGCCCGTCTTCGGCCCACTTGCGCTTGGCCGCGATCAGTTTGTCTTTGATCTTGCCTGAAAAGCTCTCGGTCACTGGATATTCCTTGGTTGATGATCGACATACGAAAAATGGCGCCAACATGTTCACCATGTCAGCGCCATTTAATCTCTTTTCATAAGGCTACGGCAAGTCACATGCCCGCGACCGATCTTTCAATCAGCCAAAGTCGCGCATCAAACGCGCCTTGTCGCGCTGCCAGTCACGCTCTTTGACCGCTTCACGCTTGTCGGCCTTTTTCTTGCCCTCGGCAATGGCGAGTTCAAGTTTCGCAATACCGCGCTCATTGAAATACAGTTTGACCGGAACAAGGGTGAAACCCTTCTTGTTCAGGGCATCATGCATCTTGGTGATTTCACGCTTATGCAAAAGCAGCTTGCGCGGTCGGCGCTCTTCGTGGCCGAACGGCATTTTGCTTTGATATTCAGGGATATAAGCGTTGATCAGCCACACTTCGCCGTTCTTCGCTTCGGCATAGGATTCCTGAATATTCCCCTTGCCATCGCGCAGAGATTTAACTTCGGTACCGCGCAGGGCGATGCCGGCTTCAAACGTTTCCGTCAGGAAAAAGTCAAAGCGGGCCCGCCGGTTCTGCGCGACAATCTTGTTGTTACTTGTTTCTTTCTTGGGTGCCATAAGACGCTTGTTATCGCTTACTGGCCGAGAATACCAGCATTCTTAAGTGCGGCTTCGACCTTGCGTTTGGATTCTTCGGCAATCTCGACCATCGGCAAACGCATATGGCTGCCACACAGGCCAAGAAGCTCTGCTGCGTATTTCACCGGTCCGGGGCTGGATTCACAGAACATCGCCTTGTGAACCGGCATCAGTCGATAGTTCAACTCCTGAACCTTCGAAATGTTCCCCGCAGCCCAGGCCGCATGCAGATCAGCACACAATTTCGGCGCGATGTTCGATGTGACGGAAATGCAGCCATGACCACCCTGTGCCAGGAACGGCACAATCGTGCCGTCTTCACCCGACAGCTGGCAGAAATCCACACCCGCCGCCAGGCGGGTCAATGCCGGACGTTCCAGATCGCTGGTCGCATCCTTAACACCAACAATGCGCGGCAATTTGGCCAACTGCGCCATGGTGTCGACATTCATATCAACGATCGAACGGCCCGGAATGTTATAAATAATAATCGGGATATCGGTCGCGTCATGAACCGCCTTGAAATGCGCATACAGGCCTTTCTGGGTCGGCTTGTTGTAATACGGCGTTACCACAAGTGCTGCATCCGCACCGGCATTCTGCGCATGACGGGTCAGCGACACCGCTTCTGCGGTCGAATTCGAACCCGTGCCGGCAATCACCGGACCGCGGCCTTTGGCAACTTCAAGTGCCAGTTCGACAACGCGATGATGCTCGGCATGGCTAAGAGTCGGAGATTCACCGGTGGTTCCGACAGGCACAACACCTGTCGTGCCCTGTTTAAGCTGCCAATCCACAAAAGACTGGAACGCCTTTTCATCAATCGCACCATCTTGCGTGAATGGTGTGATCAAAGCTGTGATTGAACCCTTAAACATAGAGATCTCCAAATTCGGGATATATTGAAAGCGGTCGCGAAAATAGCCGCTGTTGGGGTTTCCCGCAAGCACTGTATCCAATAATCCGGGCGATCCGGGATCGGCTCTGAAAATTCCCGTCAGGACTGTTTGGCTTTTATCAATTTCGCTGCCATAATGCCCGGCTCGAGAGAGCATTCGTTGCCGCAAGGCACAAGGGGAACATCACATGGCGCAAGCGTCTTTCCGCAAGATTTCGATCTGCGCATTGGCACTGGGCTTTTCGATCTTGATACCAGGCAGTTATCAGGTGCAGGCCGCAACGAATGAAGACAACGTTCTTCAGACGCAGCCGCCCTCGCCGCTGTATTCTGCTGTCAGCCGGGCGCGCCTGAACGCCTTTCTGGACGCGGTTGAAGATGGCAAGACCGACATTTTCGAACAACTCCTGACCAATTTTGATGATCCCCTGCTGCAAAAGGCAGCGGAATGGATGCTGCTGACCGCCCCCAATTCCGGGCACAGCTTCGAAGAAATCACCGCCTTCATTGATGCCCATCCGAAATGGCCCAATCAGGCGCTGCTAAGACAGCGCGCCGAAGAAGCCATGACCGATGCCGTGCCCGATGACGAAATTCTGGCATGGTTCAAACGATCCGCCCCGGTGACAGCTGATGGCGCAACCCGCCAGATCAAGGCGTTGCTGGGTGCCGGACAGGAATCGGCAGCCATCGCACTGGTCCGCCACAGCTGGATTAACGAGAATTTCGGCAGCGGCCAGGAACGCCGCTTCCTTGATCGCTACGGCGAATATATTGATCAGGAAACCCATCAGCAGCGCCTTGATCGCCTGTTATGGGAAGGTCGCCTGACGACTGCCGCGCGCATGATGAAATATGTCAGCGACGATTACCGTCGCCTGGCCGAGGCGCGCGGTGCCCTTCGCGCCATGAGTGGCGGCGTTGACGGTGCGATCAATCGTGTTCCGGAAAAATACCGCGACGATCCCGGCCTGATTTACGAACGTGTGCGCTGGCGCCGCAAGAAGGACCGCGATCAGGATGCCCGCGATCTTCTGCTCTCGCAGGCCAATGACCTCGCCTATATCTCGATCCGGCCGCAATACTGGTGGCTGGAAAAGGCCATTCTGGCCCGCCGCGCCCTGCAAAAGGGCCATATCACCGATGCCTATCGCCTTGTCGCCAACCATGGACAGGTCGATCCGGGCGATATCGCCGAGGCCGAATGGTATGCGGGTTGGATTGCGCTTGAATTTTTGGGTGATGCCGATATCGCGCTGACCCATTTCCAGAACCTTTATGATGTCGTTCAATATCCGATCAGCCTGTCGCGCGGCTCTTACTGGGCCGGGCGCGCCAACGAGGCGCTTGGCGATCAGAAACGCGCCAAGGAATGGTACGCAATCGCAGCCGAACATGCCCATACCTTCTATGGCCAGCTTGCCATAGACAAACTGGGCAGCAAGCCATCCTATTCGGTTGAACAACCCGTCCCGACCGCCGAACAACGCGCCGAATTCGAAGCACAGGAACTGACCCAGGTCGTTCGCAAGCTTGGCGCAATGGGCCTTGGCAATATCATCCGTCCGTTCATCATGGCCTTGGTTTACGAACATGATGAACCGGAATACCTCGCCATGGCGACCGATCTGGCGCGCGAATATGGCCGCACCGATCTGGGCATTCTTGCCGCCAAACGCAGCATCCGGACTGGCAGCGGTTATCTTGATGCCGCCTACCCGATCCATGAACAGGTCCCGCTGGGCCGCGCCCCGGATCCGGCACTGGTCCATGCAATCATGCGTCAGGAAAGCCTGTTTAACCCGCAGGCGGTCTCGTCTGCTGGCGCACGTGGATTGATGCAGTTGATGCCCGCCACGGCAAAGCGCATGGCACAGTCGCTCAAGCTTGATTACGACACCGATCGCCTGATCGAAGATCCATCCTTCAACATCGCGGTTGGTCGCGCTTATCTCAGCCGCCTTCTTGATCGTTGGGATGGTCAGGAAGTCCTGACGATTGCCAGCTACAATGCCGGGCCGACCCGTGTGCGCCAATGGATCAACGAATATGGCGATCCGCGCGACCCGGATGTCGATCTGGTCGACTGGATCGAAATGATCCCCTATAGCGAAACCCGAAATTACGTTCAGCGTGTGATGGAAGGAACTTATGTCTATCGCCGGCGTTTTGCCCGGGACGAGATCGCAATGGGCCAAAGCGACGCAGTACAGGATACCGAATAAGGACAGTCGGGGGTATCTTCCGCCTGTCCTGAATTTGCGCCTGCGCGCAATTGCCCCATATTTGATCAACACTGCTTGTCAGAAGAGGTCAGCAATATGTCCGATAACGCACTGTCTTCCTGCCGTGCTTTTGTTTTCGATGCCTATGGCACCCTGTTTGATGTCGGCTCTGCCGTTGCCAAATTGCGCGACAGCGTCGGCGACGAGGCAGACCGCCTTTCATCCCTCTGGCGACAAAAGCAACTTGAATACACCTGGCTGCGCAGTCTGATGGGGGACTTTGCCGATTTCTGGACTGTGACCGGTGATGCGCTCGATTATGCGCTTGATCAGATTGGCAAAAAGGATCCGGTTTTGCGTGCCAAGCTGATGGAAACCTATCTGTCGCTTGATACCTTCCCGGAAGTGGTTGAAACGCTAAAAACCCTTAAAAGTCAGGGCCACAAGCTTGCCATCCTGTCGAATGGTGCAAAGCATATGCTGATTTCGGCCGCCAAATCGTCGGGCATTCTGTCGCTGTTTGATCAGATCATCTGTGTCGATGATCTTAAAACCTACAAACCGCACCCGGATGTCTATCAGCTTGCCGTCGACAAGCTTGAAGTCGAACCGGCCGAGATTTCGTTCCAGTCTTCAAACGGCTGGGATATTGCCGGGGCCGGGCATTTCGGTTTCCGCACCGCCTGGATCAACCGCGCGCATAGCCCGGCCGAACGCCTGTCGCATACCGCCGATGTGGTGCTGAACGGCCTTGACGAGTTGCTGCCACTGGTTGGCGAACCGCAAAAGGCATAACGCCCGGCAGTTCCAATCACTTCCAAACATGAAAAAGGCAGGCCCGAAACCGGTGCCTGCCTTTTTTGCTTTGCTGTCGATTTTGCGCATGGCCGGACCCGCCACTTAAAAACCGCAACAGAAATCACTTAAGTGATTATTTGTTTTCTTTCTTCACGTTGGCAGCAACCACCTGCCCCGCCTGGATCACCGTCAGGCCGCCTTCGTCGGCAGCACTTTCGATGCGGCGGCAATGGCCCTCGATATGGGCACCCGGCTCGATGGAAAGGCTTTCGTGAAGAATATCACCGATCATGCGGGCGGTATCAGAAAGGGAAACATCCTTTGCCCGTACCTGACCGATAACAGTGCCGCAAATGCGGATTTTGTCGGCAACGATTTCGCCGCGGACTTCGCCGCTTTGACCGATGGTCAGGGTCCGTGTGCGAATATCGCCATTGACCGAACCATCAACCTGAACATCGGATTCCGAAATCAGATCGCCCGTCACACGAAGATCGGCATTGATGACCGACAGGCCACCCTTTTTCTCGGCGCCGTGTGAACCACTTTTATTCGTTGTTTGTGTCGTCTTGCTCGCTTTTGAAAACATAACGTCCCGCCTCAATAAATTTTACAGGATTGACCGGCTTATTATTGACCAGAACTTCATAATGCACATGGCTACCGGTACTGCGGCCCGTGCTTCCCATCAAGGCGATATGGTCCTGGTACTGCACTTCGTCGCCCTTCTTTACGAGGACCTTGTATAGGTGGCCATAACGGGTTCGAATACCGTTTCCGTGATCAACTTCGACCATCTTCCCGTATTTGCCACTCCATCCCGCATGCACCACTTTGCCCGGTGCGGTTGCAAGAATTGGTGTCTTGATCGGTCCGGCAAGATCAACACCGGAATGAAAAGCCCAGCGACCATTGATCGGGTCTTTTCGTTTACCGAACGAGCTCGATAGATAGTATTTCGCCGCCGGTTCCCCGATTGGCGTCTTCTTGATCCTGTCATGCAGGTTGGCAAGGTGATCCATGCGATCATTCAACGCCAACGCCGTATTGACAAATTCCTCGTCCTGCGGGTGTTCGGGCTCAAACGCCACGAACGGGCCACCAACACCGGGCTGCTGCGGCTTCATCGGCGGCAGAACAAATGTTTCCGGCTGTAGGCCGGTCATTTCAAGCACATTCTCAAGCTCGAGAATGGTGGTATCTGCCGTCTGGGCCACCCGCTGCATGGCTTGTTGCTGGATCGAGTGCAAATCAGCAATACGCTGACGCGCTTCGCTCAGTTCACCCTGAAGCTTTTTCGAACGCTGCAAAGCCTGATCACGTTCACGCATCACACGCGACATGACGGTTTCAACCGTTTCCAATTCGTCGCGCAGTGCAAGGTTACGGTTGGTGATCCCGTCAATCTGCCCCTGCAACGCGTTCATCTGGTTATCCATCGACGTGCGAAGCGATGAAATCCGGACTTTCTCCTTCTCGCTATCAGCAAGCTTGGAGGTGTAATCCTGTACCCGCGCCTGAAGCTGCAGGTTCTTTTCCGCCATCGACAACAGATTACGATGCGTATCTTCCATCTGGGATGTAATCTCGCCAAAACGGCGCTGACTTTCGGTAACCCGGGCGATCAGACGGTTGTACGACAGCTCGCTTCTGAAAAGCTGCTCTTCACGCATTGTAAGGCGCTGATCTAGGTACCAGCTATAACCTGTAACGCCGACCGTCCAGGTTATGGCTGCTGCCCCGAATGAGGCCAGTGCGACCTGCGCGTATTTTCCAAGCCGAAGCTGGTAAACGGAATCATTGGAACGGATAAGCAACTGCCGATCCGGAAACCATTTATCCACCAACCGACGAATGCGTTCAAACGCCGACATATTCAGTGTCTAACCCCTAGTTGCCCGTATGCACGTCCGGTTACCCCGGTTATGCAGAGTTTCTTTGACCCCGCCTGAGACATTTTCGCCTTTATCTTTACGCTACCTGTAACTCGGCCTGCAAGCAAGCCCGTTAACACATCCTTAATCGCAAAATTTTCACCTTCTGCTCATATGCTGTGTTACCTATGGCCATCTTCCACATCATATGCGTTTGCTGAGAATGGCGTTTTCCCGATTTATGATCACCTTTGCCGCAACCTGGTTTTATAGCGGCAAAAGCCCGAAGGCACCCGGCACGGCCGGTTCGTTCGCCGCCCTGCCCTTTGGCTGGCTGATCTGGGCTTATGGCGGAAACACAGCACTGATCATCGCCAGCATCGCCGTTTTTGCCGTCGGCATCTGGGTCGCCCATCTTTACAGCAACATGCTTGGCATCCATGACGCCGGCGAAATCGTCATTGACGAAGTGGTCGGCCAATGGATGTGTCTGCTTGTCGTGCCACTTGGTGCGGTCTGGATGGATGCCGTGTGGCTGTTAATTGCCTTTTTGGCATTCCGCATATTTGACGTCATCAAGCCTTGGCCGATACGCTGGGTTGACCGGCGCGTGGGCGGCGGGTTTGGCATCATGTTTGATGATGTCCTGGCCGGCGTTTTTGCCATGATTGCGCTTGTCGGCGTTGTTTACCTGACTGGCGACCTGACTGGCTCCTGACCAGTACCTGATGGACGGATGATCGTGATGATGAATGACCCTGATCTTCTAAATGCGGCAAGTGCCCTGATCGCGCGCTGCAAGGCCAAGGGCGAAATGATCGCCACGGCCGAATCCTGCACCGGCGGTCTGATCACCGGCACCCTGACCGGCGTTGATGGCAGCTCATCGGTGGTCGATTGCGGCTTTGTCACCTATTCGAACGAGGCCAAACACAGCCTGATCGGCGTTGGCAATGACTTGCTCGCCGAACATGGTGCGGTATCGGAACAGGTTGCGCGCGCCATGTGCGAAGGTGCACTTGATCGCGCGCCAAATGCCACCATCGCCGTTTCGGTTACCGGCATTGCCGGTCCGGGCGGCGGCTCCGACACCAAACCGGTCGGGCTTGTTCATTTTGGCTGTGCGGCCAAGGGCCGTGAAACCATCACGACCCACACGGTCTTTCCGGGCGATCGCCATACCGTGCGCAAGGCAACAGTCCTTAAGGCCTTTGCCCTGATCGAAGAAATGCTGGATCGCAAGGACTAGGAATCAGGCCTGATTTTCCGATGTCGGCAAGTTCGGCTCGCCATACACTTCGCGTGCGCGGGTTTCAAACGCCCCCACCATCATCTTGACGGCCTCGTTAAACACAACACCGATCATTTTCTGCAGAAGTGCTGATCGAAACTCGAAATCAACAAAGAAATCAAGCGACGTACCGCCGTCCTCGTCCTCTTCAAACACCCAATGGTTATTCAGGTACTTGAAGGGCCCCTGCAGATATTCCACATCGACCCGATCCGGGCGCTGCAGGGTGACTTTCGATGTGTATTTTTCGCGAAACATCTTAAAGCCGATCACAAGATCCGCCTTAAGCACATTGCCTTCACGCTTGCGCACCCGCGATGCGACACACCACGGAAGGAACTCCGAATAGGAATCGATATCCGCGACAAGATCAAAGAGTTGTTCCGGCGTATAGGGCAGTTTCCTGCGCTCTGCATGCGTCGGCACGCGATATCTCCCTTGATCGTCGTGGTCTGTGGCTAAACGGGTGAAAGGATTACTGTGCCGCCGTTACGGTCTGTTCCGCCTTGGCTTTGGCCGCATCCGCAGCCGCCAGCTTCTTCTCGCGCGCTTCACGGAGCTGCTCGAAATCGCGGTCCGCGTGATAGCTCGACCGTGTTAGCGGCGTTGCCGACACCATCAAGAAGCCCTTGCCACGTGCCATCGATGCATATTCGTTGAATTCATCGGGTGTCACAAACTTGTGGACCGGCTCGTGCTTAAGGGTCGGCTGCAGATACTGGCCAATCGTCAGGAAGTCGACATCGGCCACACGCAGGTCATCCATCACCTGTGCAAGTTCCTTGCGTTCCTCACCCAGACCAACCATCAGGCCGGATTTGGTAAAGATCGTCGGGTCAATCTGTTTGACACGATCAAGAATACGCAGCGACTGGTAATAGCGCGCACCCGGACGGATATTGGTATAAAGCCGCGGCACGGTTTCAAGGTTGTGGTTGAACACGTCCGGACGGGCCTTGGCAACGATTTCAACCGCACCCGGCTTGTCACGGAAGTCCGGGGTCAGGATTTCAATCGTGGTTTCCGGCGACTTGTGACGGATCGCCTCAATCACGCGGGCAAAATGCGCTGCCCCGCCATCGGCCAGATCATCACGGTCAACAGACGTGATCACAACATGCTTAAGCTGCATGTCGGCAACCGCCATCGCCAAATTCTCCGGCTCGAACGGGTCAAGCGCGTTCGGCATACCGGTTTTGACGTTACAGAACGAACATGCACGCGTGCAGGTATCGCCCATGATCATGAAGGATGCGTGTTTCTTCTGCCAGCATTCGCCGATATTCGGGCATGCGGCTTCTTCGCACACGGTATGAAGGTTCAGACCACGCGCAAGGTCGCGGGTTTCCTGATACCCCTTGGAGGTCGGAGCCTTGACCCTGATCCAGGACGGTTTGCGCCCCGATGGGCGATCTGGCCGTTTCTGTTTTTCCGGGTGACGAACGGGTTTCTGTTCGCTGGGCGCCGTCGACATAGAGTTACCTCCGAAGGATTGGACGGGCGGCAATTTGCCGCCACGCCGCGCATTTGTCAAACCGACATTCGTAAAAGGTGATCATACCGGGCATGTCCGCCCGGCACGACACAATATCTCAAGCTCTAGAAGTGGATCGCACGGCCATAGGCGTCAAGGACCGACTCATGCATCATTTCTGAAAGCGTCGGATGCGGGAAGACCGTATGCATCAGATCTTCCTCGGTCGTTTCAAGACCCATCGCAACCACAAAGCCCTGGATCAGTTCGGTCACTTCGGCACCAACCATGTGCGCGCCAAGCAATTCACCGGTCTTGGCATCAAACACGGTCTTGACCAGACCTTCGGCCTCGCCAAGGGCAACCGCCTTGCCATTGCCAATGAACGGGAACTTGCCGACCTTGACTTCATAACCGGCATCTTTGGCCTTGGCTTCGGTCAGACCGACACTTGCGACCTGCGGATGGCAATAGGTGCAACCCGGGATCTTGCGCGGATCAAGCGGATGAACGCCTTTGACGCCGGCAATCTTTTCAATGCAGATGACACCTTCGTGCTCGGCCTTATGTGCGAGCATCGGCGGACCGGCAACGTCACCAATGGCGTAAATGCCAGGTTCCGCCGTTGCGGAAAATTCATCGGTGTCAATCACGTTACGTTCAACCTTGACCTTGGTTGTTTCAAGACCAAGCCCCTCGGTATTACCGATCACACCCACGGCTGAAATCACGCGATCGACGGTCAATTCCTGCTTCTTGCCGTCCTTGGTTTCCACCGTGACAACAACATTATCGGGATTGCGTTTGAGATTGGAAACCTTGGCTTCGGTCAGGATCTTCATCCCGTCCTTGGTCAACATCTTCTGGGCCAGACCAGCAACTTCCTTGTCTTCGACCGGCATGATCTGCGGCATGATTTCAACCACAGTCACATCAGCCCCCATGGTGTGATAGAAGCTGGCAAACTCGATCCCGATGGCACCAGAACCAACAACCACAAGGCTTTTGGGCATTTTGTCAGGCGTCATCGCCTTTTTATATTCCCAGACCACCTTGCCATCGGCTTCAAGACCCGGCAGTGCGCGTGCTCGCGCACCCGTCGCAATGATGTAGTTCTTGGCGGTATAGGTGCCTTTGTCCTTGCCTTCGACCACGATCTTTTTCGGGCCGTCGAACTTGGCTTCACCGTTGATCACGGTCACCTTGTTCTTTTTCAGCAAATGACCAACACCACCGGCAAGCTGTTTGGAAACACCGCGCGAACGCTGGATCACCGTATCCAGATCAAAGGACGGCTTTTCACATGAAAGACCATAATCCTTTGCGTGGTGCATGTTGCGATAAACTTCGGCCGAACGCAGCAGCGCCTTGGTCGGGATGCAGCCCCAGTTCAGGCAAATACCGCCAACATGTTCACGTTCGACAACTGCCGTTTTCAGGCCAAGCTGGGCCGCACGGATTGCGGTTACATAACCACCCGGGCCTGCGCCAATCACGATTACGTCGAAATTGTTATCCGCCATCGTAGGATCTCCTTCGCCTGCCCACTAATGGTTACAGGTCTTTTAAATTCAAATGCTTGCGGGGACTCGCTAAAGCCCCCGCTCAACTTTGGACCCTAGAGCAACATGCTCAGCGGATCTTCAATAAGCTTTTTGAATTCGGCCATGAATTCCGCACCGACTGCGCCATCGACCGCGCGATGGTCAACAGAAAGGGTGCAGGTCATGACAGTGGCGATTGCCAGTGCACCGTCCTTGACGACCGGGCGCTGTTCACCCGCACCAACTGCAAGGATGCAGCCCTGCGGCGGATTGATAATCGCCGAGAAGTCCTTGATGCCGAACATGCCCAGGTTGGAGACCGAGAAAGTCCCGCCCTGATAATCTTCCGGCTTCAGTTTGCCGTCACGTGCCTTCCCAGCCAGTGCCTTCATCTCGCCTGAGATTTCAGCAAGGCCTTTCGAACCGGCATCACGAACAACCGGCGTGATCAGGCCACCTTCAATGGCAACCGCCACCGAGATATCCTGTTTCTTGCACTGCAGGGTCGCCTTGTCGGTCCAGATGGAGTTCGCCGCCGGAACCTTTTTCAGTGCCAGCGAAACCGCACGGATGATGAAGTCATTGACCGAAATCTTGACCCCCTCACCAGCTTTTTCATTCAGCTGCTTGCGAGTGGACAACAGATTGTCGAGTTCGCAATCCACCGTCAGGTAGAAGTGCGGAACCTGCTGTTTGGATTCGGTCAGGCGACGCGCGATGGTTTTGCGCATGCCGCTGTTTGGAATTTCTTCGTATTCCGGCAAACCGGTAAGATCCGGGTTCCAGCCAGATGCGGCCGGGGCAGCCGATGCTGGTGCATCTGCCGATTTCTTGTCCTCGGACGCGGCCGCTTTTTCAGCCGGTTTGGACGAAAGAGCTGCTTCCACGTCACGCTTGACGATACGACCGCGCGGGCCAGAACCGGAAACACCGGAAAGCTCCACACCTTCGTTGGCAGCAATACGACGCGCAAGCGGGCTTGCCTTGATCCGCTCGCCACCGGAAACCGGTGCGGCCGCTGCAGGCTTGTCGCCACCCGAAGACGCCGGTTTGTCAGCAGCTGGTTCTTTTTCATCGTTTGCCGGGGCGCTATCGCCGCCACCAGCAGTGCTGGCCGCAGACGTATCAGCACCTTCAAGCGCACTTTCGTCTTCGTCTTCTTCCAAAAGCAATGCGATGACTTCGTTCACCGCAACGTTTTCGCTGCCTTCAGAAACAAGGATTTTACCGATTTTGCCTTCGTCGACGGCTTCGACTTCCATCGTGGCTTTGTCGGTTTCGATTTCGGCAATGACGTCACCCGACTCAACGGTGTCGCCTTCCTTGACGTGCCATTTCGCCAAGGTGCCTTCGGTCATGGTCGGCGACAAGGCCGGCATCAATACTTTTACAGGCATGAACGCATTCTCCCGGTAACGGGGCGGCGCGGTGTAACCCGCGACCAGCCCCTGTCCGTCTTACTTAGCGATAGCAAACGGCCTTGGCCGCGGCGACGATGTGGCTGTCCTGCGGAAGCGCAAGCGCCTCCAGGTTGGCAGCATACGGCATCGGAACGTCTTCGCCGGTTACACGGGCAACCGGTGCATCGAGGTAATCAAATGCATGTTCCATCGCAACGGATGCGATTTCCGCACCAATACCCGAGAAGTGCCAGCCTTCCTCGACAGTCACCAGACGGTTGGTCTTCATGACCGAACGCACAATGGTGTTCACATCCAGCGGACGGATGGTGCGCAGGTTGATGACCTCTGCCGAGATGCCCTGCTCTGCCAGCTGTTCGGCCGCCTTAAGCGCCTTGCCAACCATGATCGAGAAGGCAACGATGGTGACATCGGTCCCTTCGCGTTCGATCTTGGCCTGACCAATCGGCAGGACGAAATCTTCGTCGTCAGGCACTTCAAAGCTCTGACCGTACATGATTTCGTTTTCAAGGAAGACAATCGGGTTCGGGTCACGAATAGCCGCCTTCAGAAGGCCTTTGGCATCTGCGGCCGACCACGGTGCAACAACCTTGAGACCCGGGCAATGTGCATACCAGGATGCATAGCACTGCGAGTGCTGGGCACCAACGCGCGATGCAGCACCGTTCGGGCCACGGAACACGATCGGGCAACCAAGCTGGCCACCGGACATGTACAGCGTCTTCGCAGCAGAGTTGATGATCTGGTCAATCGCCTGCATTGCGAAGTTAAAGGTCATGAATTCCAGAACCGGCTTAAGACCCATAAAGGCCGAACCGGTTGCAAGGCCGGTGAAGCCATGCTCGGTGATCGGGGTATCGATCACGCGCTTGTCACCGAATTCATCCAAAAGCCCCTGGGTAACCTTGTAGGCACCCTGATACTGCGCAACTTCTTCACCCATGACGAAGACCTTTTCGTCGGTACGCATTTCTTCGGCCATTGCATCACGCAGGGCTTCACGCACGGTCTGGGTTTTGAAGCTGGAATAGGACTTTTCGTCCTGTGTGCTGTTCATCACGCTCATCGCGCGCGGCTCAGCTTCGGAACGCTCAATGGCACCACTGGCTGAAACCGGTGCAGTATTCGACGACGAAGCCGCCGGGGCATCTTCAGAAGAATCATCTTCTTCTTTGGCCGGTGCGGCATCTTTCTTGGGTTCGGACGATGCAGACACGTTATCAAGTGCAGACGCGTCTTCGTCTTCTTCGAGGATATAGGCAATCACCTGGTTGACCGCGACATTCTCGGCACCGGCATCAATGACGAGCTTACCAATGGTACCCTCGTCAACGGCCTCGACTTCCATCGTGGCCTTGTCGGTTTCGATTTCTGCGATCACGTCGCCGGAAGCGACAGTGTCGCCTTCCTTGACGTTCCATTTGGCAAGTGTGCCTTCGGTCATGGTCGGCGACAGGGCCGGCATCAAAACTTCAATCGGCATTGTTCCCTCTCTCCCGGGAAATATCGTTCAAAAGCGGTTCGCAGATTATGCGATCACGCGTCGATCAGAATGTCGGTAAACAGTTCGGAAACATCTGGTTCCGGGCTGTTTTGCGCGAACTCGGCCGCTTTTGCGACTTCGGCCTTAACTTCCTTGTCGATGTCTTTAAGACCGGCTTCATCCACGATGTTGCCGTCGATCAGGAGCTTTTTGACCATATCAATCGGATCGTGCTCTTTACGCATCTTGTCGAGCTCGTCCTTGGTACGGTATTTCGCCGGGTCGGACATGGAGTGCCCGCGATAGCGATAGGTCTTCAGCTCAAGGATGTAAGGCCCCTTGCCTGCACGGCAATGTTCCACGGCACGTTCACCAGCAGCTTTAACCGCCAGAACATCCATGCCATCAACCTGCTCGCCAGGAATGCCATAGGCCTTACCGCGTTCATACAGGTCCGGGCTGGACGAGTGACGCTGGGTCGAGGTGCCCATCGCATACTGGTTGTTCTCGATGCAGTAAATTACCGGCAGTTCCCAAAGGGCTGCCATGTTGAAGGCTTCATAGACCTGGCCCTGGTTAACGGCACCGTCACCAAGATAGGTCATGCAGACCTTGTTCTCACCGCGATATTTGTAGTTGAAGGCAATACCGGTTCCGAGCGGAACCTGTGCACCGACGATGCCATGACCACCATAGAAATTCTTTTCCTTGGAGAACATGTGCATCGAGCCGCCTTTACCGCGGGAATAACCGCCTTCGCGACCCGTCAGTTCGGCCATGACACCGGCCGGATCCATGCCTGTTGCAAGCATGTGGCCGTGATCACGATAACTGGTGATAACACCATCTTCGTTCGATGCGGCGGCCTGCATGCCGACAACAACGGCTTCTTGCCCGATATAAAGGTGGCAGAAACCGCCAATGAGACCCATGCCATACAGCTGACCGGCTTTTTCTTCAAAGCGACGGATCAGAAGCATTTCACGGTAATATTTGAGGAGATCGTCACTGCTCGCCTGATTGTCGGCGCGCGTCGTGCCGCGTTTGCGTTTTGGTGTGGTCGCCATGTTTCCTCCCGGTGGATGGCTATCGCTTAAGCATCATGTATGAGTGCTTAATTCGGTACTGGACCACCGAAATGACTACCGAAAACAGACCACAAGGGCAAGCAATCTAACCTCGATTAAACTGTTGTTTTGCAACGCACAATCACAAATAAACCTGATTTCAGTTAATCTTTGAGTTTACGCGTTTTTACAGAGTTGCAGGATTTTCAGCACCTTGGACGCCTGCTTTAAAACTCGTTAATTCCCCTGCGTCACAAATGCTATGCTTTCGCGGGGATAATACCGCATAGCAGCGCAAAACGGAAAACAACCGGAAGAATGCATTGTATATCAATGACCTCTACTTGGTTTGGCAAAATAGCGCCCTAAACCAGAAGTCAGTTTAAACAACGACTTACCCGTTTGCGATTATTGCTGAACACAATTCACAACCCAAAATTTCTGTCAAACTGTGATCTGGTCAACAGTACAGAGCCATTTTACGCAGGGAAATACGATTGTGCCGCCAGCGGATTCTCTCGCACCAGATACCTCGCCCACTCAAAGCAGGCATCAGGCACAGGCTCAGTTGGCGTCGGCAGCCGCAGCCGTGATGACATCGCTATAGCCATCATGGTGGAAGATGATCACATCGTCGGGATGGGCAGCATTCAGCATCGCACGCGCCCGCTCATCAAGCAGATCCGGATCAAGGTGGCTGGCACGCAGCGAAAGCACATGCTGTTCAAGCAACTTGCGACGCTCGGTCGTTTCTTCAAGAACCTGGGTGATCTGGCTGACGCGGTCTTGCATCGACCAGTAATTCAAAAGCCCGCGTTCGCCTTCGACACTATGAAAGATGAAATACGCCATCACGGTAAATGCGATTACCGGTGCGACAGCCTGTTTCAGGCGAAGAATGACCGGTGAACTGGACGACATTTACCTTATGCCCCTTGCACATCTGTGCGACGTGATGACCAAATATCTCGTTCCGGCCGCATAACGTAAAAACCACATACGTTATTTCGCTTGTCTGACAATGATTTACCATCGGACAAGTCGGGAAAACCGGCAAGATTACCCATTACCATACGCATATCTGGGTAAAAATAGAGTTAAGCAATCTGCGCAAAGCTGCGCGATTACGCTCAATTCACTAATCCTGATATTCGAATTTATCACTTGGCGCCCATACAAAACAGGCCGCCTCCGGATCGGGAAGCGGCCTGTTACGCAGTCGAAATATCAGCAGCCCTTACTTCAGGATCGAACGACCCGGGAAGTGTGCACCGGCATCAAGAAGTTCCTCGATGCGGATCAGCTGATTGTATTTTGCCATACGGTCAGAACGCGACAGCGAACCGGTTTTGATCTGACCACAGTTGGTGGCAACCGCAAGATCGGCAATGGTTGCATCTTCGGTCTCGCCCGAACGGTGCGACATCACAGCGGTGTAACCGGCACGGTGTGCCATCTCGACGGCTTCCAGGGTTTCCGAAAGTGTGCCGATCTGGTTGACCTTGACCAG
>NZ_DGMR01000001.1:35454-42409 GCF_002388495.1 Thalassospira sp. UBA4513
CCGATCTGGTTGACCTTGACCAGGATCGAGTTGGCAACGCCCTTTTTGATGCCATCTGCCAGACGTTTCGGGTTGGTGACAAACAGGTCATCACCAACAAGCTGGGTCTTGGCACCGATGGCGGCCGTCAGTTCTGCCCAACCATCCCAATCGTCTTCGGCCATGCCGTCTTCGATGGAGAAGATCGGGTATTTGCCCACAAGGTCGGCCCAGTATTTGACCATCTGGCTCGGATCAAGCGACTTGCCCTCGCCGGCCAGAACGTATTTGCCGTCCTTGAAGAACTCGGTCGATGCCGCATCAAGCGCCAGCACAACGTCTTCTTCCGGACGATAGCCAGCAGCCTCGATCGACTTCATGACATAGCTGATGGCAGCCTCGGTCGATGCGATGTTCGGCGCAAAGCCGCCCTCGTCACCAACGTTGGTGTTCAGACCATCTGCCGACAATGCCTTTTTCAGGTTGTGGAAGATTTCCGCACCCATGCGGATCGCGTCCGAGCAGGTCTCGGCCGAAACCGGCATGATCATGAATTCCTGAACGTCAATCGGGTTGTCGGCATGCTCGCCGCCATTGATGATGTTCATCATCGGCACCGGCAAAGTGCGGGCAAACGACCCACCGACATAACGATAAAGCGGAAGACCGGCATCTTCGGCAGCGGCCTTGGCCGTTGCCAGCGACACGCCCAGAATGGCGTTTGCGCCCAGACGGCCTTTGTTTTCGGTGCCATCAAGGTCGATCATGACATTGTCGACGGCAAGCTGGTCTTCGGCATCCATGCCAGCCAGCGCTTCAAAGATTTCACCATTTACGGATGCAACCGCCTTGGTAACACCTTTGCCAAGGTAACGGTCTTCCTTGTCGCGCAGTTCGACGGCTTCGTGTGCACCGGTGGATGCGCCCGAAGGAACGGCAGCACGACCAAAGGCGCCATTTTCCAGGGTGACATCAACTTCGACCGTCGGGTTACCACGGCTGTCAAGGATTTCGCGGCCGCGAATATCGATAATAGCGGTCATGACAGAAACGTTCTCCTCACTGGTAGGAACCATACCTGACCATCAGGCATGCAGGTTACAGCAAAAAAGAATGCCGCCAATCACGTGCTGGCGGCATTTGTTATTTACGCGTCAAACATATCCAGACGAACCGGATTGGCTTTTGCCACCTTGTCCAGTTCCATCAGAACCGAAAGAACTTCGGGAAGCTTGTTCAACGGGATTTGGTTCGGGCCATCGGAAATGGCCGTCGCCGGGTTATCGTGGGTTTCGATAAACAGTGCTGCGATACCAACCGCAACGGCCGCACGGGCGAGAACTGGCGCGAATTCGCGCTGGCCACCTGACGAGGTGCCCTGTCCGCCCGGCTGCTGAACCGAATGGGTGGCATCGAAGACAACCGGATAGCCCTGACGGGCCATGGTGGGAAGTCCACGGAAGTCCGTGACAAGCGTGTTATAGCCAAAGCTGGTCCCACGGTCACAGAGCATGATGTTTTCATTGCCGGTCGCAGCCAGGTTATTGGCCACATTGACCATGTCCCAAGGGGCCAGGAACTGACCCTTTTTGACATTAACCGCGCGGCCCGTTTTGCCAGCCGCTTGCAACAGATCGGCCTGACGGCATAGGAATGCCGGGATCTGCAGGATATCGGCAACCTCGGCCACCGCCGCACACTGATCAGGCAAATGCACGTCGGTCACAATCGGAAGCCCGGTGACTTCCTTGACCTCGGCCAGGATATCGAGACCTTCCTTAAGGCCGACACCGCGTTTGGACGTGGTGCTGGTCCGGTTGGCCTTGTCAAACGAGCTTTTATAAACAAGCCCGATGCCAAGCCCTTCGGACAGTTCCTTAAGCGCTGTGGCCATCTCGAGGGCGTGCTGACGGCTTTCGATCGCGCACGGGCCTGCCAGAACGGCAAACGGCTTGTCGTTGGCGATTTCGATATTGCCGACTTTGACGGTTTTAATTTCGGTCATTGCACTGACTTTCTGTCGATCACTTGTGGCTGTTTGTTCTGGCAATCAGATACCAGGCTTATACCAGACGGCTGCGCTCTTTGGCGGCCTTGATATAGGAAACAAACAGCGGATGCGGATCCAGTGGACGCGAACGCAGTTCCGGGTGGAACTGAACACCGATGAACCACGGATGATCCGGATATTCGACGATTTCCGGCAAACGACCATCCGGCGACAGCCCTGAGAATTTAAGACCCTTCTCTTCAAGCTGCCCCATGAAGTTGACGTTCACCTCATAACGATGGCGGTGACGTTCAAGAACGGTTTCGCTGCCGTAAATCTCGCGTGCACGGGTGCCATCGACAAGCTTGCACTCGTAATTACCCAGACGCATGGTGCCGCCAAGGTCATCGTCATCAGAACGACGCTCGACCGAGCCACCATCTTTCGCCCATTCGGTCATCAGACCGACAAGCGGCGTCTTGGTCGGACCAAACTCGGACGAGGACGCATCCTTAAGCCCGGCAAGGTTACGCGCGGCTTCCAGAACCGCCATCTGCATGCCAAAGCAAATCCCGAAATACGGCACCTTGTTTTCACGCGCATAGCGGGCCGCGGCAATCTTGCCTTCGGTGCCACGTTCGCCAAAGCCGCCCGGCACCATGATCGCATCAAGCTTGGACAGGATTTCGTTGACGTTGCCTTCTTTTTCCAGCTCGTCAGACGCAATCCATTCCAGTTTGACGCGCACCTTGTTGGCGATACCGCCATGGGTCAGCGCTTCGGTCAGCGACTTATAGGCATCGGGAAGCTGGATGTATTTGCCAACGATGCCGATGGTGACCTCACCTTCCGGATTGCGGATGGTGTTGCAGATATCTTCCCACGGCTGCAGATCCGGTTCCTGCGCCTGCAGGCCGAAGTGATACAGCACTTCGTTATCCAGACCATACTGGTGATAGCTGATCGGCACCTGATAGATGTTATCAACGTCATAGGCCGGAATAACCGCCGCTTCACGGACGTTACAGAAACGCGCAATCTTGCGGCGTTCATTGATCGGAATTTCGCGATCGCAACGGCACAGAAGAATATCTGGCTGAATACCGACACTCTGCAGTTCCTTGACCGAGTGCTGGGTCGGCTTGGTCTTAAGCTCCCCGGCAGACGAAATATAAGGAACAAGTGTCAGGTGCATGAACAAGGCCCGGCCATCGCCAAGGTCATTGCCCATCTGACGGATGGCTTCAAGGAACGGAAGGCTTTCGATATCGCCCACCGTGCCGCCGATTTCGACCAGGACAAAATCCTCGGTCGCGTCCGACATCACGAATTCCTTGATCGCATCGGTGATGTGCGGAATGACCTGCACAGTCCCGCCAAGATAATCGCCGCGACGTTCACGCGCGATCACGTTGGAATAGATACGACCGGTGGTGACGTTGTCGGACCGGCGCGATGATACGCCGGTGAAACGTTCATAGTGGCCAAGATCAAGGTCGGTCTCCGCACCGTCTTCGGTCACATAGCATTCGCCATGCTGGTACGGGCTCATGGTGCCCGGATCGACGTTGATATACGGATCAAGTTTACGCAGACGAACTGTAAAGCCGCGTGCCTGCAGGGACGCCCCCAAAGCAGCGGAAGCCAGACCTTTGCCCAGCGAGGAAACCACGCCACCGGTAATAAAGATAAAACGAGTCATTATCTTGGCCTCATCTCAAAGCACAAAGCCTCGGTTCGATGCCATTCAGTGCATCACGAACCGGGGAATTCAACAATCAAAAATTGAGGCGGCAAGTTTGCCGCCTCAGGTCGTCGGTTAATTTGTTTATCGGGTCGGAGCCGCGGGACCGGTGTCCTCGGCGGGCTCGGTGACCGCGGGGGCCGGTTCCGGCGCCTGATCAAGGATCGAAGCCGGCTGGGTGTGGGTATTCGACTGAAGGGCAAGAATGATGCTGGTGATCATGAATGCGCCTGCCAGAATAGCAGTAGTACGGGTCAGCAGGTTCGCAGCGCCGCGTGAGCTCATCACGCCGAAACCACCGCCGCCGCCTCCGCCGCCGCTGTTACCGCCGATACCAAGCCCACCGCCCTCGCTGCGCTGCACGAGAATCACAGCGATCAAGCCGAGCGCAAGAAGAAGGTGGATTACCAGAATGACTGTTTGCATGGTGTCGAAACTCTTGTCCTAATCAACCGATCCAAACGCAATTCGGCCCGGATCGGGCATAAATTTGATGCGTATTTAACGCGTTTTATGGCTGTTGGCTAGACCATATTAAACAAAATCTGCACCGCAGTCGGTCAGGCACAAGATTCAATAATCTGCCAGAAATCTTCAACCTTAAGGCTGGCCCCGCCGACAAGTGCACCATCGACATCTTCGACAGCCATCAATTCCTTGGCATTCGACGGCTTGACCGAACCACCATACAGAATTCGGAACTGATCACCATCCTCAAACCGTGCCACCAGACCTGCACGGATCGCAGCATGCACTTCGGCAACTTCTTCGACACTGGCAGTACGGCCCGTGCCAATCGCCCAGACCGGCTCATAGGCAACAACCGTGTTTTTGGCATTCGCCCCATCCGGAAGCGATACCGCCACCTGCCCGTTCACCACCGGCAAAGTTGCACCAAGATCGCGTTCTTCCTCGGTCTCGCCAACGCACACCACCGCGATCAGACCGGCATCATGGGCCGCAATCGCCTTTTTGCGAATATCGGTTGAACTTTCACCATGATCGGCACGGCGTTCGGAATGACCGACCAGAACATATTGTGCGCCAATATCGGCCAGCATCGGGGCGGCCAGATCTCCGGTATGCGCGCCTGAAATCGCCGCGTGGCAATCCTGCCCACCGACGGCAACCGCACTTCCCTTGGTTACGCCAACCGCCTCGGACAAAAGCGTTGCCGGCGGACAGACAAGAATATCGCAACCAAGCGCCCCTTTTTCAGACGCCTTTGCCGCCAGGCTTGATGCCAGCGCAAGACCGTCTGCACGCAAACAGTTCATTTTCCAGTTTCCGGCAATCAGGGGACGGCGTTGGGTCATGGGAGCTACCTCGTGCTGATCTGGTTCACATTTTGTCTGTGTAGTGTCCTTGTTTCAAGACCATAACAACCGGCTTGCGGTTGATACGATTTGTTACAGGACCTGTTTCGACGCGGGTTTTAGCATGCCATGCCAGCGGGGCCAAGTACCCGAAAACGCCCGATCACGTATTTAGGATGTGATTGCAGTCATCTTCTATACAATCGCCTGTTGCCGCTGATAACACTCGCCATTAAGATGCGCGGCAAATTTGCTCGGGCCTTTTCGTCTATCGCGTCGTCCGGGCGACCATAATGAAACGACGTCAAAGCCTGATTTTGGCGTCAAACCACGGATTGTTAGGCTTATCATATGCTTGCTGGCATTCGCACATTTTCGAAATCAATCTTCGCCAAGATTATCTTTGGCGTGATTGCACTGAGCTTCGTGATCTGGGGCCTGAACGCATCGATGCTCAATCTGGGCACCTCGCGTGAAGTTGCCGAAATCGGCAGCCAACGGATCACCCCGGTCGAACTGGATCGCGCCTTCCAGCGTAGCGTGCAGAATATGCAAAACATGTTCGGACCGAACTTCAACCAGCAGCAGGCCATTCAGATGGGCCTTCTGAACAATACGGTGCAGTCGCTCGTATCCCAGAAGATCCTTCGTGAAGATGCCAAAAACATCGGTATCGGCATCAGCGACGAAGCCGTCCGTGATCAGATCTTCTCGTCTGACAGCTTCAAGGACCCGACCACCGGCCAGTTCAGCCGTGATCGCTTCCTGCAGGCCCTGTATCAGGCTGGCTACACCGAAAACGAATTCATCAACGGTGTCCGTGGCGACATGATGAGCCAGCAGGTTGTCAGCAGCCTGACCAACCCGGCAACGGTGCCAGACATCATGGCGCGTCAGATCGTCGCTTACCGCAATGAACAGCGCAGCGGTTCGTTCTTTACGCTGAACAAGGATGCGTTTGCTGACATCGCACCGGCTGATGACGCGACCCTTCGTGCATATCACGAAGAAAACGCGGCCCAGTTCACCGCACCGGAAAGCCGTAATGTCACCCTTGCAACGCTAAGTGCCGCTGACCTGATTTCGACGGTCACCGTAACCGACGAAGAAATTTCCGACGCCTATGCACAGCGTGAACCGGAATTCCAGACCCCGGAAAAACGCACCGTCGAACAAATCCTGTTTTCGCCGAACGAAGAACAGACCGCCCGTGAAGCCTATAAGCGCCTGACGGAAGGTGCAGACTTCATGACGGTTGCCAAAGAAGACGCGAACATGGACGAAGCCATGGTCAAACTCGGCCAGTTCACCGCAAATGACATCCTGCCCGATCTCCGCGATGCGACCTTCTCGCTCGACGAAGGTGGCATCTCCGAGCCGGTCGAAACCGCCCTTGGCTGGCACATCATCCGTGTTCCGTCGATCACCCCGGGCAGCACCCAAAGCCTCGATGAAGTCCGCGACATCATTGTTGACGGCCTCAAACAGTTCAAAGCCGAAGACGCCATTTATGATCTGGCGGCCACCTTTGACGAAGAACTCGGTGCCGGCACCCCGATCGAAGACGCCGCACGTGATGTTGGCGCAAAAACCTACAAGCTTGACGGCATCGTCCGTGGCGAAGGCCTTGCAGGTCAGAACGTTGACGGCGCAGACGAAATCAACGCCAAAATCTTCGAGCTCGAAAACAGCGAGGAAAGCTTCCTCGAAGAAACCGCTTCGGGCACGCGTTATGTCGTTCGTGTTGAAAACGTAACCCCGTCGGCCCTGCGTCCGTTTGACGAAGTCCGCGACGAAGTTGTTGCCGCATGGACCGCCGAAGAACGCCAACGCCTGATGATGGAAAAGGCCGAAGAACTGGCTGGCAACATCAACACCACTGGTGCTGATCTCGCAACCCTCGCGACCGAAGACGGCGCAGACGTT
>NZ_DGMR01000001.1:42511-42769 GCF_002388495.1 Thalassospira sp. UBA4513
CCTGACCCGCCGTACCGGCCGTGGCCTTGCAGATGACGTCAACCCGGCGGTTGCCGCTGCCCTCTTCACCCTTGAAGACGGCAAGGCCAAAGCCGTCCAGACCGGCGAAGACGTCATGATCGTCAAGCTTGATGAAATTCAGGCCGCCGACATCAACACCGCCGATGCCGCACCGGTAAATGACGAGCTCAAGGAAGCCCTTAACGAAGACATCCTTGCGCAGTATCTCAACTACCTGAACGAGGAAATCTCGGTCAG
>NZ_DGMR01000001.1:42881-43274 GCF_002388495.1 Thalassospira sp. UBA4513
CTGAACGAGGAAATCTCGGTCAGCGTCAATAACAGCGTGATCAACGAGCTTTATCAGCCGACCGCTGCCAACTGATACGCATCCAGGGGCGACCGGAAAATCCGGTCGCCCTTTTTCTATCTCAAAGACGCCATCGCCAAACCGACCAAGCCCAACCATCGGACAGATCATGGAAATCAAACCGGATTTCACCAGTTTCAAGCAAAACTACGACAACGGCATCTCACAGGTTCTCTGGACCTCGCTGACCGCCGATCTTGATACGCCGGTCTCGGCCTTTCTCAAGATCGCCGAAGGCATGCCAAACACCTATTTGCTTGAATCTGTTGAAGGCGGATCGGTCCGCGGACGTTATTCCTTCCTCGGGCTCAAACCCGACCTGATCTGGCGCTG
>NZ_DGMR01000001.1:43383-43919 GCF_002388495.1 Thalassospira sp. UBA4513
AAACCCGACCTGATCTGGCGCTGCTTTGGCAACAAGGCCGAACTCAATCGCCGTGTGATGGCCGATGCCGATGCCTTTGTGGCCGAGCCTGACGCCCCGCTTGACAGTCTCAAGAAACTGATCGCTGAAAGCCATATCGAACTGCCCGACAACCTGCCACCGATGAGTGCCGGACTGGTCGGCTATATGGGCTATGACACTGTGCGTCTGATGGAAAAGCTGCCCGACAGCAACAAGGACGAACTTGATGTGCCCGATGGCATTTTCATCCGCCCGACCGTGACGGCAAGTTTTGACACCATCGAAGACACGGTGACCGTGGTGACGCCCGTCCGCCCGCAAAGCGGCATTTCGGCTGATGCCGCCTATGATCTGGCCTGCGCGCGTCTTAATGACGTGGTCCAGCAGTTCCAGCGCAATCTGTTTATCGACCGCCGCTCCAAATCCCTACCCGATACCCTGCCCGAACCAAAAGTCAGCGTCACCGAGGCCGGATTCCACGACATGGTCGAAAAGGCCAAGGATTACATCCGCGC
>NZ_DGMR01000001.1:44174-44383 GCF_002388495.1 Thalassospira sp. UBA4513
ACCATTCGCCCGATTGCCGGAACCCGTCGGCGCGGCAAAACGCCCGACGACGACAAACTCATGGCGCAGGACCTGCTCGACGATCCCAAGGAACGCTCCGAACATCTGATGCTGCTCGATCTTGGCCGCAACGATGTCGGGCGCGTCTCCAAACCGGGCACGGTCCGCGTCACTGACCGCGAACAGATCGAATATTATTCCCACGTCAT
>NZ_DGMR01000001.1:44516-86954 GCF_002388495.1 Thalassospira sp. UBA4513
TTATTCCCACGTCATGCATATCGTCTCAAACGTGGTCGGTCAGATTGACGAAACAAAATACGACGCCATGGATGCGCTGAAGGCCGGCTTCCCGGCCGGAACCGTGTCGGGTGCGCCAAAAGTTCGCGCCATGGAAATCATCGATGAACTGGAATCGGTCCGGCGTGGCATCTATGCCGGCTGTATCGGCTATATCTCGGCCGACGGTTCGATGGATACCTGCATCGCGCTTCGCACCGCCGTCATCAAGGACGATAAAATCCACATTCAGGCCGGTGCCGGTGTCGTCGTCGACAGCAAACCGGAACTCGAACACAAGGAATGCCAGAACAAGGCCGGTGCCCTCATGGCCGCCGCCCGCGAAGCCCATCGCTTCGCATAGCTCGCAATCCTGCAAACAAAAAAGGGCTGCAGTTATCCTGCAGCCCTTTTTTTCATGTCCGTCAGCGAACCCTAGCCGGTCACACTTTGCATCGACCGGCGCAGGACATCGGTAATAGGCACCAGAACAAAGCCCTTGGCCTGAATTTCGGGGATCCATTTGTGAAGCGCCCCGATTGTCAGATCGCGCGGATGACCAATCGCAATCGCAAAGCCCTGTTTGCGGGCGACATTTTCGGTGCGGGCCAACATATCGGCGATCTTGGCCGCATCATCGGCATCATCAATAAAGATATCACGTGTAATCGCCGGAACGCCAAAGCTGCTGGCCGTCGAATAGCCGACCGAGTCTGCGCTGGTCCGGCTATCGAGGAACATCAGGCCGCGCGACTTCATGACTTCCATGACAACACGCATGCGTTCGGGATCGGCGGTAAATTTGCTGCCCATGTGATTGTTCACACCGACATAGCCATCAAACCGATCCAGCATCCAGGACATCTCATTGAGGATGGTCTGGCGGTCATAGCTTGCCAGCAACGCATGCGGCCCCGGATCAACCGATGCCGATGACGGTTCCATCGGCATATGCAACATCACTTCATGACCGGCCTTGCGCGCGGCATTGACCTGCGCCTGCAAATCACGGGCATAGGGCAGATAGGAAATCGTGATCGGCCCCGGCAGATCGACCGTTTTGGCGGTGCGCGGCTGATCAAGGCCGGCATCATCAATCACAATCGCAATCACCGGCTTGTCGCCGGTATCCTGTGTCAGCGCGGCATATTTTTGCCACGGCTGATCTGTCGGGCCAACGGTTGCAACCGGAACATCATTGCCACTGTCGCCAGGAAGGATATCCCCACCCTGGTCCGGTTTGCGTGCGGCCGGTGCCGGCACAAAGTCCGTCAGTCCCTGCCCGCCTTGCCCGGTGGATCGGGTAGTTTTACTGTTTTCACCGACCAGATATCCCGTGCGTCCACGCTCAGAAACATTGGCATTTTCCGAAAGCTTGTAATCCTTGCGAAGCTTCGGGGTCGGCTCCGGCTCAGCCAGGGCATAATTCGGTGCGCTTTGATCCGCTGCGCGGCCAAATTCATCGGACGCGCGATCAAGCTCAAGCATGCTGCCAACGGCAATAATGGCCGACAGCGTACCCGCAACAAAGGCCCCGCCCAGCATCAGGCGACCAATGCCACCCGATTTCTTTTTCGGGGCGGTCTTTTTACGAGTGGATTTCTTGGGTGCCGCCCTCTTACGTTTGGCGGTCGGTGCCCGGGTTGCCCGGCGTGCCACGCTGTGGTCTCCAGTATTCGTTTGTTGGGATGCTCGTAGCGGCTGTTTCGTTCACTGAACGACCGCTTCCCATGTTGTGATTATACACCGATCAAGTCGGTTTGTGTTTTCACGTTTTTAAAACGGTTCTGGTTAGCGCACGGTTAAAAGATCGTAACCATCTTCATCAATGTCATCAAATGGCGAAAAAAGCCTTGCTCTGCTTCTGCTTGACGTAGCGACAAGGGCGTTTATTCTCTGGCAACTTTAATGTGCACAGGCCTTTCCTCCGATGTATCTCCTCATCGACAATTACGACAGTTTCACATTCAATCTGTGGCACTATCTGCGCGAACTCGGCCCAGAGGTCGAAGTGCGCCGCAATGATGAGATTACCGTGGATGCGGCCATGGCGCTCAATCCCGAAGGCATTGTGATTTCGCCGGGTCCTTGCGATCCGGAACGGGCCGGTATCTGCCTTGATCTGATCAAGGCTGCCGCGGGCAAGGTCAAATTGCTTGGCGTCTGTCTGGGTCATCAATCGATCGGTCAGGCCTTTGGCGGCAAGGTGATCCGTGCGCCCGAATGCATGCATGGCAAGACCGATGCGATGAAGCATTCCGGCGCCAGCGTTTTTAAAGGCCTTCCCAGCCCGTTTGAGGCCACCCGTTATCACTCGCTGGTGATTGAACGCGAAACTTTGCCCGACAGCCTTGAAATAACGGCCGAAAGCGGAGATGGTCTTATTATGGGCGTGCGTCACAAAACCCATCAAATTCATGGTGTCCAGTTCCACCCCGAAAGCATCGCTTCGGAACATGGACACGCTCTGCTTAAGAATTTTATCGACTATACCGGTGCGTAATGCGCACCGGACCGCAAACCAAGGAAGACCCGATGTCGACTGATCATGATCTGAAGCCAATTCTGGCCAAAGTCGCAGATGGCGAAAAACTGACCGAAAGCGCGGCCGAGGCGGCCTTTAATGTGCTGATGTCCGGTCAGGCGACACCATCGCAGATGGGGGCTTTCCTGATGGGCTTGCGCATTCGTGGCGAAACCGTTGATGAAATCACCGGTGCCGCCCGTGTCATGCGCGAAAAGGCAACCGGCATCATTGCCCCGGAAAATGCGGTCGATACCTGCGGCACCGGCGGTGATGGCAGTGGCACCTATAACATCTCGACCGGGGCTGCGATTGTTGCCGCCGCCGCGGGTGCTACCGTTGCCAAGCACGGCAACCGCGCCGCATCGTCGAAATCCGGGTCTGCCGATGTTTTGATGGCGCTTGGTGTCAATCTTGATGCTGATATGAAGCTTCTGGAAAAGGCGCTTCGCGACATCAATCTTTGCTTCATGATGGCAACCCGTCACCATTCGGCGATGCGCCATGTCATGCCGACCCGCGTTGAAATGGGCACGCGCACGATTTTCAACCTGCTGGGACCGCTGGCCAATCCGGCCAAGACCAAACGTCAGGTTCTTGGTGTGTTTGCCAAACAGTGGGTCGAACCGATTGCCAATGTGCTCAACCGTCTGGGATCGGTGCATGCATGGGTTGTTCATGGCCACAGCGGCCTTGATGAAATCTCGACCACCGGCCCGACTTACGTTGCCGAGGTCAAGAACGGCAAGGTCACCACGTTTGAAATCACCCCAAGTGATTTTGGGCTCGAAACCGTAACGCTTGACGACCTCAAGGGCGGTGATGCCGATGTCAACGCCAAGGCCATTACCGACCTTTTGGCGGCCAAGAAAAGCCCGTACCGCGACATCGTTCTGATGAATGCCGGGGCGGCTCTTGTGGTCACCGGCATTGCTAGCGATTTGGCCGACGGCATCAAAAAGGCCGCAGACGCCATTGATAGCGGCAAGGCCGCCGAGACCCTGCAAGGGCTTGTGAAGATCACCAACGAAGGAACCCCGGCGTGAGCGACGTACTAGCCAAAATCTGCAATGACAAACGCGATCACGTTGCGGCCTGCAAGGCGCGCAAGACGCTTGCCACCCTCGAGGCCGAGGCAAAGGCACAATCAGCCCCACGCGGCTTTATCAAGGCGCTTGAAACCAGTGTTGCCGATGGCCGTTATGGTCTGATTGCCGAAATCAAAAAGGCATCCCCCTCCAAGGGGCTGATCCGCCCGGACTTCAATCCGCCGGAACTCGCCAAGGCCTATAAGGCCGGCGGGGCAAGCTGCCTGTCTGTTCTGACCGACATCCCCTATTTCCAGGGCGATGACAGCTATCTGGTCGCGGCCCGGGCCGCAGTCGATCTTCCGGCGCTTCGCAAGGATTTCATGGTCGATCCCTATCAGATTACCGAGGCACGCGCGCTTGGTGCGGACTGCATCCTCCTGATCATGGCAGCCCTTGAAGATAGTTTGGCGGCTGAGCTTGAAGATGCCGCGCACAGCCTTGGCATGGATGTTTTGATCGAGGTGCACAACGCCCCGGAACTTGAACGCGCGCTCAAGCTCAAGTCACGTTTGGTGGGGATTAATAACCGCAACCTCAAGACCATGGAAATCTCGCTCACCACGACCGAGGAACTGGCAAGCATGGTCGGCGATGATCGGTTGCTGGTGGCCGAAAGCGGCCTGTTTACCCCTGATGACCTTGCCCGTATGGCAAAGGTCGGCGCTGAGTGTTTCCTGATCGGCGAAAGCCTGATGCGCCAGGACGACGTCGCAACCGCCACCCGCAAACTGCTTGGCCTTGCGGCCTGATCAATACTGGACAGAACCAATGGCAGACAAGCTTTCCCATATTGATGCCGGTGGCAACGCGGTGATGGTCGATATTTCGGCCAAGGCAGAAACCGCACGCATTGCGATTGCCAAGGCCCGGGTTCTGATGTCTTCCGAAACGGCAAAGCTGATTGCGGCGCGCGGCCATAAAAAGGGGGATGTTCTTGGCATCGCCCAGCTTGCCGGGATCATGGGGGCGAAAAAGACCCCTGACCTGATCCCGCTTTGTCATCCCCTGCCCCTGACTTCTGTCACCGTGGATCTCGAACTGGCCAACGATGCCGATGCCGTCGATATCACCGCCACCTGCAAGACAACCGGCAAGACCGGTGTCGAGATGGAAGCCCTCACCGCTGCCTCGGTCGCAGCACTCACGGTTTTTGACATGTGCAAGGCGGTTGATAAAAGTATGAGGATTACCGATTTGCGGGTCACCCGAAAAGAAGGTGGCAAATCGGGTACCTTCGTCGCGGACTAGCTTCCTGTCCCTGCGGACCGCCTACTATTCATATTTTTTGAAGGATCACGGCGATTATTCGGTTTTTCCGTCAAATCGCACAGAGCCGCTTGACCCGCGAAAAGAACTAAAGTAGAACATCTGTGTATCCTTTTTGTTCTTTTTACAGGTTCGGGAAATAACATGCTGACGCGCAAGCAATATGAGTTGCTGGTCTATATAGACAATTACCTTCGCGATCACGGGATTTCGCCCTCTTTCGATGAAATGAAAGAGGCCCTGAACCTTAAATCCAAATCCGGCATTCACCGCCTGATCACAGGCCTCGAGGAACGCGGCTTTATCCGCCGCCTTGCGCACCGTGCACGCGCGCTTGAGGTCGTCAGACTTCCGGAAAACAGCGATGATGACGCCCCGGAAACGCCAAACAATGTGACCTCGCTTGCCAGTGTGCGAAAGGCCGCGCATCGACCAACCACGGTGCCAACCGCCTTCTCGGAAGCCGGGGAATCCGTTGGTTTGCCGCTCTATGGCCGGATTGCTGCCGGTACACCGATCGAGGCCCTTCGCGATCAAACGACCATGGTGCAGGTCCCGGCCGCCCTGCTTGGTGCCGGTGATCACTATGCCCTTGAAGTATCGGGGGATTCGATGATTGATGCCGGCATTCTTGATGGCGATACCGTCCTGATCCAGCGCTGTGAACAGGCCCATGACGGAACGATTGTGGTGGCACTCGTCGATGACAGCGAAGCCACGCTTAAGCGCCTGAAACGCGGACGTGGTGAAGTTCTGCTGGAACCGGCCAACGCACGCTATGAAACCCGCGCCCTGTCGCCAGATCGCGTGCGCATTCAGGGCCGTCTGGTCGGGCTGCTGCGTCAGTACTGATTGCTTGCGCGAAGTTACAAACAAAAACGCCCGGTGCTTGTGCCCGGGCGTTTTTGTTTTGAGTACGATCAGGTTGTTAGCGCCCTGCTCTGCCGCCGATGATGATCCAGGGCCAATTGCCAGTTTCCGCACGGACGGTGTTGATTTCTGGCTTTTCGCCAGGCTCAGACGGCAGTTTGATCGCAACACCGCCCTGCCACCACAGAACGTCATCATCGATGATCACGCGCGCGCCAGAGGCCTGACAGGTGGTTGGTAGATCGGTTTTCAGGCTGACAATGATATCTGCATTACGGCAGGCATAAAACGGATTGGCAATACGGCTTGCGACGATGATCCGTGACGGAACGATGTTAGCGCTAACACCAAGGGAGCACGGGTCGTTCTGGCAGGCCTGTACGCGGCTTGGTTCCTGTTCGGGGCGAATACCAAAGCGGCTCATCCAGATGCCTTTTTGAAAGTCATTCAGCCGCGATGAGGTATGCAGGATAGCGGCATCGGGATCATAAACAGCCCAGCTTTCGCGGTCGCCCGAAATCAGGATTTCGGGTTCTTTGTGCAGTGCCTGAAAGATAATGGCGGCAAAAATCACCGGAAGGACCGGCACGATCATCACCTTGTCGCGCCAGATAACGATCCAGGCCAAGGCAAACAGCCCCAAGGCAACCGCCAGCATATCAAGGCCCGAGACATACCAAAGCCCCCAGTCCTGTGCGGCAACCAGTTCGGCGGTTTCCAACAATACCGTCAATCCGGGCTTCATCGCGGCCAAAGAAAACCCTGATAACCCAATCGGGATCAGCGCCAGCGTCACGACAATCCAGGGCATGACCCAGAATGCCATGACCGGAATGGCGACCAGATTGGCGAGTACGCCGAGCATTGAAATACGGCCGAAATGATAGCCGATAATGGGCGCAGTCACCGCCGTCACGATCAAACTGGTCAGCAGCAAACCGGCAAGATAAAGACCGGCACGCTCATACCAGGACAGCATCCCCTGCCGATCCAGCCAGCGCCGCCCCGGCCCGTCATAAAACGCAACAAGTGCGCCAACGGCGGCAAAGGAGAGCTGGAAACTGGCGCCAAGCGCCGCATCAGGCCGAAGGATCAAAACAATGATCGCGGCCACGCCCACAAGGCGCAGCGATATGGCACGGCGATCCAGCAGGAGTGCCAGCCAAACCACAAGCAACATGACAAAGGCGCGCTGGGTCGGGATGGTCGCCCCGGATAATCCAAGATAGACAAGCCCCGCCAGCATGGCCGCCATCGCTGCCCATTTCTTGATCGGATAGCGCAAGGCAATTGATGGAATGGCGGCCAACCCGAACCGGATCAGGAAAAACACCGTCCCGCACAGCAATCCCATATGCAGACCGGAAATCGCCAACAAATGCGCAAGCCCGGATTTGCGAAGGTTATCGGCAATATCCGGGGAGACTTCACCGCGTTCGCCAATGATCAGCGCCTTGGCAATGCCGGTTTCAGGGCCAGTCATTTCATCGCTGATGACGGCTGAGATATATTGACGCGCCCTTTCAATACCGACCAGTAAAATATTGTTGTTTATGTCTTTTTGATTTTCCAGAACTTCGAACTGTCGTCCAAAGACAAAGCCGGATGCGGCAATATTGCTGAAATAGAGATTACGTGAAAAATCCGGGTCGCCGGGAACCGCAGGTGCGCGCAAGGGAAAGAGACGTGCGTTCGCGCGGATCTGATCGCCAATTGAAAGCGCACTATCGCCCAAGAAACTGAGCCTTACATTCCAGTCCAGTTGGTCTTGGGCAATGCCGACAATCTCGGACGGCTGCACGGTGGCGCGGATACGTCCGTTCCTTGGCTCCAGCGCGATGATGGTGCCGGTAACCTCGGTCGTATAGAACGTTTTTGTCGTGATATTATCCGGGCCAAGTTCGGTATGGATGGCACTTGTCAAAGCCCCGAAAGCCAGACTGGCAAGCAGTTGAAACGCGAAGGCCAGAGTGGCAAGTCGCCGCGACATCCAGAAACCGCAGCACAGCAGAATCACCGCCAGAGCAATTTGACCAAGCCCGATACGCGCAGGGAGCAAGAAATACCCGGCACAGCCCAACCCAAAGAAGATAACCGAGGACAGAAACCATTTATTTCTTTGGCTTGTTACAACAAAATTAATTTGTGAGAAAACACCCACAAACAATTGTTTTAATTTAACTTTACCTGTCGCCGTACGACGAATGTCCAATAGCCCGCCTGCCGCATAGTTTCTATCTAACATCCGCTGTGGTGCAACAGCGTGTCATTTGTGCTATAGCCTGCACGCCAAAAGTCCTCAGGACAAGCGACAACATCCAAATAACGGATAGATTGAATGACGGTTGTTACCCGTTTTGCCCCGTCTCCGACCGGGTTTCTGCATATCGGCGGCGCACGCACCGCACTTTATAACTGGCTGTATGCCAAACATACCGGTGGCAAGTTCTTGCTCCGGATCGAGGATACCGACCGTGAACGTTCAACGCCCGAGGCCGTAGACGCCATTTTTGACGGCTTGAACTGGCTTGGCCTGACCGCAGACGAAGAGCCGACTTTCCAGTTTGCCCGTCGCGACCGCCATGCAGAAGTCGCCCAACAGCTTCTTGATGCCGGGAAAGCGTATTATTGCTATTGCTCCCCCGAGGAGCTGACCGCCATGCGCGAGAAAGGCCGCGCAGAAGGCCGTCCGATGAAATATGACGGTACCTGGCGTGATCGCGATCCGTCCGAGGCACCGGAAGGTGTCAAACCGGTGGTCCGCGTCAAGGCGCCGCAGGAAGGCGATGCCGTGATCAATGATCAGGTGCAGGGCGAAGTTCGCGTCGGAAACGAGCAGCTTGACGATTATGTCATCCTGCGCGGCGACGGAACGCCGACTTACATGCTTTCGGTCGTGGTTGATGACCATGACATGGGTGTTACCAACGTTATTCGTGGTGACGACCACCTGACCAACGCATTCCGTCAGAAAGTCATTTATGATGCCATGGGTTGGGATGTCCCGACCTTTGCGCACATCCCGTTGATCCATGGCCCGGATGGAGCCAAGCTGTCGAAACGCCATGGTGCGCTGGGTGTTGATGCCTATCGCGATGAAATGGGCTTCTTGCCCGAGGCATTGAACAACTATCTTCTGCGTCTTGGCTGGGGCCATGGCGATGATGAAGTCATTTCGACCGAGCAGGCAATTGAGTGGTTTGACATCACCGATGTCGGCAAAGGGGCTGCGCGCTTTGATTTTGCAAAGCTGACCAACCTTAATGGCATCTACCTGCGTCAGGCCGATGACAAACGCCTTGCAGACGAGATTTCGCCGCTGATTGCCAAGCAAATTGGCGTGGATGCGCTTGATGCGTCGCAAAAAGAAATCTTGATCAACGGCATGGCAGGCCTTAAAGAAAGGGCCAAGACTCTTATCGAGCTCGCCGACTCTTCGGCTTTCTACGTTACCGATGGCATTACATCCGTTAACGAGAAAGCCCAGTCCCTGATTGATGGTGCACCTGAAGGTCTGTTCAAGGAACTGGCCAACAGTCTTGAAGCGCTTGATAGCTGGACCGAAGAGGACGTTGACGCAAGTGTTCGTGCCATTGCCGATAAGTTTGAGTTAAAGCTTGGCAAAGTTGCGCAGCCCTTGCGGGCGGTGCTTACAGGCTCCAACTCTTCACCAGGCATTTTCGAAGTAATGATTGTGCTTGGTAAAACCCAAACGCTGAAACGCATTCGCCATTTTGATGCTTAACAACAGCGAATTAAGAAAAACTAATAACCCGTTTGCGCTTTGTGCGCCGCAGCATTATGCTGCACACAACTTGAAACCGTGTTCGTTCAAACAGGGAAGGAAAAATAGTCATGGCATCTAATCCCAAGACTTCCCACACCGTGACAATGACCGACAATGCCACTGGCAAGTCGTTCGATATGCCGGTGATTGAGGGCAGTGTAGGCCCGTCTGTGATTGACATCCGCAAGCTGTATGCTGAAACCGGATATTTCACCTATGATCCGGGCTTCACTTCGACCGGCTCTTGCCAGTCGGAACTGACCTATATTGATGGCGACGTTGGTATTCTGCGTCACCGCGGTTATGCAATTGATGAACTTGCAGAAAATGCCGACTTCCTCGAAGTCTGCCATCTGCTGCTTTATGGTGAGCTGCCGAATGCCACCGACAAAGCCAAGTTCGAGAATGATATTACCATGCACACCATGGTCCACGAACAGATGCGCAATTTCTATAACGGTTTCCGCCGTGATGCGCATCCGATGGCGATCATGTGTGGCGTTGTTGGCGCACTGTCCGCGTTCTATCATGACAGCACCGACATCAACGATCCGAAGCAGCGGATGATTTCGGCCTATCGCCTGATTGCGAAAATGCCGACCATTGCGGCGATGGCGTATAAATATTCCATCGGTCAGCCGTTCCGCTATCCGAACAACAAGCTCGGTTATGCAGAAAACTTCCTGCAGATGATGTTTGGCAACCCGTGTGAAGACTATGAAGTCAATCCGGTTCTGGCCAAGGCAATGGATCGCATCCTGATCTTGCATGCCGACCACGAACAGAATGCGTCGACCTCGACCGTTCGTCTGGCAGGTTCTTCGGGTGCCAACCCGTTTGCATGTATTGCTGCTGGTATCGCCTCGCTTTGGGGTCCGGCACATGGTGGCGCAAACGAAGCCGTTCTGGTCATGCTCAACGAAATCGGCGATGTGAAAAACATCCCGGAATACGTTGCAAAAGCAAAAGACAAGAACGATCCGTTCCGTCTGATGGGCTTTGGTCACCGCGTTTACAAAAACTACGATCCGCGCGCCAAAGTCATGCAGGAAACCTGCCACGAAGTTCTCAAAGAACTCAACATCAGCGACCCGCTGCTTGACGTTGCCCAGGAACTGGAACGTATCGCACGTGAAGACGAGTACTTCATCGAGAAGAAACTCTATCCGAACGTCGACTTCTATTCGGGCATCATCTTCAAGGCGATGGGCATCCCGGTTAGCATGTTCACCGTGCTGTTCGCTGTTGCACGTACCGTTGGCTGGATTTCCCAGTGGAAAGAGATGATCGAAGATCCGTCTCAGAAAATCGGTCGTCCGCGTCAGCTGTTTACCGGTGTTGCAGAACGTCCGTTCGTTCCGGTCGACAAGCGCTAAGCCGCGTCGACATCGACAGATCAAAGAAAAGGCCCGGAATTTTCCGGGCCTTTTTGTATTTGTGAGGCAGCTTTAACCTGCCCCACGATATTTTCCGGGCTTACCAGCTTCCGGTGTTTTCCATGCTGGCCCACGGTTCAGCCGGGGCGAGGCTTTCGCCTTTTTGCAGGAACTCGATGGAAATGCCGTCCGGGGAACGAACAAACGCCATGCGCCCGTCACGCGGCGGACGGTTGATGGTGACACCCTCATCCATCAGTTTCTGGCAAAGCGCATAAATATCGTCGACTTCATAGGCCAGATGCCCGAAGTTGCGTCCGCCGGAATAGCTTTCCGGGTCCCAGTTATAGGTCAGTTCAAGTTCCGGGGCCTTGACGGATTTGGCACTTTCGACATCCGCCGGCGGTGCAAGATAGATCAGGGTGAAACGGCCCTGCTCGCTCTCGATCCGGCGGGTCTCTTTCATACCAAGAAGGTCGCAATAGAATTTCATCGACTCATCGACATTCTCGACACGTACCATCGTGTGCAGGTAGCGCATAACACTCTCCGTTATGAATTGATCAATGCGAAGAACCTAATTGCAATGCGGATTTGATGCCACCTGTAACAGATTATTTTTTGGCGATGATTTTCAAAATCTGCTCGGCAGCCTTTTCGCTGGGCGGTCTGTCACCAAATCCCAGCAAGGTGCAGGCTTCCTCAAAACCGTCGATCTGTGCGGCGCGTTCGGGGCTATCGGCCATCAGGGTTTCAAGAACCGGAATGATCTTTTTGGCCTTGCATTTGTCCTGCAAGAATTCGGGGATTAGTTTTTTGCCAAGGACCAGATTAACAATGGTGACGGTATCGATCTTGATCAGGCGTTTTGCAATCCAGCCCGTCACTGCATTGACCTGATAGGCAATGACATGCGGCACACCGGCAATTGCGAGCTCCAGCGAGACGGTTCCTGATGCCGCCAGCGCACAGTCGGCCGCCGAAAACGCATCATGGCGCTCCCGGTCGGATGCGACAATAATCGGATCGAGCGGCCAGGATTTCATTTCTTCGGTGACGGTGTCGACAACCTTGCTGACCGTTGGCACGACGATGCGCGCGTCGGGGTATTTCGCGGCAACATCATCTATTACCTTGCGAAACACCGGCAGGAGGCGTTTGACTTCGGAATTACGGCTTCCGGGCAAAACGGCCAGAAGCTTTTGGTCCGGAGTCAGGCCATGTTGGGTACGGAACCGCTCACCATCCCCGTCATGGCGTTCTTCGACTGCTGAGTGGCCGATAAAGGTGGTTGGCAGGCCTTCTTTTTCAAAGTAAGGCGGCTCAAACGGCAAAAGTGCCAGAAGATGATCGAGGAAACCAGCAATCTTCTTTGCCCGGCCTTCGCGCCAGGCCCAGACCGAGGGGGCGACATAGTGCACCAGCGGGATGCCCTTGCCTTTCAGCTTCTTGCCGACCCGAAAGCTGAAATCCGGGGCATCGATGGTAATCACGACATCGGGTTTCTCGGACTTGGCAAAATCCGCGGTTTGGGAAATGCGTTTGAGCAAGTGTGGAATATGCGGCACGACCTCTGTCAGGCCCATGACCGACATTTCATTCATCGGAAACAGGCTTTTGAGGCCTTCACGTTCCATGCGCGGACCGCCGACACCGATAAAGCGAATATGATCCTGCTTGGCCTTAAGGGCCGCCATCAGGCGCCCCCCCAGTTGATCCCCGGATGCTTCGCCAGCCACAAGCATGATTTTCGGGCCAAGCGGCGTGATTTCATCCGCCATTTTGGCGTTCCTCGTCGGGGAAGGCCAGACCGACGACAAACAGGCCCAGCGCATCAGCACGGGCAATCACAGCAGCACGGTCAATGATCATGGTCCCACCGGCAAGCAATGCGATGCCACGCAGGCCAGCCTTATGGGCCTCTTCGACGGTTTTCATGCCGATGGCCGGCAGATCAAGGCGTTTGTCCTGTTGCGGCTTGGCGGACTTTACCAGCACCCCGCCAACACCATCACGGCAGTATTTGGCCGAGCGACGCACCATTTCATCGGTGCCTTCGATCGCCTCAAGGGCCAGAACCAGCCCCTGTTGCACGACACATCCCTGCCCGACATCAGCCTGCCCCAGTATTCGGGCGACTGACAGGCCATGGCGGGCATCGGTCATTGCCTGTTCATCGGGGGTTACCGCACCAAGAACGCCTTCCTCGACCGCGAGATCGCCAAGAATTTCATGGGCGCCCAAAAGTCGGAAGCCTTCGCGTTCGAGCTCCTTGCCGACAAGGCGGAGCAATCCGTCATCGCCAAGTGCCTTGGTGCCAACTTTCATCAAAAGCTTTGCTGCCCGCCAATCCGGGCGGATCGAAGAAAAGCTGGGGCGTGCGACCTTACCTGCCAGAACCACGTCCTGGCAGTTTTCCTTGCGCATGGCATAAAGGATTTTCGATGCTGCGCCAAGGCGGGCCGTTACATTCGGATATTGATCAAGGTCGGCATCATCGGCATAGCCATCAAGTTTGACGATGCAGACATCGCGGCCCATTGAAACAGCCGCGGACGCCAGACGGGCGGGAAGCGCCCCGCCCCCGGCGATAATCCCCAATTTCGGCTGCGGATTATCCTGCGGAGCTGTCATATTTTGGCGTGCATACGGAACGCATGCTTTCCGCTTTGAGGAAATTGATGATTTCCATCACCGGGCCGACGCCCTCAAAATCCTTGGCGACTTCTTCGACACGTTCGGCCAGAGTGCCTTCCTGTGCGAACAGAAGGCGATAGGCCTTGCGCAGCGAATGGATGGTTTCACGGTCAAAACCGCGGCGTTTCAGGCCGATGATATTCAGGCCCGAAAGATACGCACGGTTGCCGATGACAGACCCATAAGGGATGACGTCGCTTTCGACCCCGGTCATGCCGCCGATCATGGCGTGCTTGCCGATACGAACAAATTGGTGAACCGCCGAAAGACCGCCAACGATTGCGAAGTCTTCGACCACCACGTGGCCCGCAAGCGTGCCGTTATTGACCAGAATGCAGTGGTTGCCGACATGACAATCATGCCCGACATGGGCCCCGGTCATCAGAAGGCAGTCATCACCGATGGTGGTTTCCATACCGCCACCTTCGGTGCCCGGATTAAGGGTTGCGCCCTCGCGGATTTTGGTGCGTTTGCCAACGATCAAACGGCTGTTTTCGCCCTTGAATTTCAAGTCCTGCGGGGCATGCCCCACAGAGGCAAAGGGATAAACTTCGCACTGATCGCCAAGGGTGGTGTGACCTGCGACCGCGACGTGGCTGTGCAGTTTGACACCATCACCCAAGACAACATTCGGACCGACCACGCTATAGGGTCCGATTTCGACATCCTGACCAATCTGCGCGCCATCTTCGACAACGGCGGTTGGATGTACTTTTGACATTATCAGTTATCCCGGATCATCGCGGCGATGGTTGCCTCGGCAACGACTTGGCCGTCGACCTTGACCTGGCTTTCGAACTTCCAGACCGGGCCGCGGCTTTGTTTTTTGGTCACGTGGATGTGCATGACGTCACCCGGGGTTACCGGTTTACGGAAACGGGCGTTATCGATGCTCATGAAATAAACCAGCTTGCCTTCGGCATCCGCGCCAAGGGTCTGAACGACCAGGATGGCTGCGGTCTGCGCCATGCTTTCGATGATCAGGACGCCCGGCATGATTGGCTGCTGCGGGAAATGGCCGGTAAATTGCGGCTCGTTCATCGTCACGTTCTTGATGCCGGTGGCACGGACATCGGTTTCGATGTCGATGACCTTGTCGATCAGAAGGAACGGATAGCGATGCGGAATCATTTCCAGAATGCGCTGGATATCGACACTTACCAGTTCGGTCATGTGTGTAGCCCTTATTTCTTTTTTCGTATCAGACGCGACAAGGCGACCGTCTGTTTATGATATTCCATGACCGGAACGGCTGGGCTTCCGCCCACAGTTTCCCCCGGCCCCACATTTTTCATGACACCCGACTGGGCTGCGACTTTCGCGCCATCGCCGATTTCGAGGTGTCCTGTAATGCCTGCCTGACCGGCAAGCACGACAAAATTGCCAATCTTGGTCGAGCCCGAGATCCCGACTTGCGAGACGACAACACAGCCCATGCCAAGTTCAACGTTATGGCCGATTTGCACCAGATTGTCGATACGACAGCCGTTCCCGATGACGGTATCTGGCCCTGCCCCGCGATCAATCGTGCTGTTTGAACCGACTTCGACGTCATTGCCAATGACGACCCGGCCCAATTGCGGAACCTTGGCGTGCCCTTCTGGGCCCATGGCAAAGCCAAAGCCGTCCTGCCCGATGCGGGCACCGGGATAGATCAGGCACAGATTGCCAATCAGGCTGTGGCTGATGGAGGCATTCGCACCCACCTTGCAGCCCGCACCGATGACAACCCCGTCACCAATGACAGCATTGGATGCGATGATGGTGCCATCGCCAATTTCGCACTTGGCACCGATGACTGCACCGGCATCGACCTGCACGCCTTCGCCAACCTTGGCAGACGGATCAATGACGGCGCGATCCGAAATCACGCCATTGCCGGTTTCGAACGGATAGAACGCAGTCGCGGCCTTGGCATAGGCGCGATACGGGTCCTTGGTTACGAACAACACCATGCCTTCGGGTGCACGCTCGACAAACTCAGGGCGCACAAAGCACGCCCCTGCCTTGCTGCTGACAAACGCATCAAGATATTTGCGATTGTCAAAGAAGCTCAGGATATCGCCATCTGCGTTTTGCAGGGGCGAGACATCGTGAAAGACCCGTGTTTCATCGGGTGCATTGACCAGTGTTGTTTCCGTCAGTGCGGCTATTTCAGCAACACTGAAGGGTCCCTTGCGGCTAAAGAAACGGGCATCCGCCATCAGGAGCCTTCCTTGAATTCAACCGTGATGGTTGGAACCTCGGCATTTGCGCGATCAAAAACTTCCTTGGTCGCATCCATGGTGGTTGCAAACAGAACAGCTTGCCCACGATGCAGGACAAGGTTTGCGCCACGTTCTTCGGCAATGCTTCCTATGATTTCGTTCAGGGCTTGCGAGAATTTGGACTGAGCCTCGGCTAGGGCTTGATCGAGAACACGGCTGCGGGCCTGGGCAAATTTCTGGAAATCAGCGACTTTTTGCTGAAACTGCTTTTGTTTTTCCTGAAAAACGTCTGCAGCCAGCAGCGTGCGTTGCTGAGCGAGTTGTTTTTCTTCCTCGCGCAGCCCCTGCTCGCGGGTTTCGATTTCCTTTTGATAGGCAACCTGTCGATCGCGGATTTGTTTGCGGGCATCCTGCATCGCAGATGCTTCACGCATGATGCCGGCAAAATCGACAATCATGACGGAGGCAAAGTTATCCGGGTTCGGTTCTTGCGCCTGCGCAACATTGGCATGTGCAGAGAAACCGATAAGAGCGGAGAGAACCAGCAGATTACGGAGAGATTTGATCATTTTCATTAGAATCTCGTTCCGAAGTTAAGTCGGAACATTTCCTCTTTGTCGTGATCTTCTTTTGTGACTGCCTGAGAGATGTCAACACCAATCGGGCCGAACGGCGATTCCCAACCTACACCAAAACCGACAGAGCTTCGTAGAGTGCCCGTATCATAAATTTCGCCGGGACGGGCACCATCGACGTCCTGCCCGGAGCCGAAGTCACTAAACACGCGACCTGTTAAAGCAAACTCAGATGGAAGCCCGAGCGGGAAGTCTAACTGAACCGTTCCAGTGTAGTACAGTTTGGAACCCAAAGCATCCCCGGTCGCTATATCACGCGGGCCGACACCGGCAGATTCGAAACCACGCAGGTTTGAACCACCAACAGAAAAACGTTGCGAAATGCGGGTATCATCGTCGAACCCGAAAATGTAGCCGGTAGAACCACGGGTCGAGAGAACCCACTCATGCTCGCGATCGATCGGATAGTAATATCCGCCCTCAACGCGCGACCGCAAATATTGCTCATCGCCGCCAACACCGGCCAAATCATTTGACAGGCGGGCGAAATATCCCTCCGTCGGCGAAATCGAGCTGTCACGTTCATCATAGGTCAGAGTATGACCAATAGCGGACTCAACAAACTCGGTCTCTTCAGCCAACAGAAGTCGTGAAGCGCTGCTACGATTGATGTTTGAATAGCTATTGCTTTCGAGCGAGTAGCGGAACGAATGCGAGAGTTCCTCACTGTAGCGGAATCCCGCACGGAGACGTCCCCCGGTCTGCTCTTCATCATACGAGCTTTCGTCCTGATTATCTTCTTCACGACGATAGACATCAAAACCTGCAGCGATTTCGCGATCAAGGAAATACGGCTCGGTGAAGGACAGGTCGATCTGCTGGTCGGTTGAACCAAGCGTGAAGTTCAGGCGCAAATCCTGGCCTTTGCCAAGCAAGTTGCGTTCACGAATACCAAGCTGACCAAACGCACCATTATCCGTTCCGTAACCCGCACCAATGGAAAACTCACCGGTCGATTTTTCTTCGACATCGACCTCGATCACGGTCTGATCCGGCGACGCCCCCGGCAGGGTTTTGACATCCACAGATTTGAAGAAGTTAAGGTTTTCGATGCGCTGTTTGGAACGCTGCATCTTGGAGCTGCTGAACGCATCGCCTTCGACCAAGCGGAATTCGCGACGGATCACCTCATCGAGGGTTCGGACGTTGCCGACAACGTTGATACGTTCGACATAGACCTTCGGCCCTTCGGAGATGTTGAAGGTGATGTCAATGGTGCCGGTTTCACGGTTGCGCTGAACATTCGGGCGGATGTCAATGAAGGCATAGCCTTGATCCCCGACACTGTCGGTCAAAGCATCAACCGCATCGTCCACAAGGTTGGCGTTATACCATTCGCCGCTTTCAATCTCGATCAGCGGCAACAGGGTTTCCGGATCGATCTTGTCGATCTGTGAGACGACATTGATCTCGCCAAACTGATAGCGCTGCCCCTCGCTCACCGTGTAGGTGACAAAGAAATCCGAGCGATCAGGTGTCAGTTCGGCAACCGACGACAAAACCTGAAAATCAGCATAGCCGGCAGACAGGTAGAAGCGACGCAGGAGTTCGCGGTCAAAGGTCACACGGTCGGGATCGTAGTTATCGTCGGCCGTCAGGATTTTCCACCACGCACTTTCGGTGGTGCGGATCACATCAGACAGTTCTCCGTCGTCAAAGGCCTTGTTGCCAACAAAGTTGATTTTGCGGATACCCGTGGCATCCCCCTCATCAATCTCGAACGCCAGATCGACACGGTTCTGGTCAAGCTGGATGACCTTGGGCTCAACCGTTGCGGCGAAACGTCCGCTACGACGATAGAGTTCGAGGATACGCTGAACGTCGGCCTGCACCTTGGTGCGGGTGTAAACAACGCGCGGGCGCAACTGCAATTCAGCACTCAGGGTATCATCATCAAGACGCTGGTTTCCTTCAAACGCAATGCGGTTGATGATCGGGTTTTCAACGACATTTACACGCAAAATTCCCTGATTAAAGGAGAAGGACACGTCGGCAAACAGGCCGGTCGAGAAAAGCGCCTTGAGTGAACTGTTGATTTTCTGGATGTCGTAGGAATCGCCAGGTGCAACGGTGAGGTAGGCATTCACCGTCGCCGTTTCGATACGATTATTGCCTTCGACTTCAATGTCGCGAATCAGACCCGATTGGGCATGCGCAGCCACAGGAACAATCAATGGCGCCGTTCCGCCAAGCAGGGCCGTAATGACAACGGCCGCTTTTACCTTACGCAGCAAGTTAACCCCCCTGTTGCTGTCATGCATTAGCCAGCAAGTCCTTTGAGGAAACTAAAGACACCCAATTGCGTCAAATCGTTCCACGTTGCGAAAATTATTAAGCTGAATACCAAACCCGCGCCGATACGGAAACCATATTCTTGTGCTTTTGCCCCCAATGGCTTACCGCGAATTGCCTCAATCGCGTAGAACACAAGATGACCACCATCCAGGACCGGAACAGGCATCAGGTTGATCAACCCAAGGCTGATGGAAAGATAGCCCATAAAGAACAGAAGCGGTGCGATGCCCCCTTCGGCCACCTGTCCTGACATTTGCGCGATCCGGATCGGCCCGCCCAGTTCAGAACTGTCGCGATCACCACTGATCATTTCACCGAGTGCCGAGAAGGTCTGCGTGGTCAATGAATAGGTCGTCTCAAATGCGCGACCGACCGATTCCACAACCCCGGTGCGGCTCGTCTCAAAGTCACCAGCGGTGATGCCAAGGCGTCCGACCGTCGCAGTCATACCACCCTCGTCGACTTCGACGGCTTCGGGCGTCACGGCAAGATCAACGATTTCACTGTCGCGTTGGACCGTGACGGAAATCGGTTGCCCGGGATTTGCTCGCACAATGTCAGAAAGCTCAGAAAACCATTCAACCGGCTGACCGTTGATCGCGGTGATGCGGTCATCAGCCATCAGGCCAGCAACAGATGCCGGGCTGTTTTCAAGAACTTCGCCAACAACCGGCAAGGCACGCTGTTGCCCGACAGCAGCAAACAGGAATGTAAAGACGATGATGGCAAAGATGAAGTTGGCCAAAGGTCCGGCAAAAACGATGGCCGCGCGTGCGGCGACCCCTTTGTGATGGAAGGCGTGTTTTGCTTCTTCGGCGTCAAGGTCATCGCGACCACCGGCACTGGCAGGGTTCATGTCGCCAAACATTTTGACGTAACCACCAAGCGGTATCAGGCTGACTTTCCAGCGCGTGCCCTTTTTATCCTGCCAACCGAAAAGTTCGGGGCCAAATCCGATTGAAAAGGCTTCGACCTTCACGCCGTTTTTGATTGCCACCCAGTAGTGACCATATTCGTGAACAAACACGAGTACCGAGAGCACAAAAAGAAAAGCAAGCAAGGTTTCCATCAAGAATTCCCTAAGCCGGTGAAACCGGCAGTTTCAATCTAAGAAGCCGAAACAAGGCACGCCGACGTTTCCCGGCGCACCATTGCATCTGTTTCAAATACCTGTTCAAGGCTGGTCAGCGGTTCGCTTCCAAGCCTTGTCATGAGCTTTTCGACAGTCGCGGCGATATCAAGGAAGCCGATTCTGTCATTAAGGAACGCTTCGACGGCGACTTCGTTGGCAGCGTTCAGAACAGTAGGCAGCGTGCCACCTTCCTGCAAGGCCTGTCGTGCCAGACGAAGAGCCGGGAAACGATTTGTATCCGGCGCCTCGAAGTTCAAACGCCCGATCGTGGCAAAATCAAGACGCGGTGCGTCCACTTTGATCCGATCCGGCCATGAAAGCGCATAAGCAATTGGTGTCCGCATATCCGGAGATCCCAGCTGTGCCAGCACAGAACCATCAGGATATTCCACCATGCTGTGAACAACTGATTGAGGATGAACAACAATTTCAATCTGTTCCTCGGCGACCGGGAACAAGTGCCAAGCCTCTATCAGCTCCAACCCTTTGTTCATCATGGTCGCAGAATCGATCGAAATCTTTGCGCCCATTTCCCAATTCGGATGCGCCAAAGCCTGGACCCTAGTGACAGATTGCATGTCCTTTAATGACCATTCCCGGAACGGACCGCCCGAAGCGGTTAAAAGGATACGGTCAATGCGCGTTTCTTCGCGATCCTCGAGAACCTGGAAAATTGCACTATGTTCGGAATCAACCGGGATCAGGGTCGCACCATGCCTTGAAATTTCCGCCGTCATCAGGGCGCCGGCACAGACCAGCGTTTCCTTATTGGCAAGTCCAATGCGTGCACCACGGCGAATGGCCGCCAGCGTCGGTTTCAGGCCAGCTGCCCCAACAATTGCGGCAATGACGATGTCAGAGGGACGTTCGGCAGCCTCGATCAGCGCGTCTTCGCCGGCCGCGATTTCAATACCCTTCCCCGCCAGAGCATCGCGAAGGTCCGCAAAACAGGAAGAATCGCCGATCACGGCGCATTTGGCGCCAAGTTCGATGGCGGCCTTGGCCAATGCATCGACATTGCGATGCGCCGTTACAGCTTCGACAACATATTTGTCAGTGTGGGACTTTAAAACATCAACGGTGCTGGCCCCGATGGAACCGGTAACACCAAAGACACTGACGGATTTCTTCAAAGTCATCAAACACCTGTAAAGACAGCAGCCCGAGGATTGGCCGCCTTAACGCAGAGAAAGCCCTGCGAAACAGATAATAGCAAAGGCAACAGGAAACACCGACAACATCCCGTCAGCACGATCAAGCAATCCGCCATGGCCTGGGATCAAGTGACTGCTGTCCTTGACCTTGAAACGACGTTTGAGTGCGGATTCACCAAGATCACCGATTTGGGCAATGATCGCCAAAACCATACTGACCGCGACAATCGCCCAATTGATCGCATCGGAACTGAAATACGTGACCAATCCACCGATCAAACCGGCACAGACCATGCCACCGATCAACCCCGCCCATGTTTTCTTTGGGCTGAAGCGTGGTGCGAGTTTTGGGCCGCCGATGGTCTTGCCAAAGGCATAACCGCCTGTGTCGGTGGCCCATACAAGGAAGAACAGCCACATAATGATCAGAAGACCGTCGCCATCCTGAGTGCGCAGCCAGAGTGCTGACAGTGCAGCAACCGAGATGTACAAAACGCCAAACCCGGCAAGCAACCAATTTGCGCCCGAGCGGGCCGCAGCAATAATCACCCCGATGGCAATCGGCATGACAATATATTCTTCCTGACCAGCGACATACATTATCATCGCAACCGCAAGCGCAACGGCGGTAACAACCGATATGCCGTTGTGGTGGTTCGGGGCGCACATCCGCGACCATTCCCACATCATGCCTGCAGAAAACACAAACAGTAATATGTCAAAATAGGGAGATCCGAACCAGACCGCCGCAACAGCCACAGGCGCCATAACCATCGCGGAAAGAACGCGTGGCATCAGGCCGGAATTGGTATCTTTTTGATCTTGTGTCTCAGATGACGGCACCAAAACGCCGCTCCCGCCCGGCAAAGTTATCGATAGCTTTTTCGAGGTGGCTGCGATCAAAGTCCGGCCAAAGCACATCTTCAAAGACGAATTCAGTATAGGCCGACTGCCAGAGCAAGAAGTTACTGATCCGCTGTTCGCCGCTGGTTCGGATCAGAAGATCCGGGTCCGGAATACCGGCTGTCGACAAGTTTTGTTCGATCAGGTCTTCGGTAATCTCGTCGGCGGACAGTTCGCCTGCGGCAACCTTGGCGGCAATATCGCGTACAGCCTGCGTGATTTCAGCACGCGCACCATAGCTCAGTGCGATGGTCAGGTTCAGGCGCGTATTGTCGCGTGTTTGATCTTCGGCCTTGGCCAGAAGTTCGCGGATATCATCAGCAAACCGCGAACGATCGCCGATGATGCGAATTTTGATACCATTTTTGTGCAAAGTGGATAATTCGCGCTTTACGAACAGGCGCAGCAGCCCCATCAGGTCGCTGACTTCGCTTTCCGGACGCTTCCAGTTCTCGGTCGAGAAGCCATAAAGCGTCAGATACTCGATCCCAAGTTCGCCTGCGGCTTCGATGGTGCGACGGACGGCATCAACACCGGCGCGATGCCCCATCGTCCGCGGTCGGCCACGCCCGCGCGCCCAGCGCCCGTTGCCATCCATGATGATGGCAACATGACGCGGCACACAAAGCGCATCTGAAGGTTGAGTTTGCGAAGAAAGCACAGCCATAATCAGACTTGCATGATTTCCTGTTCTTTGTGGGCGAGTGCTTCGTCGATCTCGCCGATGACCTTGTCGGTCAGCTTCTGGACTTCTTTTTCTTCGTCGTGCATCTCGTCCTTGGAGATGTCACCGTCCTTTTCCCATTTTTTCAGTTGATCCATGCCATCGCGACGGACGTTACGAACCGAAATCTTGGCCTGCTCGGCATATTTGCCAGCAACCTTGGAAAGTTCGGTACGACGTTCTTCGTTAAGTGCCGGGATCGGAACGCGAACAAGCGTGCCATCAGCAGCCGGGTTCAGGCCAAGGCCCGAATCACGGATGGCTTTTTCGACGGCCTTGACCATCGACTTGTCCCAAACCTGAACCGAAAGCATACGGGATTCTGGAACACTGACCGATGCCACCTGATTAAGCGGGGTCGGAACGCCATAGGCTTCAACCATGACCGGTTCCAGAAGGCTCACACTGGCGCGCCCGGTACGCAGACCGGTGAACTCCTTGTGCAATACTTCCACAGCCCCTTCCATACGGCGGGACAGGTCCTTTTTTAGGCCAGCAACGTCAGACACGTTCAGTCTCCATTCGAAATAATCGTAAACGTCCCCTTCGCAGAAACAACGTCTGCGAAGGCACCCGGATTATGCAAAGAAAATACAATAACCGGAATATCATTTTCGCGTGCCAAAGAAATAGCCGATGCGTCCATAACACGCAAATCTTTGGACAGAACTTCCATATAGGTCAGAGAGTCATAGCGTTCTGCCGTCGGGTCGGTTTTCGGATCCGCAGTATAGACACCATCAACCTGAGTACCCTTGAGCAACGCATCACAGCCCATTTCAACCGCGCGCAAGGCAGCAGCGGTATCGGTGGTGAAGAACGGGTTGCCGGTGCCCGCAGCAAAGATCACAACCCGGCCCTTTTCCATGTGACGGACCGCACGGCGGCGCACATAGGGCTCGCAGACAGAAGACATCGGGATGGCAGATTGTACACGGGTCTGAACGCCATGGCGTTCCAACGCGTTCTGAACAGCAAGCGCGTTCATGATGGTGGCCAGCATGCCCATATAGTCGGCGGTTGCGCGTTCCATGCCCTGCGAGGCACCTTTGACACCGCGGAAAATGTTCCCGCCGCCGATCACCATGCAGACTTCAGCACCCATGTCATGAACGGCTTTGATTTCGCTGGCAATCCGGTCAACAGTTTCTGGATCGATACCGTATTGCTGTTTACCCAAAAGCCCCTCGCCCGAGAGCTTCAAAAGGACGCGACGAAACTTCAATGGGCCGTTTTCTGCCATGTCGGATTGCCTCTTAAATGCCGATGTAACGCATTGCCCGAACGCGGGAAATGCAGAATTCAGATATAAAAAGACCGGCGAGTAACAGGGCGGATATGCGCTGCCGACCTCGCCGGTCTGGATCATACACGAAATGGTGGCAAACGCACCATTCCGAACAGATGTTTTATTTGTTCAGCTGCTCAGCAACTTCGGCAGCAAAGTCTTTTTCTTCGCGTTCGATGCCTTCACCGAGTTCGAAGCGAACAAAGCCCTTAAGGGTGATCGGCTTGCCAGCTTCTTTGGCAGCGTTCTCAATCACGGTTTTGACTTTGTTTTCACCGTCAATCACGAAGGTCTGTTCAACCAGAACAACCTGCTCGTAATATTTACGGATACGACCTTCGATCATCTTTTCGATGATTTCTGCCGGACGGCCGGATTCTTTGGCCTGTTCGGTCAGAACAGCTTTTTCACGCTCTACCAGTTCCGGATCAAGATCATCGACGGTTGCCGATGCCGGATTGGTTGCAGCAATGTGCATCGCGATCTGTTTGCCAAGGCCTTCGAGAACGCCAGCGTCTGCTTCGGATTCAAGCGCAACCAGAACACCGATCTTACCCAGATCAGTGGCAACAGCGGAGTGAACGTAGGAAGCAACAACACCTTTGTCGACAGCCAGACCAGCCGAGCGACGCAGCGACATGTTTTCGCCGATGGTAGCGATCATGTGGGTGACCTGCTCTTCGACGTTACGCGAGGTACCCGGGTAAGCAGCAGCTTTGAGGGCATCAATATCGCCGTTAGCAGCAACCGCCTGATTTGCGATTTCGCCAACAAATTTCTGGAAGTCTTCGTTACGCGAAACGAAGTCGGTCTCGGAGTTCAGCTCGACAACGGCACCTTTGGTGCCGTCAACTGCAACAGCAACCAGACCTTCGGCAGCAACACGGCCAGCTTTCTTGGCAGCAGCAGCAAGACCTTTGGTGCGCAGCCAGTCAACAGCTGCTTCAAGGTTACCATCGGTTTCGGACAGCGCTTTTTTGCAATCCATCATGCCAGCGCCGGTGGTTTCGCGAAGCTCTTTAACGAGAGCAGCGGTAATAGCCATTTTTAAAGCCCCTAAGTACGCGATCAGGTTAACACCTAACAAAACGGCGGCATGCTAGCCGCCGTTTCATCAGGTACAAAATGAAACTTATGCGGAAGCTTCTTCTGCAGCTTCGGAAGCAGCAGCTGCCTCGGCCGGAACTTCTTCCGCTTCGCCAAGGTCTGCGCCAGAAGCAGTCATTTCTTCCTGGATGCCGTCCAGAACGGAACCAACGAACAGATCGCAATACAGCTGGATTGCGCGGATCGCGTCGTCGTTGCCCGGAACCGGGAACTGAACGTTTGCCGGATCAGAGTTGGAGTCGAGGATCGCAACAACCGGGATGTTCAGGTTTTTGGCATCCTGAATAGCAAGCGATTCTTTGTTGGTGTCGACCACGACGATAATGTCGGGAAGACCACCCATGTCCTTAATACCGCCAAGGGCGCGCTCAAGCTTGTCGCGCGAACGGGTCAGGTTCAGGATTTCTTTTTTGGTCAGACCTTCTGCACCAGCGTTCAGGATCTCGTCCTGTTCTTTGAGGCGCTTGATCGAGTTGGAAACGGTGTTCCAGTTGGTCAGCATGCCGCCGAGCCAGCGATGGTTCACATAGTACTGGCCGCAACGCTTTGCAGCGTCTGCGATGATCGGGGAAGCCTGACGCTTGGTACCGACGAAGAGAACACGACCACCCGAAGCGGTTACGTCACGAACGGCCTGCATCGCGCGATGCAGCATCGGAACGGTTTCCTGCAGGTTCAGGATGTGAATGTCGTTGCGGGCACCAAAGATGTACGGTTTCATCTTCGGGTTCCAACGGCGGGTGTGGTGACCAAAGTGGACACCAGCTTCCATGAGCTGGCGCATGGTAAAGGTTGGCAAAGCCATGATAATTCCTACCTTTTTCCGGTTAATACCTCCGCGGAAGGGAATTCCATACACCATGTATGAAACACCGGATGGACGAGTTGCCATATGACGGCAGTCGCCGCTCTTCCGCGTGCGATGTTCGGGCGGGTTTTAATCCCCTCAGCGAGAGATTGCAACCCCTAAAATGCGCACAAATGTGCGGTTCTCAACAGTTCCGACGGACGATACGCGCCAACCAGATGAAATCATCAGATTTCTTCGGCAAATTCCACACCTGGAATCGCGCCAATTGCGCCGATCAGGGATGGGCCAACCTTATAGTTTTCTTCAAGCTCGATCTCGGCCATGCGACCGTCATCGCAAACCGTTGACAGACTGACAAGACCACGCCCCCGGCCCGCCTGTTCAAGCAACTGACGAATTTCCGCGACGGGATCAGGACGGTTCAGGCGAATGCGAATGCCTTCGGCCGCACCGGCAACCGCCTGTTCGAGGTCTTCGACGCGCTGGCCCTGAATGCGCAGTTGGCCTTCGCGCATTTCAGCAGAAACATTGAGCAAAACCGGGCGTCCGGCATTGATGATTTCCTTATACGCCGCCCATGCCTCGGCCCAGAAGGCGACTTCGAAACTGCCGGTCGGGTCAGAGAACATGACAAAGGCGAATTTCGAGCCATTCTTTTTCGAGATCATTTCGCGTGCGTTGATCAGCGTTCCGGCCAGACGGATGGTGCCCTTGTTGGATGCACGCATGCGGGCCGGCAATTCCTTGATCGGGGCGATGCCGATGCGCTGGATGCTTTTGCCAAATGTATCAAGCGGATGAGCCGACAGATAAAAACCAATGGCCGAGAATTCCTCGGTCAGTTTTTCCATCGGGACCCAGTCGCGTTCATCAGGCAGACGGATCTGATCCTTGCCAAAGCCACTGCTGTCGCCAAACATCGAAATCTGATCGTCATTGCGCGCATGCATTTCACGCTGGGCAACGGCGATGACCTTATCGACATTTTCAAACATGACCTTGCGATTGGACGCCAGGCAATCCAGCGCCCCGGCACGTACAAGGTTTTCAAGCAGGCGCTTATTGACCGCGCGGCTGTCTATGCGCGATGCGAAATCGGTAATGTCCTTGAATGGACCGTTGGCTTCGCGTTCGGCAACCAGGCTTTCCATTGCGGCATCGCCGACATTTCGAACCGCGGCCAGCGCATAACGGATCTTGCGCACACCATCATGGTTTTCGACCGAAAACGCGACTTGGGAATTGTTGACACATGGCGGCAGGATTTCGATTTCAAGCCGTTCGACTTCCTGTTTGAAGATCGCCAACTTTTCGGTGTTGTGCATATCAAGCGTCATCAAGGCGGCCATAAATTCGACCGGGTAATTCGCCTTGAGATATGCCGTCTGATAGGCCACCAGCGCATAGGCCGCCGCGTGGGATTTGTTAAAGCCGTAGGATGCGAATTTGGCAACCTGATCAAAGATGTCAGACGCCTGCCCGCGATCAACGCCATTCTTCTCGGCGCCATCGACAAACAGGCTACGCTGCTTTTCCATTTCCTCGGCGATTTTCTTACCCATCGCACGGCGCAACAGGTCAGCACCACCAAGCGAGTAGCCCGCCATGATCTGGGCAAGTTCCATGACTTGCTCCTGATAGATCATGATGCCATAGGTTTCTTCGAGGATCGGCTGCAACATCGGGTGCATGTAATCAGGTTCTTCCTGGCCGTGCTTACGCGCGATGTAATGCGGAATGTTATCCATCGGACCCGGACGATACAGCGCCACGACAGCGATAATATCTTCGAGTGTATCGGGCTTTAGCCCTCGCAGAACATCCTGCATGCCCTGGGATTCAAGCTGGAACACGCCGACGGTTTCGGCGGCTGACAGAAGCTTGAAGGCCGGGCGGTCATCAAGGGGAATTGCACTGATATCAAAGTCTTGCGGGACGTCTTTTCGAAGACGCATCAAATTGACGGCCTCGATAATCACCGTCAGGGTCTTAAGACCCAGGAAGTCAAACTTCACCAGCCCGGCATTTTCAACATACTTCATGTTGAACTGGGTGACCGGCATGTCCGAACGCGGATCGCGATAGATCGGGACCAGTTCATCAAGGTCACGGTCACCGATCACCACGCCTGCCGCGTGGGTCGATGAGTTACGATAAAGGCCTTCGATCTGCATGGCGATCGACAGCAGACGATCAATATCCGGGTCCTCACGCGCGATGCGGCGAAGGTCCGGTTCCATATCAATGGCTTCTTTCAGCGGGATCGGCTTGGCCGGATCGCCCGGGATCATTTTACAGATCTTGTCGACATAGCCATACGGGATCGACAGAACGCGCCCGACGTCACGCACAGCGGCCTTTGCCTGCAACTTACCAAAGGTAATGATCTGTGCGACGCGGTCGTGGCCGTATTTTTTCTGAACGTATTCGATCACCTCACCGCGCCGGTCCTGACAGAAATCGACGTCAAAGTCAGGCATCGACACACGTTCCGGGTTGAGGAAACGTTCGAACAGCAACGAAAACCGCAGCGGATCAAGGTCGGTAATCAAAAGCGCATAAGCCACGAGCGAACCCGCACCCGAACCACGACCCGGCCCGACCGGAATTTCATGATCCTTGGCCCACTGGATGAAGTCGGCAACGATCAGGAAGTAACCCGGGAAACCCATCTGATTGATGATACCGAGCTCGTAATCAAGGCGTTCCCAGTAAGGCTTGGCGATTTCTTCTTTTTCCGCATCCGACATTTCATCGGTGAAGACGTATTTTTCGAGACGGCCTTTCAGGCCTTCTTCGGACATGTGGCGGAGTTCATCGACCTCTGTGCGGCCTTCGCCGCAATCAAAGGGCGGCAGGATCGGGTCGATCTTTTCCACGTGCCAGGAGCAACGTTGGGCGATTAAAATCGTATTGTCGCAGGCTTCCGGAATGTCGGCGAACAGATCGCGCATTTCGGCTGCAGACTTGAAGCGGTGATCGGGGGTCAGTTTCCAGCGATCTTCCTGACCAACAACCGCCCCCTGCCCGACGCAGATAAACACGTCATGGGCTTCGTACATATCGACCGTCGGGAAATAGCAGTTATTGGTCGCGACCAGCGGCACATCATGATCATAGGCCAGCTTGATCAGGCCGGGTTCGACCTGTTCTTCAAGCGGTTCGCCATGGCGCTGCAATTCGATGTAAAGGCGGTCACCAAAGATGTCCTTAAGCTCGGATACGCAGCTTTCGGCCTTTTCGAGCTGCTCTTCACCCAGCAAACGCGCAAGAGGCCCGGTCGGGCCACCGGTCAGGCAGATGATGTGGTCGGCATATTTGCGGATATGTTCGTAAAGGGCTTTTGGCTCGCTGCCGGCCTCGGACGTCATGTGGGCGCGCGAAACGATTTTCAGCAGGTTAAAATAGCCTTCCTTGTTCTGGGCAATCAGAACAAGGCGGTCTGGCATCGGTTCGCGGGCGATTTTGCCAACAGTGGGTTTATCGCCATAGCGTTCCACACCCATCTGCACGCCAAGGATCGGCTGAATGCCGGCACCGCTCAGCGCGCCAGCGAAATCAAGTGCGCCGAACATGTTGTCGGTATCGGTCATCGCAACGGCGGGTTGGCCGTCAGCAGCACAGAGTTTGGCAAGCTCCTTGGTCGTGATCGCACCTTCGGCCAGCGAATAGTTGGTGTGTACACGAAGATGGACGAAACCATTTTCCATCGGAGCCAGACCTCTGAAATATAAGAAAAATGCAGGAGTGCCGCGCCCATCACAGGCGCGGCAAAACCAGCTTAAAGAATTTTGATCGCTTAGGGAAGATCAGCGGGATCGAGTTCGATCAAATGACCGTCGCGCAGCGTCACCACCCGATCCATCTGGCGTGCAAGTTCCGGGTTATGGGTCGCAATCAGCGACGCAAGACCGGTTTCACGCACCAGTGTCATCAACATGCCAAACACCGTTTCGGCCGTTTGCGGATCAAGGTTACCGGTGGGTTCGTCGGCAAACAACACATCAGGCACGTTGGCCAGCGCACGGGCAATTGCAACACGCTGTTGCTCACCGCCTGACAAACGCGCCGGACGATGATCGGCACGCTTTTCAAGGCCAAGACAACGCAGCAATTCCAGCCCGCGCTCTTCGGCCTCGGCCCGCTTCAGGCCTTTGATCATTTGCGGCATGACGACATTTTCAAGGGCTGAAAATTCCGGCAGCAAATGATGGTACTGATAGACAAAGCCGATGTGGCTGCGGCGCATTTCAGTGCGCGCCAGATCAGACAGATCCGTGCTGCGCTTGCCACCGATGGACACAAGCCCCCCATCGGGCTTTTCCAAGAGACCGGCAATCTGAAGCAGGGTTGATTTACCCGCGCCTGACGGCCCGACAAGGGCAACGATTTCGCCCTGATGGATTTCGAGATCAACCGATTTCAGAATTTCGAGCTGATCGGGGCCCTGATTGAAAATGCGATCAATCTTTTCGAGGCGCAGCACAACTTTGCGCGCACGCTGTTCGGCGGTTGTTTTCAACAGATCACTCATAACGCAGGGCCTCCACCGGATCGAGGCGCGATGCCCGCCATGCCGGATAGACCGTGGCAAGGAAGGACAATGTCAGCGACATGATACAGACCATAACGACCTCGCCGACATCCATGTCCGCTGGCAGCTGCGACAGGAAGTAAATCTCGGCATTGAACAGATCGGTCCCGGTCAGGCTTTGGATAAACTGACGGATATTTTCGATGTTCAGGCAGAACAGAACCCCAATAACCAGACCGGAAATCGTGCCCAGCACACCGATGGAGGCACCCGCCAGGAAGAACACCTTCATGATCGATTGGCGGGTCGCGCCCATGGTGCGCAGGATGGCGATATCGCGGCCCTTGTCCTTTACCAGCATGACCATGCCGGAAATGATGTTAAAGGCGGCAACAAGGATGATCAGGGTCAGGATCAGGAACATCACATTGCGTTCAACCTGAAGCGCATTAAAGAACCCGGCATTGGATTGTTGCCAATTGACCAGACGCAAGGATTGCCCGGACAAGCTTGTCAGCAATTCCTCCATCGTGTCATCAAGTGCGCCGATATCTTCAAGCATCACTTCAAAATGGGTGATTTTTTCCGGCAGGCGGAAATAGACCTGCGCGGCCTCCAGCGGCATGAAGATAAAGCCGCTGTCATATTCATACATGCCGATATCAAACAAGCCCGCCACGGTATAACCACGCACACGCGGCACGGAACCGAATGCGGTGACATTGCCCTTCGGCGAAATCAGGTTGACCGTATCGCCAACGCCAACGCCAAGCTTCATGGCCAGACGCGCGCCCATGATAACGGTGTCTTCACCCTTGAAATCATCAAGAGAGCCGAAAACGATATTATCGGCGATTGTTTTGCGTTTTTTGACATCTTCGGGGCGCATGCCGCGCACAATGGCACCGGACGCGCGGCCATTTTTCGATGCCATCACCTGCCCTTCGACCACGGGCACCGTCAGAACAACATTGCCGTTTTTGGCAATCTCGTCTTCGATCTTGGTGTAGTCACCAAGGCCGCCATTACCCTGTGCATAGACCGAGATATGGCCGTTCAGCCCGAGAATTCGGCCAAGCAGTTCTGCCCTGAAACCATTCATCACCGACATGACAATGATGAGTGTCGCAACACCCAACATGATGCCGAGCAAAGAGAAGATGGCGATGACGGAAACAAAGCCTTCCTGCCGACGTGGACGCAGGTAGCGAAAGGCCACCATACGTTCGAACGGACTGAACATGGGCAATCGATCCTTGTGGAAGCGGGTCAGGAAAAAGGTATGAACAAAGAACTTAGCGTTCAAACCGAAAATGGCAACGGGGCAGCACAAGCTGCCCCGTCCGAAAGCATATTTTATCAGGCGCTGAGCTGATTAAGCGCCGCTTCAAAGGTGACTTCGGTTTTCTCACCCGATTTGCGGTTCTTGAGTTCAACAACACCGTTTTTAAGGCCTTTAGGGCCAATGACGATCTGCCAGGGCAGACCGATCAGATCCATATCGGCAAACTTGCCACCGGCACGAATGTCACGGTCATCATAAAGGACCTCGACCCCGGCATTGGTCAGCTTGGCATAGGCATCTTCGCAGGCCGCATCGCATTCATCGTCACCGGTACGCAGATTGATCAGACCAACCTTGTACGGCGCGACAGATTCCGGCCAGATGATGCCGTTTTCGTCGTGGGATGCTTCGATCAATGCACCGACAAGGCGCGACACGCCAATGCCGTACGAGCCCATCTGAACCGGAACTTCGGTGCCATCCGGGCCAAGGACGGTTGCGCCCATCGGTTCGGAATATTTGGTGCCGAAGTGGAAGATGTGACCGACTTCGATGCCACGCGTGGTGACAAGATCATCACCAAGGGCGGTTACGGCCTCGTTGCTGGCATCATGCATTTCTTCGGTTGCGGCGTAATCTTCAAGCGTGCCCTGTACCCAGTTTTCAAGGCCGGTACGATCATTCAGATCAACGCCCTTGCCGGTCAGGTCCTTGTCGAGCCACTTCTTGTCGCAGAACACTTCACTTTCGCCGGTATCGGCCAGAATGATGAATTCGTGGCTAAGATCACCACCGATCGGGCCGGTATCGGCCACCATCGGGATCGCCTTGACGCCCAAACGGGTGAAGGTGCGGCAATAAGCCAGGAAGATCTTGTTATAGGTGTGACGCGCGCTTTCGTAATCGATATCGAACGAGTAAGCGTCTTTCATGTAGAATTCGCGCCCCCGCATCACGCCAAAGCGCGGGCGGATTTCGTCGCGGAATTTCCACTGGATATGATAGAGCAGCTGCGGAAGCTGTTTATAAGAGCGCACATCCTTGCGGAAGATGTCGGTGATCGCTTCTTCGTTGGTCGGACCAAACAGCATCTTGCGATCATGACGGTCGGTGATGCGCAGCATCTCAAGACCGTAATCATCATAACGACCACTTTCCTGCCAAAGCTCGGCCGGCTGAATGGTGGGCATCAGAAGCTCGTTAAAGCCGATCTTGTCCTGTTCTTCGCGAACGATCTGTTCGATCTTTTTAAGAACACGGTGGCCGAGTGGCAGCCAGGAATAGATCCCTGCGGTCAGCTGACGCACCATACCGGCGCGGAGCATCAGACGATGGGACGCAATCTGGGCTTCCGAAGGGGTTTCCTTCAGGGTCGGCAGAAAGAACTGGGAAAGACGCATCAATGCCTCGTGATGATCAGATCTGAATATTTGGGTCTGTAATAACCTTGCCCGGAAAATGCGACAGAGCAGCCCGAAACGCAAGCCGGAACTTGCTTTATATCATCGATGGCTGGTTAAGCGCCAAAGATGGCAAAACGACGACGGCAATCAGCGAAAGCCAGCCTTGCGGCAAGCATCAATCAGTTCAGCGTTATTGGCATCATCGCCAAGTGGCTGATCGTTGAAATAAACCCGCCCGTTGCGATAGGTGATCTTGCCGACATTCTGTTCGCCGCTGACCCCGTCCGGCACGGTAATTCCCGAATATTTGAAGAAGTCGATGGTGACCGGAAATTCGATTTCCTTGGGCAGCGAATTCAAGATGTTGCTGCCCCCATTCAAATCGGCCGGGGCAACCGCATTCCCGCGCACATCGACACCCGGCTTGTACGCCACATCATCATCCGGCACGTGGGTAACCAGTTCCTTGCAGGCAGCACGCGTAACGATGATCGTTGGTGCCGATGCCTCACTTGTTGCTGCAGCATCATCCGCAGCACCGCCATCCGTTTGTTCTGTCGCGGAGGGGAACGGGGATTCGTCCTGCGCGTAGGCCGTGATGAGTGGAGACACCATCAGCATCACCGCAGTCGCAGGAGCCAATAGTCTGATTTTATGACCTAATCCGGCTTTTGAGATAGATTGGACCAATGAAAACTGGGGCATGATTTAGTTTCGTCCTATCTGTGTGCAGTGCAGCAACGATTCATTTGTGAAGTTTGGTCAAAACATCTTGCATAAAAACGAAACATGTGGCTTTTTAGTCGTCCGCTAACGGCGCAAGATCGTTGCGGAAGGCGTATCGCAGCCGCTCATAATATTGCGGGAGGCTTTGTTGCCAATAAGCATACAAGAAGCAGGCGCGACGTCGAAATAAAACCTGTGCATAAGCCCAGGTCTTAGGAGGAAGTATAAAAAGATTACGGGAAAACAGCTATAAAAATAGCGTCTTAGCAAGATCCTTGTGATCTTGCTTTTTTTTTGCTCCTGCACCAATCGACGCGCCAAGCCATGATTTTTCTGCAGGGCTTGCGACGCGCCAAACGACAAAACCCCGCACAAAATGTTGCGGGGTTTTATGTTTTGCGGCGTGGGGCAAACGCCTTATTGCGGCGGCCGGACTTCGATCATGCCGCTGGTGATGACAAACCATGCGACCACCCACAGGATTGCCGAAATCAGACTGGTGGCGAGGATCTTTTTCCACATATGCGGCTTTTCCGGTGCACCGCTGTCATGGCCCGGTTCAACATTTTCGACCCGCTTCACGCCGACCGGCAGCACCATGAACAGAACCAGCCACCAGATAACGATGTAAACAAGAAGTCCGGAAAACCAGTTCATAGGGGTGCCTTCGGGTTGGATGCAGCATCTGAATGTTTAAAAGACGATAGAAACGCCCGACCTGTTTTGCAAGGCCGGACGTTGTGAGGCGGATCTCCTGAGGGGGTAGATCAAACCTGTTCGAGTTCGACCAGGGTTCCGTTGAAATCCTTGGGATGCAAAAACAGAACCGGCTTGCCATGGGCACCGATCTTGGGTTCACCATCGCCCAGAACACGTGCACCACTTGCCTGCAGCTTGTCACGCGCGGCCAGAATGTCATCGACCTCATAGCAGACATGATGAATGCCGCCCGACGCGTTCTTTTCAAGGAAACCCTTGATCGGGGAGTTGTCCCCCAACGGATAGAGCAGTTCGATCTTGGTATTGGGCAGTTCGACAAACACAACCGTCACGCCGTGATCAGGCTCGTCTTGCGGCTCCGAGACCTTTGCGCCCAGAACATCGCGATATTGCGCAATCCCGGCCTCAAGGTCCGGCACAGCAATCGCAACGTGGTTCAGCCGTCCAATCATGGTGTTCTCCTTGCGTCTTTCATCTGCCCGATTGGGGCCAATCTAGGACGGTGAACATCTTTAAGACAACTGCGCTTTTGGTCGAATGCGGTTGCCTGCGTGCTCAATCAGCCCTGCTCTTTCACGCGCGCCAGATGGACTTCGATCAGCGGGCGTTTGCCCATGCGTTGACGCACCGGACGGCGCAGGGCCTGACGGACGGCAAGGATCACCGTGGCATCGTCCATGACTTCTTCGTCATTAAGTTGATCAATGCGATTGCCGATTTCGGCAGCAAATTGATCCAGACGGGTTTCTTCGCCGGGCTCGTCAAACAGGCTGGGGGCTGTGATCATCGGTTCATTGACCATTTCGCCAAACTGGTTGAGCACCACGGTCACAAACATCACGCCGTTCCAAACGATGCGATTGCGGTTACGGAAGGTATCGGCATCGCGTTTGAGCAACCGACCGCCATCAAGGGCGAGAACACCGGCCTCTGCCACGCCGATAACGTGGGCATCGCCGGGCGCCAGCCGAATAACCGTGCCGTCATGCGGGATGACCTGTTCGGGGATCTGGCATTCTGCACCAAGGGCGGCCTGTTCGCACAGATGGCGGGTTTCGCCATGCACCGGCACAAGAATTTTCGGGCGGGTCAGCTGATACATGCGGGTCAGGTCTTCACGGCCCGGATGGCCCGACACGTGGATCGGTTCATCGCGCGCGGTGATGACTTTGACGCCACGGCGAATCAGCAGGTTCTGGATATAGCCGATCGACTTTTCATTGCCAGGAATTTCACGCGCCGAAAACACCACCGTATCACCCGGATCGAGTTGAACCGTCGGATGATCGCCCTTGGCAATGCGCGACAATGCGGCACGCGGTTCGCCCTGTGATCCGGTGCACAGCAAAAGCACCTGATCCTTGGGCACTTCCATCGCGTCTTCGTCGGTCAGAAGGTTCGGATAGCCTTTAAGATAGCCGACTTCACGCGCGGCCTCTGTTACGCGGTTAAGCGACCGGCCGGCAAGCCCGACACAACGGCCGTTTTCATGGGCCGCCTCGATCACCGACTGCACACGGGCAACGTTGGTGGCAAAGCAGGCAACGGCAATGCGCCCCTGCGGGTGTTCGGCGAACAGTTTGGACAGGTTCTTGGCAACGTCGCCTTCGGAGCCTGTTTTGCCTTCCGAGAACACATTGGTCGAATCACAGACCAGCGCCATGACGCCTTCATCGCCCAGTGCTTCGAGCTTTTTGACATCCGATGCCTCGCCAATCTGGGGGTCGGGATCGAACTTCCAGTCGCCGGTATGGACAATCAGGCCTTTAGGCGTCCGGATCGCAAGAGCATTCGGTTCCAGGATCGAGTGCGTCATGGTGACGAATTCGATATCAAAGCAGCCTAGCTGGAACCGCCCGCCCAGTTCGATCACATGGATCGGCACCTGATCGGCAAAATCGGTTTCAGACAGCTTGGCCTTTAGGAATTCGGCGGCAAACGGGGTCGCGTAAATCGGGCATTTCAAACGCGGCCACAGATACGGCACCGCGCCCAAGTGATCTTCGTGCGCGTGGGTCAGGACCAGGCCAAGCAGCTTGTCCTTGCGTTCCTCGATAAAGGTCGGGTCGGGCATGACTACATCGACGCCCGGCAGGCCTTCCTCGCCGAACGAAACCCCCATATCGACCATCAACCATTGATCGTCATAGCCATAAAGGTTCAGGTTCATGCCAATTTCGCCGGAACCTCCGAGCGGCACGAACAAAACGTCATCTTTTGGCAAATACAAATCCACGGAAGCTATATCCTTTGTTTTCGGCGCATCAATTACATGCGGGATAATCGTTCCCCTTGCGTCACGCAAGTCTTTATCCTGTAGGGCGTTCGGTCTGCTGGCTGTTGCGACGATAGATCATCAACAAACCCAGCATGGTCAGATCACCATGCAGATATTCAATTTCATCAACCGCCTTGGTAAAGAGCGGCGCAAGCCCACCGGTTGCGACGACTTTCATTTGGTCGACATTTTGCTGTTGGCGAATACGCGCAAGCAACCCTTCGATCATCGAGACATAGCCCCAGTAAACCCCTGACTGCATGGCTTCGACCGTGTTTTTGCCCACCACACTGCGCGGGGCTTCGATCGCGACCATCGGCAACTGGGCAGCGGCCATATGCAGGGCCTTGATCGACAGGTTTACACCCGGCGCAATCACACCGCCAAGGTAATCACCATTGCCGTCGACAACGTCAAAGGTCGTGGCCGTGCCGAAATCAAGCACCACCAGCGGCCCGCCAAACAGTTCGTGGGCGGCAATCGCGTTGACAAGGCGGTCAGCGCCCACCTCGCTTGGTCGGTCCATGATGATTTTCATATCAAGATTGACCGCAGGATCCCCGACAACCATCGGTTCGACGTTGAAATAACGGCGACACAGGGTCTTGAGGCTGAATTCCGCAGCCGGAACCACGGTGGCGATAATCGCCCCCGTAATCGCATCCTTGGGCACGCCAGACAACGTGAAAAGATGATGCAACCACACGCCCAGCTCGTCCGCGGTGCGTTCGGTGGTGGTGGAACAGCGCCACTGGCCCTTGATGGTATCGCCATCAAAAACGGCAAAGACGATGTTGGTGTTCCCGGCGTCAATCGCAAGCAACATGATGCTTACAAGCCTCCGCTACAAAGCAAGCTATTTGGTTATATCAGGCGGCAAAGAACACTTCGCCAGCCCCGATGCGGTGCTCAAAACCGCTGTCTTCTCTTAGGATAAGTTCGCCACCCTCATCAAGCCCGACGAAAGTTCCCTGAAGTTCGCGTTCGGTCAGGCGGGCGACAACCGGTTTGCCAATGCCATATCCCCGCGCCAGCCAAGCTTCGCGGATCGGTTCAAAACCATCCTGTTCCCAGATCGGCAACCAGTGCGCAACGCGCGCAACATAGGTTGATATCAGATCCGTAACCGAAACCGGGGAGCCCAACGCCGCCAACGAGGTTGCCGGGCGTTCGGCATCATCGGGGAAAAAGGCGACATTCACCCCTGCCCCGATCACAAGGTAATCGGTTGCTGATCGCTGATTGGACGCACTTTCAAGCAGGATACCGCAAATCTTGCGATCATTGACCATCAGGTCATTGGGCCATTTGCAATCCGGACGCACCATACCGCCGGTGACGGTTTCAACCGCCTCGGCCATGGCAACAGCGATCAGGAAGGTCAGACGGGCGGCTTCGGCCAGTGAACAGGTCGGACGCAGCAACAGCGACGAATACAGATTACCCACCGGTGACGACCAGGCACGGCCACGGCGGCCACGGCCAGACGTCTGGGTTCTGGCTATAACAAGGGCGCCACTTTGGGCGCCCTTGTCTGCGAGGCGCTTGGCCTCTTCATTCGTGCTGTCGACCGCTTCCAGTTCGTGAAGGGTGAAACCTTCGGGAAGACGGATCGTTCGCAATGCCATTCTTACATCCCAAACAGCGATGCCGCGGCAACAGCTGCGCTATCCATCAGCGGGTTCGGGAAGAAGACGAAGGCCAGAATGATGATCGTGGCAACCGCCATGATGACATTCATCTCGGTACCATTGCGATCAAAGCCTTCGACTGGCTCGTCGAAATACATGACCTTGATGATACGCAGGTAGTAATAGGCACTGACAACCGAGGTCACCAAACCGATAACTGCAAGCGTCACAAGACCGGCATCGACGGCTGCCTTGAAGACATAGAACTTGCCAAAGAAGCCAGCCAGCGGCGGGATACCTGCCATCGAGAACATGAAGATCGCAGTGATCGCAGCCATCAGCGGCTTGGTTTTCGCAAGACCGGCAAGATCGGTGATTTCCTCGTTCATGCGGTCGTTACGACGCATGCACAGGATGACGGCAAAGGTGCCAAGGTTCATGACAAGGTAGATACCCAGATAAACCAGAACACCGGTGACACCTTCCTGCGTGCCTGCGGCCAGACCGACAAGTGCGAAACCAACGTGACCGATGGACGAATAAGCCATCAGACGTTTGATGTTTTCCTGACGAAGTGCGGCAAACGAACCAACCGCCATCGACAGGATGGAGATCAGGACAATGATCTGCTGCCAGTCTTCGACAGCACCGCCAAACGGACCAACGGCAACGCGGATGAACAGCGCCAGACCGGCAATCTTCGGGGCAACAGCAAAGAAGGACGTGACCGGGGTCGGCGCACCTTCATAAACGTCCGGGGTCCACATGTGGAACGGAACAGCGGAAACCTTGAAGCACAGACCGGCAAAGATGAAGGCCAGACCAACCAGCGCACCCAGCGGCAGTTCACCACCGACAAGCGTATTGCCCAGAACGGTGAAGTTCGTGGTGCCGGTAAAGCCATAGACCATCGACATGCCATACAGCAGGATGCCCGAGGCGATCGACCCGAGGATGAAGTATTTCAGACCCGATTCCGTCGAACGCACGGTGTCACGGCGGATGGCCGCAACAACATAAAGCGCAAGCGACTGCAGTTCGAGGCCAAGATACAGCGACAGCATATCGGTTGCCGATACCATCGCCATCATGCCAAGCGTGGCAAGAGAGATCAGGATCGGGAACTCGAAGCGTGCCATGTTTTCACGCTCGGCAAAGTTCATGGCCATGATAATGCCGGTTGCAGAACCGATCAGGATCAGGACCTTGCAGAACTTGGCAAACGGATCAGCACTGAACTGACCAAAGAATGCCGAACCACCATCACCCATTACCACCAGTGCGATGGTAATGACCTGGGCAGCAACTGCCAGCCAGGATACGGTGCGGAAGGATTTGTCCTTGCCGGCGAAAACCCCAAGCATCAACAGCGCCAAGGCAGAAACTGCCATAAACATTTCGGGCAGCGCGGCCCCGAGGTTGAGCATAGAAACTCCCATGTTCATTCCCCTCAATTCGCAGCCAGCTGGGCGGCTTGTGCCGCTGCAGCCTGGGCCGTTTCGACCTGGTTGACGAGGTTCTCAACCGAGACATGCATGATGTCGAGGAAGGAGACCGGATAGACCCCCATCCACAGAACGATGATCACCAGCGGTGCAAAGATAATCCATTCACGCGGGCTCAGATCGAGGATGGTTTTCAGGTTCTCTTTGGTGAGTGCCCCGAAAATAATCCGGCGATAGAGATACAGCGCATAGGCCGCACCAAGGATCAGACCAGTTGCCGCAAAGAAGGCGACCCAGGTGTTGGCTTCGAACGCACCCAGAAGTGCGAGGATTTCACCAACGAACCCGCCCGTACCCGGCAGACCGACCGATGCCATGGTGAAGAACATGAAGATCAGTGCGTAGCTCGGCATACGGTGGACAAGACCACCATAGGCGTCGATTTCACGGGTATGGATACGGTCATAGACCACACCGACACACAGGAAGAGTGCACCGGAAACCACACCGTGGCTGAGCATCTGGAAGATCGAACCTTCGATACCATGCTGGTTAAAGGTGAATGCACCGATGGTCACGATCCCCATATGGGCGACCGACGAATATGCAATCAGCTTTTTCATGTCCTGCTGCGCAAGGGCGACCAGCGACGTGTAGATGATTGCAACAATCGACAGCGTGAAGACGAGCGGTGCGAAGGTTTCAGATGCCAGCGGCATCATCGGCAGCGAGAAACGCAGGAAACCGTAACCACCCATTTTCAACAGCACACCAGCCAGGATCACAGAACCAGCTGTCGGTGCTTCAACGTGGGCATCGGGCAGCCAGGTATGGACCGGCCACATCGGCACCTTGACGGCAAACGATGCGAAGAAGGCCAGCCACAGCCAGAGCTGCATATTATAATCGAAGCCGTATTCCATCAGGGTCGGGATATCGGTGGTGCCCGCTTCGAAATACATCGCAAGCAGTGCCACCAGCATCAGGACCGAACCAAGAAGGGTATAAAGGAACAGCTTGAATGCCGCATAGACGCGACGCTGACCACCCCAGACGCCGATGATGATGAACATCGGGATCAGGACGCCTTCAAAGAACAGATAGAACAGCAGACCGTCAAGGGCACTGAACATGCCGACCATCATCGTTTCAAGAACGAGGAAGGCGATCATGTATTCCTTCACGCGCTTCTGGATCGCTTCCCATGCCGACAGGATACAAATCGGTGTGAGGAAGGTCGCAAGCAGGACGAAGAGAACGGAAATACCGTCAACGCCCATGTGATAGGAAATGTTCAGACCCGGCATCCAGTCCGCCTGCTCGACGAACTGGAAATCTGCGGTCGTTGCATCGAAGTTCACCCACAGCATCAAGGATACGAGGAATGTGAACCCCGAGGTCCAAAGCGCAACCCAACGGGAATTGCGGGCAACAGTCGCCTCTTCACCATTGATCAGCAGCAGCAGGGCTGCACCGACCAGCGGCAGGAAAGTGACGATCGAAAGAATTGGCCAATCACTCATCGCCCGTTAACCCATCTTCCAAATTGTGTAGGAGACCAGCGCTGCAATGCCGATCAGCATCGCAAATGCATAGTGATAGACGAAACCACTCTGAATGGCGCTGACGCGACGTGCGATGTTACGGCAAGCAGCTGCCACACCATCCGGACCGCAACCATCGATGATGGCACCATCCCCTGATTTCCAGAAGCCATAGCCCAAAGCAAAGGCCGGCTTGACGAAAATCTTGTCATAAAGCTCGTCGAAGTACCATTTGTTCAGCGCGAAGCGGTAAACACCGTTGAAGGTGTTGGCCAGCGTGCGCGGAAGCGACGGGACGAGCTTGTACATGACAATCGCAAGCGACAGACCAGAGATCATGGCAACAAACGGTGCCCATTTCACCCAACCCGGAACATGGTGTGCATTTTCCAGAGCGTTGTGACCTTCGGCCATGAAGAGTGCGCCATTCCAGAAGGTCAGCATTTCTTCAAAGTCGCCGCCACCGAACCAGTCCTTCGCGAACCAGCCGGCAAAGACAGCACCGACGGTCAGGAACAGGAGCGGACCGGTCATGATCGCCGGGCTTTCATGCACGTGCGCCATGGTGCGTTCATCAGCGCGCGGAGCGCCGAAGAAGGTCAGGAAGATCAGACGCCAGCTGTAGAACGAGGTCATCAGAGCCGCAAGGATACCTGCCCAGAACGCATACAGGCCAACGCCGGTATGTGCCCCATAGGCGCTTTCAAGGATAAGGTCCTTGGAATAGTAACCCGCAAAGCCCGGAACACCGGTAATCGCCAACGTCCCGATCACCATCACAGCAAAGGTCAGCGGAACCATTTTGGCGATGCCGCCCATCTTGCGCATGTCCTGTTCATCAGACATGGCATGGATGACCGAACCGGCACCAAGGAACAGAAGCGCCTTGAAGAAGCCGTGTGTCATCAGGTGGAAGACACCTGCCGAATAGGCCGACACGCCGCAGGCAAAGAACATATAGCCCAGCTGCGAACAGGTCGAATAGGC
>NZ_DGMR01000001.1:87098-87319 GCF_002388495.1 Thalassospira sp. UBA4513
TTGATGTCGTTCTGAACACAGCCGATGGTGGCCGCGAAGAACGCGGTCGACGCACCAACGATGGTCACGATCATCAGGGTGGTTTCAGCATATTCAAAGATCGGCGACAGACGCGCGACCATGAACACACCGGCCGTCACCATGGTTGCCGCGTGAATAAGGGCGGAAACCGGGGTTGGGCCTTCCATTGCATCCGGAAGCCAGGTGTGCAGACCAAGCTG
>NZ_DGMR01000027.1:0-9712 GCF_002388495.1 Thalassospira sp. UBA4513
CCTATTGAGGTTCCACATCTAGGCACTGCAAAGTGATCTCGCCGCTTAGTCCGGCGCGCTCGGCAACCGGGATAAACCGACCGGGGGAAACCGATTTTCCTTCATCGATCCAACGACACAGAACCTCGCTACCGATGACGGCACCGGTCTTAAGACAGATTTTGGGTTGGAACACGAAGGTCAGTTTTCGATCCCGCACCGCTTCGCGTAACTTGCCAACCATCTGCAGCGCATTTTGAACTTCATCGGCCATGGACGGCTCAAACTCAGCGGTACCCCCCGGGGCCCTCTGCTTTTGTTTCAGCAATGTCAGCCTTGCTGCGCGCTGGATGTCGCTGGCACGGCGGCCTTGCGGGTTGCCGCGCACAACGCCGATGGTTCCGCGGACCACCACCGGGCTCCCGACCACTTCGAACGTCTCGTCAAAAATTTCTTCAATGGCTGAAACTTCGACTGTTCCGGTACTGTCAACAAGGCCAAGCGTGTATTCCCCGACGCGCGCGACCAATACACCTTCTCCGACAACCGAACGCAGCCGATCATAAACCGCGGTGATGACTCGATCGAAGTAATTGACGCCAAATGCAACGCAAAACTGTGCGGCATCTTCAATCGCGACCATCGCAACAATTGCCGCTTCACTGCCATTTCGCGTCATATGCATCAGTTCGCGATCAAACGCGTTCTGATTGGGAAGTCCGGCGCGCTGATCGACAAATGCCAGCTCCGCCAACTCTGAAATCAAGGCCAGATTGTCAAAACAGATCGCGAGATTGGTGGCAAACACCTCAACCAGGACGATATTTTCCGGGCTTAAGACCTGATCATGAACGAAATAGATCAACAACCGGCGTCCGGTGTCGCTTCGATGGCTAAACAGGATCTTGTTGCCGGAAATGACCGGTGCCGTGCCGTTGTTATCCCCTGCTGAAATCAGGTCATGATCTATGTCTTCGACATCCATAAGTCTTTTGCCGACATGGGATGCAAACCGCCCGATACCGGAAAGCACCACAAGGTCATCTTCCTGATCAGGCAACTCGGCAAGCGCGCAGACACCACCTTCCGGGCTAACCCGCAGGATGGCTGCAAGCTGGGTTAAAACCCCCTCGGCAAAAATATCGATACTCTTGTTTTGATAAAGGTACTGGGTGCCCTCGATCACCATTTCCAGACCGGCGCGCGTCCCCTTAAGAGCCCTGACATAATCAACCGTCCGGATCGCCGTTGTCAGCGAGGTGACAAGACGGGTACGAGTCAACTCGTCCTTGGACCAGTAGTCGTCAATCTCGTAATCACGGATGACCTGTTTTTCAGGCGCATCACCGGGATAACCGGTTCGTAAAATGATGCGTTGCTCGCGATATCCTTCGGCGCGGAGTTCCTCGACCAGACGCAATCCGCTATCTGGTCTCTCCATCACAACGTCAAGCAGGATGACCACGACGTCGGGTGTCTGACGCAGAATTTTAAGCGCCTCTTCTGCCGAAAAAACATGAATTAGCTCAAGCGGGCGGCCAAGAATCTGCACCCTGCGTAGCGCGAAGTCAGTCGCCTCATGTACGTCATTGTCATCATCAACGACAAGAATGCGCCACGTTCGATCACCTTGCCGCTCATCATCCGTGTTGGAACCTGCCTTCAACGGCCAGGTTTCCGACATAACTGGCTCAATCAAGGTTGTATCCTTTGTTCATTCGCGCTGCTTCAAAACGAAATCCGTCTCCGGCAACGCCAATTGTTTTTCTTCACTCTTCAAGTAACCCGGACCCAATTCCCTCAAAATGGGTGCGAACTAACTTGGTAACCTCCCCGAAACCTCTCGATACAAATCTTCAAAACAACACTTACTGATATGCGATATAAGATCACGCAAATCCGATTACAGCCCTGTCACTGGCAATTTTTGGGATCGCATGTCGCTCTGTCGGCCTTTCACGCGATCCCATTACTAGAAGTGCGTACGAGATCGATTTTTTCAACCTATGGATTACTAATCTTTGTAATTTTACCGTGAACACAGCAGGTTTTCGGTTTGGTTGCACGGCAAGCCCGTTGGGGTTATCTCTGAAAAAGCAACAACCACAAGGCCCCCAATGTCAGATACCGCACCGTCATCACACGCCCTGCGCCAGATGCTGCATCATGCCAGAAGGGCCGTTCTGGCAACAACCGCGCACGATCACGCTCAGATCCCTGATGGCTGGCCGGTGACATCGATGGTTGTCCCGGCCTGCGACATGGATGGTACGCCCTGCCTTCTGATTTCTGAACTTGCCGATCACACCCGCCATATCAAGGCCGACAACCGTGTTTCGCTTCTGGTGACAAACCACGATCTGGCGGAAAACAACGATGGCACGGCCATAATAGAAACCGATACCGCCCGATTGACCATCTTCGGGCGCGCCATGCCGGTAACAGCCGCCGCTGACCTTGACCGGGTGAAAAAACGCTATCTGCAAACCCATCCCGATGCCGCCCAATATGCCGGGTTTGCCGATTTCGGGTTCTATCGGGTTTCTGTCGATGCAGCCTACTGGGTGGGCGGATTTGGCAAACAACGCCGTCTTTCGGGTGACAAACTGATCCTGCCAGACTGTCAGGCACTGATCGACGGCCATGACGGGATCGTTGCGCATATGAATGCCGATCATGCCGATGCCATTTCCGGCATTGTCGGTCACTTCACCACCGCCGATCCCAGTGCTGGCTGGCAGATGCAATCGATTGATTGCGATGGCATGGTTTTGACCGCCAATTCGGTCGATATCGCACCGCTTAGAATCGACTTCCCGTCCCCGGTCCGAACGCCGGACGAGGCACGCGAAATTTTGGTCAAAATGTGCAAAATATGGCGCGCATAAGTCGGACCATTTGTATTCTGAACATTAAACCCGCGACCCTGAAAATGTAATTTTCGCAAACGCAAAAACACTTACGTTTTCCTAGGTATAAGGCAAAAGGAGCGGTTGCTTTTAAGACACCTTTGTAACAATATGTCTCAGCGCTCCCGATTACCCACAATTGGCAGTGTAAAATAGGACATTAACCCCCAGATTTTCATTCCCACCAGGAGAGTTTCGTGCTGCAATCAGGACCCGTTGTCAGCCGTGTAGGCCTTGAAACCCATGGCCTCAAAAACCTTGGCGCCGTTCACTGGAACCTTGACGCTGCCGGCCTTTACGAACATGCGATCCGTCGCAACGAAGGTAAAATCGCCAAAGGCGGTGCCTTTGTCGCCCTTACCGGCGAACATACCGGCCGTTCCCCGCTGGATCGCTTCATCGTCGAAGAAGAAAGCACCAAGGCAGATATCGATTGGGGCGATGTAAACCGCCCGGTCAGCCCGGAAGTATTTGAGCGCCTCTATCAGAAAGTGCGCGCATATTTCCAGGGCACCGAACTGTTCGTTCAGGATTGCTTTGCCGGTTCCGATCCGCGTTTCCGCCTGCCGGTGCGCGTGATCAACGAAAACGCATGGCATAACCTTTTTGCCCGCAACATGTTCATCCAGCCGCAGAAAGAAGAACTGCGCGACTTCGCGCCGGAATTCACCATTCTGCATGCGCCGGGCCTTCAGGCAGACCCGCAAGACGACGGCACCCGCTCCGAAGTCTTCGTGATGGTCAGTTTTGAGCGCAAAATGGTCATCATCGGCGGTACCTGGTATGCCGGCGAAATGAAGAAATCGATCTTCTCGGTTCTCAACCACATCCTGCCTGCCAAGGGCGTCATGCCGATGCATTGCTCGGCCAATATGGGCAAGAATGGCGACACCGCCGTGTTCTTTGGCCTGTCGGGTACTGGTAAAACCACGCTTTCTGCCGACGCATCGCGCACCCTGATCGGGGATGACGAGCACGGCTGGGGCGAAGACGGCGTCTTTAACTTTGAAGGCGGCTGCTACGCCAAGGTGATCAAACTTTCGCGCGAAGCAGAACCGGAAATCTTCGCAACGACCGAGCGTTTCGGTACCGTTCTTGAAAACGTTGTGATGAACAAGCAATCGCGCGAGCTTGATCTCGACGATGCCCGTCACACCGAAAACACCCGTTCTTCCTATCCGATCGAATTCATTCCGAATGCTTCGGAAACCGGTCGTGGTGGTCACCCGAAAAACATCATCATGCTGACCTGTGATGCCTTTGGCGTTCTGCCGCCGATCGCAAAGCTGTCCTCGGCACAGGCGATGTACCACTTCCTGTCGGGTTACACCGCGAAAGTTGCCGGCACCGAAAAAGGTGTCAAGGAACCGACTGCGGCGTTCTCGGCCTGCTTCGGTGCGCCGTTCATGCCGCGTCATCCCTCGGTTTACGCCAAACTGCTTGGCGAAATGATGGAAAAACACGAAGCCAATTGCTGGCTGGTCAATACCGGCTGGTCCGGCGGCGGCTATGGTGTTGGTTCGCGCATGAAGATTGCCTACACCCGTGGCCTGCTCAATGCTGCGCTGAATGGCGATCTTGAAAATGCCGAATTCGCGACCGATCCGTTCTTCGGTCTGGCCTATCCGACCGCCTGCGGCGACATCCCGGCTGATGTTCTGAACCCGCGCGAAAGCTGGAAAGACAAGGCTGCCTATGACAAGGCTGCCACCAACCTGACCGGCCTGTTTGAAAAGAACTTCGCGAAGTTCGAAGAACATGTCACTGATGATGTCCGCGAAGCGGCCATCCGCAACAGCGCGGAAGTCAAAGCCGCCGAATAAAATCGGACGTCACTTTGCAAAAAGGCCGGTGTTTGACACCGGCCTTTTTTTGTTGCGTGACTATTTGTAAATCTTTCTACCTTAAATTGTTTCATGCATCGCGCGAATAACTCATCCTTATCCGCCAAAGCGTGATAACATATTGATTCCGTTATTTTTTTAGAGCGGTTAAAAAATCGTGGGAAAGTGGGCCGGTATTCTTTCATATGTGTCTTTGCGCCGTTCTGCTATCGGCGCGCGCCAACATCTGCGCATGGCCAGCAAGATCATTTGCCTGACCCTTGGTGCCCTGGTCCTGCTTGGCACGATCAGTACGGCATCGGCCCAGAACACCCTGATACCCCCCGCTGGCAACCAGCGTACCGTTACGCTCGCGTGCAATCCGTTCCCGCCGTCAAAAATTGCCGAGAACGCCACTTTGCCGGGCTACGACATCGAAATATTGCGCGCCGCATTTGCCACGCGCAACATCACCCTGATCACGCCGTTTTACCCTTGGCGACGGGCCTATTTCCTTGCCAGTACCGGACAGGTCGATGGCCTGTGTTCATGCAGTTACCTGCCTGAACGCGAAGAGGAAATGTTTTATTCCTACCTGCTCGGCCATGTCGGGGTCGCATTCTATGCGTTTGGGGAGACCGCCCTGCAATCGCTGGAAAAGATTTCCGATGCCAGAAACATGATCATCGGTGTGGTCAGCGGTTACAGCCTTGAATCAACCGCCCGTACCGCCGGGCTTGATGTTCTGGTGGTCAATAACGAGGCCACCCTTCTTAATATGCTGCTGTCACGTCGTATCGATGCGGCCCTGTCCTACAAGGCACCCATGGAGTACGAGCTGCATCATTCGCAACATACCATCGCCGATATCGAGAATGTCCATTCCAAGGTGATTTCAAACAACCCCTACTTTGCCTGCATCTCGCGCCAGGCAAGGGACCCAAAGAAGTTGCTCAGGGAACTGAACAAAGGCCTTATCGCAATCCGGGAAAATGGCCTGTTTGAAAAAATCCTCGCCCGATATGGCGTGACTTCCGAGGACAGCAAAAACTGATCGGGCCCGTTAACGCCGCATCTCGCGGCTCAATATCCCTGCCCGGAAATGGCCTCGCCTGCCAGCATCACCGCCTATAAACAGAATCACGCCAATAAAGCGTAATGTCGGCTTCTGGCTTGCCGAACAGATAGCCCTGCGCGTAGTCAAAACCGGCCTTGGTCACAAGTTCGCGCATCTTGTCTGTCTCGATCATCTCGGCGACAACCTCGACATTGATGTCGTGACACAGATCGACAAGCGATCTCAGGAATGCCAGCCCCTTAGGCGTCTTGGTCGATTGCCGGATTGATTCGCCATCAATCTTTACATAATCGATATCCATTGCGCTGAGATACCGGAAGTTCGACGCACCGGTGCCGAAATCATCAAGGCAGATCTCGACCCCGAATTCACGGAAACGGGCAATCCATTTTGCCGCCGTATCGATATCTGCGATTTCGGCGGTTTCGGTGATCTCAAGCATCAATTGGCCAAGTGCCTCGCGATGGCGCTCAAACAGCGCAATCACAGACCGGCAAAAATCCGGATTTCCAAGCGAATGGCCGGAAATATTCACAGCAACCCGGGCGGTTATCCCCTGATCAAGCTGGGAGGTGATCCATTTAAGGTTTCGGCGCAACATCGCCAGATCAAGACGATGGACCATATTGACCTGCTCGGCAAAGCTGACCAGTTCCTGTGTCGGGATCAGTTTGCCATCATCGTCATAGAACCTTACCAGCACTTCGAAATGATGGATTTCCGCATTCGGCAGGCGCACGATCGGCTGATACACCGTGTCGAACTTCAACTGATCCACCCGGGTGCCGAAATCCTGCATCGCCGAAAAGGTATTGTTGACCAGATTATCCGCCTGCCCCATCAGGCGCGAAAACGTAAAGCTGTGCTCCTGCCGGTCACAGAACCGCCGGATGGAATACAAAACCCCGCGCGCCAGATCGCCCGGCGGGATCAGCTCGGCGGTAAAATCGGTCACCGATGAACTGACCTCGATGCCAACCCCGGTCGGATCGGCATCGCGCACACATTCCTCGATCCGTTTTTCAAGATCGCCAATCGGGACATCTGCGCGATGTAACATGCCAAATTGTTCTGTCCCCAGTCGCCCGGCCGTGTCGCCCGCAACCGAATGGGCGCGCAGAAAGGCTCCGACGCTGGCCATCATTTCCGCCTGTTCGATCTGTTTCATCCGCGCGCATAGCGGATCAAACGCATTGACGGTCATCAGGGTAAATTTGTGCTCGATCCCGGTTTCCCGGCGCGCCATCAACCGTTCCGTGACAACCTTTGACAGGCTTTCCTCATCAAGAAGTCCCGTAGCAGTGTCGCGCTGAAGGCTGGCGGCAACATCAGGCGACAGGGCATTGATAGCAACCCTGAGTGCGACAAAGAAATGGTCACCAAGATCAGGCAGGAAATAGCCGCTCATGGAAACCGGCGGGCTTAACATGTCGGCCTGCTGATTGAAGCGGACCTGAATATTGTCCATGCGCCCGCGACGGCGCGCGACCCGCAACATCTCTGTCACCAGCGGGCGATACTGTTTTGCCAGGAATTGGATGAACGACTTCCCCGACAGGTCTTGTGGCCGATGCCCCAAAATCCCGTCTGACGCGCCAGAGGCAAAAACAATGCGCAGATCCCCGTCCAGTTCCAGAAGAAGATCCCCCCAGACAAAGGCCAATGCCGCAAAACGGTTTCTTTCCTTGCGCAGTTCGGTTGTTCGCGCCTTTATAAGTTTATCCAATGCACCCTCTCACGCTGCCCGGATCAACAAGTGATTCCCTTCCCCCGAGCACGGAAACCAGTCTGATCGCCTTAATGGCTTTCGGTCATTTTCGCTGCTTCTACTTAACAAGGGTTTTACAAAACCTGAATTTACTATGCGGACGGATAATAATGTCCTCGCTCGGTTTTCCGGGCCGATCCTCCATCACATTTGATACGCGCAGCCCAAGGCACCAGACATGGATCCCGGACAAGAACCCAATATATGTTTGCTCTTTTTGGCGGTTTTAAACCCCTATGCAGTTCACGCCTGGCACCCTGCAATTCAACGGCGAACAAATGACCACGGGTACACCATTTGTGGTTCTGATTGATCCTGATGGTTTGCAACACCGTAAGGATCGCATACAAATGTCGACTGCCTGACACGCGCGCCAGGCACGTCTGTCCAACAAGCATATCCGGAAGGCCCCAGATCATGACCACCGCCCCGAAACGCAGATCCGAATTGCCCCGTGTCGACGATGACAGCGTTCTGATCTTTGATCTCGACAACACGCTTTATCCAGCGGCCTGCAATCTGTTTTCACAGGTGTCTGATCTGATCGGGCAATATGTCCGCGATGCGCTGAAGCTTGAAGCAACCGAAGCCCACCGGGTGCAGAAGGACTATTTCCATCGCTATGGCACCACCTTGCGCGGGTTGATGACCGAACATGAAATCGATCCGGCCGATTACCTTGCCAAGGTCCATGACATCGATCTGTCCGTGGTCGACCCGGCACCGGATCTTGCCAGCGCGCTGAATGATCTTCCGGGCCGTAAACTGATTTTCACCAATGCGTCGCGCGGCCATGCCGAACGGGTGATGGATCGCCTCGGTATTGCTGATCATTTTGAAACCATCTTTGACATCGTCGATGCCGAGTACATCCCCAAACCCAAGCAGGAACCCTATGACCTGCTTCTGGCGCGCGATGGGATTGACCCGACCCGTGCGGTCTATTTCGAAGACATGGCCAAAAACCTCCTGCCGGCCAAGGATATGGGCATGACCACCGTCTGGGTGCATACCGATCTTGAATGGGCGCAGGCCGGTCGCGATGATCCGCGCATTGATCATGAAACCGATGATCTTGTCGGCTTCCTGCGCGGGCTTAACAACGGATCGTAATCCCCCCGTTAAAGCTGCACCCAATCAGGGTGCTTCACTTCCCCGCGACCGGGCAGGGCAGCGCTGATTTGTCATCGTTCCAGGATTGAGCTTGGCGGTATGATCGGCTATGTCTATCGGCCACACGGGATCAGGAACGGAAATCTGCCTGAGACAGGCGTTTCTACGTAAACTGGCGGAGTTGACTTGCGCGCGCGCATTGACCATTCTCCGCCAACGCAATTTTGGCTGACCGCAAGGACCTTCGAAAAATGAATAGAACCGAGCTTGAAGGCGTGATCAACGTCGCATGGGAAAACCGCGACGAGATTAACTCCTCTACCCAGGGTGAAATCCGCAAGGCTGTTGAACAGACGCTTTCCGCCATGGATTCCGGCGACCTGCGCGTTGCCGAAAAAACCAATGGCAAATGGGTTGTCAATCAATGGGCCAAAAAGGCGGTTCTGCTGTCCTTCCGTCTCAATGACATGACCACCATCGCAGGCGGTCCCGGTGAAAACACCAACTGGTGGGACAAGGTCCCGTCCAAGTTCGAAGGTTGGGGCGAAGCAGAATTTAAAAAGGCCGGTTTCCGCGCCGTTCCGGGCAGCATTGTGCGCCGTTCGGCCTATGTCGCACCGGGCACCGTTTTGATGCCGTCCTTTGTCAACCTTGGCGCCTATGTTGATACCGGCGTGATGGTTGATACCTGGGCCACGGTTGGATCGTGTGCACAGATTGGCAAGAACGTTCACCTTTCGGGTGGTGCCGGTATCGGTGGCGTGCTTGAGCCGCTTCAGGCTGGCCCGGTCATCATCGAAGACAACGCCTTTATCGGCGCACGTTCGGAAATCGTTGAAGGTGTGATCGTCGAAGAAGGTGCCGTCATTTCGATGGGTGTCTTCATCGGCGCATCGACCAAGATCATCGACCGCACCACCGGCGAGACTTTTGTCGGTCGCGTTCCGGCATATTCCGTGGTCGTTCCGGGCAGCATTCCGGGTAAGCCGCTTCCGGATGGCACCCCGGGGCCGAGCCTGTATTGCGCGGTCATCATCAAACG
>NZ_DGMR01000027.1:9839-67314 GCF_002388495.1 Thalassospira sp. UBA4513
ACGCAATGTGATCATGATATAAGGGGCGAAACGGATGGCTGTTTCGCCCCTAAATGTATATTTGTTCCTATTTTGTTTCACGTGAAACATAAAAATAGGCCTGAATTCCTATTATTGTCTGACACCTAAAGATCAAGAGAATGCCAATGTCGACCGCCCTTGAACTTGCTCAATCCCTGATCCGCTGCCCGTCGGTAACACCTGCCGATGAAGGCGCGCTTGATGTGTTGCAAAAGGCGCTTGAGGCACGGGGTTTCAAGTGCACGCGCAAGGTCTTTGACGGTGATGACAGTGATGCGATCGACAACCTCTATGCTCGTCTGGGGACCAAGGGGCGCAATTTCTGTTTTGCCGGTCATACCGATGTGGTGCCCGCCGGCGATGTTGCCGCCTGGACCGTCGATCCGTTCGGGGGCGAAGTCAAAGATGGCCGTTTGTTTGGCCGCGGTGCGGTGGACATGAAAACCGGCATTGCCTGCTTTGTTGGTGCGGTTGACGCGTTCCTTGCTGCCCATCCGGATTTTGATGAAAGCATCTCTTTCCTGATCACGGGCGACGAAGAAGCCGACGCGATCAACGGCACGGTCAAGCTGGTTGAATGGTGCGATCAGCAGGGCGAAAAGTTCGATTGCTGCATCGTCGGCGAACCGACCAACCCGAAATATCTGGGCGAGATGATGAAGGTTGGCCGCCGTGGCTCCATCACCGGCTGGCTGACGGTTTATGGCGCACAGGGCCATGTCGCCTATCCGCATCTGGCCGACAACCCGGTGCCACGCATGATCAAGACGCTTGATGTGCTTAATTCTCGCGCGCTTGATCAGGGCACCGATCACTTCCAGCCCAGCAACCTTGAAATCACCACGGTTGATGCCGGAAACACCGCGACCAACGTGGTGCCGGCCAAGGTCAGTGCGGCGTTCAACATCCGCTTTAACGATCAGCATAAGGGTGCGGATCTTAAAAAGTGGATTGAGGATGTCTGCGCCGAGCATGCTGGCGCGCACGATCTAAAGGTCAAGATTTCTGGCGAGGCGTTCCTGTCCAATCCGGGCAAGCTCGCCAACCTGATCGCCGATGCCTCGGAAAAAATCACCGGCAAGCGGCCTGAAATGAGCACGACTGGCGGCACATCCGATGCACGCTTCATCCAGAAATACACCGAGGTCGCCGAATTCGGTCTGGTCGGGCAAAGCATGCACAAGGTCGATGAACACGCCACGGTCGATGACATCGAAAACCTCACAAGAATTTACAGTGAAATTCTGTCCGGTTATTTTACGACTTCGTGATTAAAGAAGACGTGTTTCCTTTTTCTGATTTTTTGGATTTTCGGACATGACTGGTACATCGCAACAGCCCCCAAAGACCAAAAGTCTGGAAGTGGGAGACTTTGTCCCCAAGATTGTGCTCCCCGATACCACGGGGGAAAGCATCGACCTGACCTACCAGCTCATTGCCGGAAACACTTTGGCCTTGTGGTTTTTTGATGAAAAACCCGGCAAGGCCGAGTGGGAGAAAATTGATCAGCTTCGTGATGCGACCGCAGATGCCGAAGTGCTGCATTTCATCGTAATTGGCGGAAAGAAAAGCCCGAAGAAATCTGGCAAATCCAGCGCGAAGGCAACCGAGCTTTTTGATGCGGAAAACAAGTTGCGCATGCTATTTGCCTGTGCTGGCGGCAGTGTTGCCCTGATCGATCCCAACCATCGTCTAAGCAAAATCGGCTCGATATCGGAACTTGATGATCTGATCGCAGCCTGCAATGCAATTGCGGCACAAACTGCCCCGGAACCGGCATCCTATCAGGCACCGGTTCTGGTGATGAAGGATGTGCTTGAACCCGAGCTGTGCGCTGACTTGCTGGCTTACTGGGAGGCCGGTGAAAAGAAGGCTGATGGGGTATCTCAAGGTGATATTGGCAGCAACATCGCAAAGGCCAATATCAAGAAACGCAACGACGTGGTCCTGCTTGATGAAGGGCTTTTCAATCGGGTTAAAACCCGGCTTGTTAAGCGCCTGATGCCGGAACTGATGAAGGTATTCCATTTCAAGACTGCCAGTATGGAAGCCTTGCGTATCGGGTGCTATGACTCAGCCAATCGGGGGCATTTTGGCCGCCACAGAGACAATCGCACCGCCTTCACAGCCCATCGAAGATTTGCGGTATCTCTGAACCTGAACCCGATTGATTACGAAGGTGGTCAGGTGCGCTTCCCGGAATATGGCCGGGCAGTTTATGCGCCGCCGCCCGGTGGTGCTGTCGTATTTTCATGTTCGCTTTTGCATGAAGCATTGCCGGTTACCAAGGGTCGGCGATTTGCAATTTTCACCTTCCTGACAGACGAGGCCGGCGCGCTGGCCGAGCAAAAAATGATGGCTGAACGCAAAAAGCAAATCACCCCGCTTGCAATGAAATAGTCACGAGATCTCGGCAGCTATTTCGCAATTGCTGTCGCCAGATGTTGATGACGGGAGCGCGAAATACTTTCCCGACTTGCCGCGAGGATATCCTCGGCCGTCTCGTGATCGACCGCACGGCTCAGAACGACCGCACCGACCAGCATCGCCAGCATCGATGTGGCTTCGGTGCGGTAACCATCAGGAACATCTGGAAGCACGGACGCACCGTCAACCGGGACGGGCTTGTCCATACCCGGAACACCGTCTTCCTTTGCCAGTTTCCAGGCAAGCTTGCCCGATGCCTGCTCAATCAGTTTTGAAAACGCTGCACGTGCCTGATCGCCGGAACGTGAGACCTCGGATGACAGGGTCGGCAGGGCACATCCAAGTTCGGGGTTATCGATATGGACCCGTGACAGATAGAGTTCGGCAAAGGATGTCACCCAGTCGCTTCCGGACAGCTCGGCCTTGCGCAATTTTGCCAGCACCGGCGATGACAAAAGCGACATGCCGTTTTCAACGCAGGCAACAAACAGGGCTTCCTTGTTCTTGAAGTGGGCATAAAACCCGCCGCGGGTCAGCCCGGCCGCAGCCATGACCTGATCAATCGTGACATTTTCAAACCCGTGCTTTTTAAACAGCGCACTTGCCGCATTGACGATGCGAATGCGGGTTTTGGGCTTGTGCGTCGGCGCATAGGGCATTTCGAACTCCACCAGGTAATCGGCACGTCATCGGATGTTTGGATCGGACGACAGATCGACCATGACACATTCTGATAATATGTTCTTGAACATATTATGGGGGACGTAATCCTGTCTGCAAGTTCACCGAACAAAAGGGTCTTGCCATGTCGGATGTCACAATTATCGGAATGCCGCGTAGTAACCTGACACGCACGGTTCGCATTGCCTGTCTGGAAAAGGAAATACCGTTTACGTTCAGCAGCCGGAATGTCCAGCCACCCGGCCATCCGCCAACACCGGAACTGTTGCGCAGCAATCCGTTTGGCAAGGTGCCGGTCCTGACCCACGGGCCGTTCGTCCTGTATGAAACCGCCGCCATTTGCCGCTATATTGATGATAATTTCCCCGGGCCGTTATTGCGCCCGGTGCATGCCGAAAAAGCGGCCCGCATGAACCAGTGGATCAGTGTCGCCATGACCCGGTTTGATCCGGACATCATCCGCAATTTCGTTATTCCGATGTTTTTTGCCGATGACGTCAAACGTCATGACCCGGCATTTACCACCCGGATGAACGAGATGACGGACCGCATCCGTCATGATCTTTCTGTCCTTGATGCTGCTTATGGCGATGGCTGGGTTTGTGGTGACCGTTTCACCATTCCCGACATGATGATCATGCCGATGATCCATTATTTGAACGCGATGCCGGGCGGCCCTGAAATGTTGGCAAGCGCGCCCAATGTCGAAGATGCCTTTGCGCGCTTCAAGGCGCGAAGTTCTGCGGCCCAGACCGACCCGCTTTTGCCAGAAAAGCTTTTGAAATCAGCCTGACGAGTGTACCGCCGCCCTGACGTTTCTCCCGTCAGGGTATTCAGCCACCACGGATGGGAACAACTTCCCCCGCCTCCCCCTTGCCTGGGGTGACGTTCCTGTTTGTGGTGGCTGCTTTTTGGTGCCCTTTAAGGCGTCCAGGTGATCGGCACATAGCCGGGAACCGCCGTCATCCGGTCAAGCCAGGCGCGAATGCCGGGATAGGGTGCCAGACTGATTTTGCCAAGCTCGGCCCGGTGCGTGTAGGCATAAAGTGAGATATCAGCGATGGTAAGCGCATCGCCCACCAGCCAGTTATGATCTGAAAGACGCTTTTCCATCAGATCAAGCGCACGCTTGGCACCCGCCTGTTTCATCGGGCCGAGAATATCAGCATGTTCCGGCAGGCCCTTGATCGCATACCAGGAAATCAGAACAGCGACGTTCGGTTCATGGTCATATTGTTCAAAGAACAGCCAGCCCATCATATCGGCCCGGTCATAGGCATCCTCGGGGATGAAATTGGTGCCTTCGGCCAGATAGATCAGAATGGCGTTGCTTTCAGCAAGGCTCCTTCCGTCATCAAGGACAAGGGCCGGAATTTTGCCGTTCGGGTTGACCTTTTCAAGGTATTCGGGCGTGTGGGTTTCGCCTTTCATGATGTCGCGTTCGACATATTCAAACGGTTGACCCAGCATCGAAAGCAGCAAACGGACCTTATAGCCGTTTCCCGACATCAAATAGTCGTTCAAAATCATTGTAATCATCCTTTGGCACATGCGTTTTACGCATTCAAAACAGCATCGGCAGGCCGGGTTTGATATTTGCCGCTGGATCACAATCGGACAATCGAATAGTTTTGACCCTATTGTTCAAAATTCCTGATCAATTTTTCTGATCAAAGGGGAAGCCATGGATTCCGATCTTCTTCGAAGCTTTGTCGCCTTTGCCGAATGCGGCAGCTTCAACCGTGCCGCCGACCGTATCGGGCGCACGCCATCGGCCTTTTCCATGCAGATGAAGCGGCTTGAAGAACTGGTCGATAACAAGCTGTTTGAACGCGACGGACGCAACGTTCAACTGACCCACGAAGGCATCACCTTTGTCGGCTATGCCAGACGGATTCTGAGCCTGACGGACGAAGCAATGGGACAATTGCGTTCGCAGGAAGAAAGCCGTCCGATCCGCATCGGCTGCCCGGATGATTACGCGCAAAAGATTTTGCCAATTGTTCTGCGCGCCATAAGTGCGGTGCATCCACAGGCGCGCTTTTTCGTGTCGGTCAATCCGACGATCCTGCTGCGCCGGATGCTTGATCAGGGGGAGCTTGATCTGTCGATCATCAGCCGGTCGGAAAAAGGTGAAGAGGGATATTTCCTGCGCCATGAACTTGGGGTCTGGGTGACATCGGCAGTTCATGAGCAGCACCTTCTTGATCCGCTGCCGCTTGTTCTCCCGGCCGAAGATTGCAAGTTTCATGCATGGGCGATTGACGCCTTTTCGAAATCCAACCGGCCCTTCACGCTTTATGCGACCTCGCGGCAGGCGGCCTCGATGCTGCATCTGGTCCGCGATGGTTTGGGTGTTGCCGCCCTTGCCTCCGCCAGTGTGACCGATGAATTCAAAATCCTTGATGCGCGGGACGGATTTCCGCCACTGCCAGCCGTCGGTGTCGCTGTCATGCTGGCCGAAGAAGCCCATCCGCTGGTCAATCGCCAGCTTGCCGGTGCGATCCAGGAATATGTCACCCATCATCTTGATGATGACTTGACCAGACCGGCCGCAAGCTGATTGGATGCGCCCCGCGTCGTTTTACCTGTCACCAGCCCGGATAAGATCACCCGCATGACCGCCAAGTCCCGCCTGAATATCTGCACGACCTGCACGTCCTCCACCGCCAGCGCCCCAAGTGATCCGCGCGATGGTCAGACGCTTTTTGAGCGCATTCAGGAAGTCTGTGCCACGCGCGATCTGCCGTTTGAGGTTAAACCGGTTGAATGCCTGACCAACTGCAAGTCTGGCTGTTCGGTCGCGCTGAACGGATCGGGCAAGTGGGGATATGTTTATGGAAATGTTGATCCCGACAGCATGGTCGAGGATCTCTGTGAACTGGCGTCAAAATATGCCGAAAGTGAAAAGGGCATTGTTGCCTGGCGCGAACGTCCAGACGCCCTGCGCCGCAATGTTATTGCCCGCATTCCGCCGATCGACTAGCCAATCCGGTCGGGGCTTGGCGCAGGACTTGGGGCAGGACCTAGCCAGACAGACCGATGTGAAGTTGCTGCCACAGGCGTTCGACCTCGCCAGTGGATTGCAGTTTCGCAATCAATTGGTTGAACCGTTCAAGCGGGATTGAAGAACCGGCCGAGAGCACCGCCACCAGATCATGGACGGCATCGGGTTGATCTGAAATCACAAGGCTTTCGCGCAAGGATGGATAATCAACAAACCGGGCGGCCAGAAAGCCCGCCGAGACGATACCAATCGGGGCTTCCCCGGCCAGAAGTCCGTCAAGGACCTCTTGCTCGTTATAGCGCAGCAAAACATCAAAGTTCTGGCGCAGATATTCCGGATCTGCGTTGAAATCGGCAAATCCGTAATGGAACCCCAACACGCACAGGATCGGATAATTGGTCACATCTGACAAAAGTGCGTCGGTGTTATCCGGCCCGGCAAGCGTCAGATAAAGGTCCTTTTCCTGAACAATGGATTTGGAGAACTGAACATCCAGATTCCGCCATTCCCATTGCGCACTTTCCAGCAGAACAAGGTCCACCTCGCCACTGGTGACGGCCTGATAGCGCCTGCGCGATGAGGTTTCGGCAAGTTCAAACACATATTCGTCCTGCAAATCATTCAGAAGTCTGATCAGGTGCAGAACCATGCCCTGTGGCTTGCCATCATCATAGAAATAGACCACGCCATATTCATAGGCACCGACCTTGACGGGGATCCGTTGATGGGCCTTTGCGGCCGTTACTGCGAACAAAGTCGCAAGCAAACAGACAGCAACGCCGGTTACAACCAAATCGCGTAGAAAACGTATCGCTACCAAAGTTTTTTCCTGAATACCGATCATCACCCAGTACAGCGATGCCGTATCACCAGGATGGTGACAAAGGCCTCTTTGTCTCTATATGTGGCCCGCGCACCAGTTTTCCAGAAGGAAGCGTGCGATAGATATCGGACGCGGCAGGTTGATACCTTTTTCGGGCAGGTTTGGCACATCGTCGCGATGCACCCACATCGCAAACTCGATTTCTTCGTTATCGAGCAGAAGGTCGGTTGTTTCGGCCTCGGCGACAAAGCCCAGCATCAAAGAACCCGGAAACGGCCATGGCTGGGATGCGACATATTGTGGGCGCTTGATCCGGACACCGACTTCTTCGAACACTTCGCGCGCGACCGCCTGTTCAAGGGTTTCGCCCGGTTCGACGAAACCGGCCAGAACCGACACCATGCCGGGCAGGAATTGCGGGGATCTTGCCAGCAATACATGATCCTGATGATGGATCAACATGATCACGGCCGGATCGGTGCGCGGGAAATGCGATTTGCCACAGTTCGGGTTGCTGCATTGCAGACGATATCCCGCCTCTGCCACCAGGTTCGGATGGCCGCACGCCCCACAAAACTGATGCCCCTGATGCCAGTTGAAAATCGCACGTGCCTGCGCGGCAAGGGCGGCCTCATCCACCGAAAGATTGGCCATGCGGGTGCGCATATCGCCAAAACCACCGCCGAGTTTGCGGATCGCCTCGTCACGATCGGTCACCACCGCGGCAATATCGACTGCTATCACCGGTCCGCTTTCATCACGGCCAAGATAAATCCACTGCCCGCGATGAAGATCGACATCAAGATGTGGCACGGCCGGGGCACCCAGCACCACCAGTTCATGGGCGTCCATGTCCTCGGGCCAGGCAAAAAGCGGATCACCCGCGTGACAAATCAGGATGCGCAGCGACTCCTCGGCCAACAGAACCTGTTGCCAGTCTTCGCGTTTGCGCAAAACCGCATCGCGATCAAGATCAACGGATTCATAAAATAGCCTGTGCATGGTGGTCACTTTCCTGAAATTCTGATGCGGAAAATATCGGGCAAGCCCATGGGATCGCCGACATTTCCTGTGGTGACGGAGCATGACATTAACGTGGGTGGGGACCGGTCAAAAGCCACGATTGCTTGATAACAGAAAAAATCCCAGCCAACCCTTGCGTTTTATGGACGCTTGCGCGATATAGGGGGCGAGAGGCTGGCAGTGGACGGACCGCTCGCCAACCCGGTCAGGACCGGAAGGTAGCAGCCGTAACGAGTTTTTCCGGGTCGCTGTTCAGTCTCTCACCCTTTCATTTCTCCCTTTGAAATCGCTGATATTTGCCTTGCCCCTGACATTCGCGGGCAGATGGCTTTTTGTGTGGGAAATTTCCCACTTGGCCTTTCCCATAGGGCTTCGAAGCTGCTAAAACCGAATGAGAATTAAAACAGTCCGGACCGGATGAATGAGCGAGCAGATCGAGACCGCCAGCGAAACGGCACCAGAAGGTGACACGGTGACAGACAGTAACGTCGCGGACACAACCGCGCCCGTCACCACGGCCGAGCCAGAAAGCAAAAGCGAGTATCAGGTTCTTGCGCGGAAATACCGCCCGAAATCCTTTGATGAACTGATCGGCCATGGGCCGATGGTCAAGACGCTGTCAAACGCGCTTGAAAGTGGCCGGCTTGCACATGCGTTCATCCTGACCGGGGTTCGCGGGATTGGTAAAACCACGACGGCCCGTATCATTGCGCGTGCGTTGAACTGTATTGGTGCGGATGGCAAGGGCGGTGCGACGATCGAGCCGTGCGGTGTCTGTGAGCATTGCCGCGCGATTGCCGAAGACCGCCATGTTGACGTTCTGGAAATGGACGCCGCGTCGCGGACCGGTGTTGATGACATTCGCGAACTGATCGAAGGTGTGCGCTATCGCCCGACTTCGGCACGCTACAAGATCTACATCATCGACGAAGTGCACATGCTTTCGAAAAGTGCGTTTAACGCGCTTCTCAAAACGCTTGAAGAACCGCCAGAGCATGTGAAATTCATCTTTGCCACCACCGAAATCCGCAAAATCCCGATCACGGTCCTGTCGCGTTGTCAGCGGTTCGATTTGCGTCGTGTGCAGACCGACGAACTGGCCGCGCACTATAGCCGCATCGCCGGGCTTGAAAATGCCGAGATCGAAGAAGAAGCCGTCACCCTGATTGCGCGTGCCGCCGACGGATCGGTGCGTGATGGCATGAGCCTGCTGGATCAGGCAATCTCGCACGGTGCTGGCAAGGTCACCACCCAGCAGGTGCGTGACATGCTGGGCCTTTCGGATCGGTCGCGGATTTTCGATTTGTTCGATCACACCATGAAGGGCGAGATTAACGAGGCGCTGGAACTTCTTGGTGCGCAATATGCCCTTGGCGGTGATCCGCCCGTCATGTTGCAGGATATGCTCGATCTGACCCATTGGCTGACACGTGTGAAGCTGTCGCCCGATGCCGCCAATGATCCCGGCGTGTCGCAGATCGAACGCGAACGCGGCAAGGAAATTGCCGCCAAGCTTGCCATGCCGCAATTGACCCGCGCCTGGCAGATGTTACTTAAGGGCCTCGAAGAAACGCGCATTGCGCCATCGCCGATTCAGGCCGCTGAAATGATCCTGATCCGTCTGGCCTATGCTGCGGAAATGCCACCGCCCGGTGATCTGATCAAGAAGCTGCGTCAGGACATGAACAATGCCGGTAACGGCGGCGGCGCGCCACAAGGTGGCGGCAATGGCGGCGGCAGTGGCGGTCCGGGACCGCGCATGCAGGTGGTGAATGGCGGCGGCGGTGCAGCCGCAGTGGCGCGGGCGCGACCCGACCCGCTGGGCGAACCAGAACAGGTCGAACAGCCGGTCTATGCCAAGATGCCTGAAACGTTCGAAGAAGTTGCCGAACTGCTTGGCAAGGACCGCGAAACCACCGGCCTTTCGATGCAGGTCAAAAACTATATGCATCTGGTGAAGTATGAGCCGGGCCGCATCGAATTTCGCCCGGCACGCGGGGCGGGGTCGGACCTTTCGACCAAGCTGATCAAGGCGCTCAATGGCCTGACCGGTCATCGCTGGCTGGTCAGTGTGTCCGAGCGCGAAGAAGGGGCCCCGACCCTTAAGGAACAGGAACTTGAAGCCCTTGAACAGCGCAAGGCAGATGCCTCGCAAGATCCGCTGGTCAGGGCCATTCTGGATGGTTTACCAAAAGCCAAAATCGTTGCCGTCCATCTGCCACCCGGTCAGGAAAATGCCGAAGGCGAAGAGGACGAAAGCGGTTCCGTATATGACGACGCATTTTATCTCGAAGGAGACGACGAGCTATGAAGAACCTTGCAGGGATGCTCAAACAGGCCCAGCAGATGCAGTCCAAAATGCAGGAAATGCAGGAAGGACTGGTTGAACTTGAAATCGAAGGCCAGTCCGGTGCGGGCATGGTCAAGGTGATGCTGAATGGCAAAGGCGAAATGCGCGGCCTTTCGCTTGATAAAAGCATCGTTGACCCGAACGACACCGAAGTCCTCGAAGACCTGATTGTGGCGGCTTATAACGACGCCAAGGTCAAGGTCGAGGCCGCCGTTCAGGAAAAGATGAAAGACGTCACCGGCGGCATGAACCTGCCGGAAGGCTTCAAACTGCCGTTCTGATCTTTCATCGGACACACGATAAATTTCGTACTTTCATTGTACGCGGCAAAGGGTGGCATTGCGCCGCCCTTTGTTTTTGATACAAGCTAACTATCAGAAAACACCACAAACGGGATCATCATGACCGGACGGGAAATTGAAAATCTGATCAAACTGCTTTCACGCCTGCCCGGCCTTGGGCCGCGTTCGGCGCGACGTGCGGTTTTGCAGATGCTCAAAAAGCCCGAAACATTGATGATCCCGCTGGCCGACGCACTCCATGCCACGGCCGAGGTCATGACGACCTGTTCGGTTTGCGGCAATATCGATGTTACCGATCCCTGCCATATCTGTGCCGATCAGAACCGGGGTACGGACATCATTTGCGTGGTCGAGGAAGTTCAGGATCTTTGGGCGCTTGAACGCGGGGCATCGTTCAAGGGCAAATATCATGTGCTGGGCGGCACGCTGTCGCCGCTTGATGGCGTCGGGCCGGATGACCTTAAAATCGATCAGTTGGTCAATCGCGTGCGCGAAAACGCTGTGTCCGAGGTCATCCTTGCCACCAATGCCACGGTCGATGGCCAGACCACCGCACATTACATCACCGAACGGCTGATCGAAACCGGGGTCAAGGTCACCCGCCTTGCCCATGGCGTGCCGGTGGGTGGTGAGCTTGATTATCTTGATGATGGCACGTTGGCCGCCGCATTGCGGTCAAGAAGCTCGGTCTAAACCGCGATCATTCAGACAGAAAAAAGGGCAGCCATGAGCCGCCCTTGATTATCTTCAAAATCTCTTTGTCGTAATTATTCAAACCGTCTGTAGGCAGAATTACAGTATTTAACCACAACAGGATTGAATAATTCCGAGCCTTTTTCAGGCGGTCTTGATCTTTTCTGCAGCAAGGCGGGTTGCCAGCTCATAGCCATAGGCACCAGCCCCGGCCATCACCGCATGGGCGACCGGGCTGATCCAGCTGGTATGGCGGAATTCCTCACGTGCGTGCGGATTGGAAATATGCAGCTCGATGATATAGCCCTCAAAGGTCTTGAGCGCGTCATGGATCGCAACCGAGGTATGGGTATAGGCACCGGCATTAATGATCAGGGCGGCTGATTTGGTGCGGGCCTCGTGGATCATGTCAATGATCGCACCTTCATGGTTGGACTGGCCAAACCGCACCGAAACGCCAAGCTCCTTGGCAAGGGCACTGCATTTTTCCTCGATCGAGGCCAGCGTGTCATAGCCGTAAATTTCCGGCTGGCGCTGTCCCAGAAGGTTCAGGTTCGGTCCGTTGATGACTAGAATTTCCTGCACGCTCATTTCCTTGTTCCCGCCTTTATGCGCTTGGTGCCCTGTGGTTATTTCGCCGCATCGTTACGACGGTTCATGCGCGTCTGTGACGCAAGCCGGATCGGCGCATTGGCCGCCCCGAAGCCACGATACGCGCGACGCTCGACCAATTCAAAGAAGAAACGGTTGGCGAAGGTGCGCGTATAGGCCTGATAATATTCACCTTCATCATCACGATCATAGAGAATATTACGTGCGCGCAAACGATCAAGCAGTTCCGGCTCCAGCCCAAACCGTGCTTCGATATCGTCATAATAGTTTTCCGGGATCGGCAGAATTTCAACGCCATGTGCCATGCAGTAATCAACCGAGGCAAAGATATCGTCGCTGGCGAATGCCAGATGCTGCACACCGCTGCCAAAGAACTCGTTGAGGAACTGGGAATGCTGGGTATGCGGGCTTTGCGAGCCATTGAGGATCAAACGCACAGCATCGCTTTGCACCACCTGACTTTGCACAAGCCCACCCGGATCCGGGATATCAAGGGTCGGCATTTTGCCGAGATCAAAGATCGAGGTGAAATACAAAAGCCAGGTCAGCATTTCCTCATACTGCATCGAGTATGACACATGATCGACCTTGCGAAGTTTCGCCTTGCCGGCATCTGCATCCGCGCCCTTTTCGGGTTCGAACTCGACATCCCAGATGCGCGAAAGCTCGCTGTGATCATCAAGGAAATAAACAAGGCTGCCGCCAACACCACGAATAGCCGGCATTTCAATTTCGCCTTCGCCAACTGCCTGACTGAACGGAGCGGCGAGCAGTGATTGTGCGCGATCCATCGTTGCCTTGGCATCATCGACCTTAAGCCCCACCGCACAAACCGACGGGCCATGCACGATGTTATAGGAATGCGCAAAGCCATCCTTGTCGCAATTGATCACAAGGTTGATGTCACCCTGTTTCCACCAAGTCACCGCCTTGGTTTTGTGGCTGCCGCGCTTTTCAAAGCCAAGGGCGGCGAAAAGTGTCGCAAGCTTTTCGGCGTTTTCTTCCTCGACCGCGAACTCGACAAAGCCGACTTCCTTGGCATGCGCCTTGGGCGGCAGGGCGGTTCCCTTTTCACCGACCTGAACGCCTTCGATGCCGTCGCCGAGATAGATCAGGGAGCGCAAACCATCCTTGGCCACATTCTTGGTCGAGCTGGAGCGGAACTGATCGTTGAAAATCTCAAGCGACAGCGGCCCGTCATAGCCAGTCATGGCAAGGTTGCGCATGAATTCACCGAGCGGGAAGTCCCCCTGCCCCGGGAAGCAGCGGAAATGGCGGCTCCAGGACAGGGCATCCATTTCAAGGATCGGTGCATCGGCCACCTGAACAAGGAAAATCTTGTCACCCGGGATCGATGAAATCGCATCGAGCGGCACCTTGCGGGCCATGATGTGGAAGGTATCAAGTACCAAACCAACATTCGGGTGATTGGCGCGCCGCACGACTTCCCAGCTGTCGCGATAGTCGCTGATATGCTTGCCCCATGAAAGGGCCTCGAACGCGACACGCAGGCCACGTTTGGCGGCACGGTCACCAAGCTCTGCCAGATCCTTGGCGGCGCGATCAAGCCCGCCCAATGATTGCGGGGAGACGTTCGAACAAACCATCAATAGGTCTGTGCCCAGTTCTTCCATCAGGTCAAACTTGCGCTCGGCCCGCTCGAACGCGCGGGTGCGCTGGGGTTCGGGCATGCCTTCGAAATCGCGGAACGGCTGGAAGGTGACCAGTTTCAGACCCAGATCACGGATCGTTTTGCCAACATCTTCTGGCGATCCGTCAAAGGACAGAAGGTCATTTTCAAAAATCTCGACCCCGTCAAAGCCGGCCGCGGCAATGGCATCGAGTTTTTCCTGAAGATCGCCTGACAGTGAAACTGTGGCAATTGAGGTCAGCATTTTATCCCTCCGGGATGCATGTGGGGCACCGGCACATTCACAGAAGGATGCTGCAATCGCGGGGCCTGCCCCGCGCAGATCAATGCTGTGAACGGCGCCGATAGGTTTCGATATGGTCGGTCAGTTTGGCAATCGCGCCATCCAGATCCCGTGCAAGCGACAGCTCACAGATTTCGCGATGCTCATCGATGATTTCCTGGGCACGAAAACCATGGGTTTTGAGTTCGATCACCACATAGCGGCGGAACTGATCGAAAATTTCGTGGTGCAGGCGCATATGCAGGTTCGACCCGCAGGCCGAAATCAGCGCCTGATGAAATTCGCGGTCATACTGGCTCCAGCGCACGGTCAGTTCACGGCTGTCACGATCAAGCATCTGCTTTTCAACCGCGGAAAGCTTGTGATGGGCGGCCGCAACCCGGGCTTCCCATTCAACGTCGCCATGCTTGATCGAAGCCGCCAGACCATCGCGTTCAAGCAACAGTCGCATCGCCGTCAGTTCCATGAAGTTCGACGGCGATGTTTCAACAACGCGGAAGCCCTTCTGGCCTTCGACAAAGACAAAGCCCGACGCCACCAGACGATTAAGCACTTCACGCAGCGTGTTGACCCCGACGCTATAACGTTCGCGCAGCGCCTCAAGCTTAAGCTTCACGCCCGGCTGCAATTCGCCATACAAAATGTCGTCGCGAATTTCGTTATAGACTGTCTCGGCAACGGTACTGCTGCTCATGGTCTTGGTCCCCTAGCCTGTCAATGCCTCGGGATAGGCATTGAAGTATTCGTCCCTCGCAGCGTCGGCATCAATCTCTGCCCCGCTGAAAACTTCAAATGCTTCAATACCCTGAAAGAAGAAGAGTTCAAAGCCGGTCATGACGTCGATCCCCGATTTGGCCGCAGCGCGCAGGAAGGCGGTTTGCACCGGCGTATAGACCGCATCAAATGCCCATTTCTGTCCACCAAACAGATCGGTATCAAACGGGCAGCCGGGATACTGGTTCATGCCAACCGGCGTGCAGTTGATCAAACCATCTGACGCGCGCACCGCATCAGAAAGGTCATCTTCACCGACAAAGGCCGCATTGGCATTGGCCGCAACAAGGGTTGCCACCAGTTCTTCACCGCGTGCGGCGTCCTTGTCATGGATCAGGATCTTGTCCGCACCAAGGCCGCGCAAACCGAACGCCGTGGCAAGGCCGACACCACCCGCCCCCATCTGCAAAACGGTTCCCGGCTTGGCGTCGCCGAACTGTTTTTGATAGCCGCGCATGAAGCCGACAAAGTCGGTGTTATCCCCGCGCCAGCCATCTTCGCGGAAGACAACTGTGTTTACCGAGCCCAGGGCTTCGGGCAGGCGTTTGCGCGGGGTGATCAGTTTGCGCGCACTTGTTTTGTACGGATGGGTCACATTGACCCCGGCATAGCCGGTTTCCGCACAGGTGGTCAGCTGCTTGATCAGGTCAAAATCCTTGATCACATCGCTGTCGAGATAGTCGTACGTGACATCCATACCGCACATACGGCCCAGCAATACGTGCAGTCGTGCCGACTGGCTCCGCGAAATGCCTTTACCAATAAGACCGAGTTTCAACATGGACAGGTATCCTAAAATCCAAACAGATCGGGCAGGAACGTAACGATGCCCGGAACAAAGGTGATGATCAGCAACACCGCCAGTTCAACGATAAAGAACGGCATGATCGCGCGGATCATTCGGGCCATACCGACGCCCGCAATCGCATCCGCAACAAACAAGCACAATCCCATCGGCGGCGTAATCAGGCCGATCATCAGGTTAAAGATCACGATGATCCCGAAATGGGTCGGATCAATGCCAAGGCTGATCGCGATCGGATGCAGGATCGGCACCAGCACCAGCATCGCAGCAATCCCTTCAAGCACCAGACCAACCGCCAAAAGCATCAGGTTGATCAGGATCAGGAAGGTGACCGGGCTGTCGACATAGCCCAGAACGAACTTGCTGACGGTCTGTGGAATACCGGCAAAGGTCATGAACCAGTTTGCCGCCGCCACCGTTGCCATGATGATCAGGATGCTTGATGAATCGCGCATCGCACCTGCGAAAATTGCCGGCAGATCGCCCGGTTTCAGTTCCCGGAATACGAACAGGCCAACAACCAGTGCATAGAACACAGCAAAGCTTGCCGCCTCGGTCGGGGTGACGATGCCAGCAAGGATCGAGCCGATGACAAAGACCGGCATGAACAGCGGAATAAGGCCGTTCCAGATCGCCTTGAGCTTCTCGCCCATATTCATGCGTTCGCGCGGCTTGGCGTGGTTTTTGACAAAGAAGCGCACATAAACCGACAACGCAATCGCCAGCAAAACACCGGGCACAATCCCGGCAAGGAATAAGGCCGGCACCGACACATTGGTGGTGATCAGCGCATAGATAATCACCGGAATGCTGGGCGGAATGATCGGACCGATGACCGATGATGCAGCCGTCAGGGCGGCGGCAAAATCACGCGGATAGCCTTCCTTTTCCATCGACGGAATAAAGATACGGCCAATTGCGGATGTATCAGCAACCGCAGATCCCGAAAGACCGGCAAAGATCACCGAGGACCAGATATTGACCTGGGCAAGACCGGCCTTGGCATGGCCTACAAGTGCATTGGCCAGATTGATCACACGCGATGTGATGCCACTGGCATTCATCAACTCGCCGGCCAGAACAAACAGCGGAATGGCAAGAATGGTAAAGCTGTCCATCCCGGCAAAAATACGCTGCGGCAGAAGATCAATGCCAAACGTGCCGGTACTGATATAGGCGACAATGCCAAGCGCGATCGCAAAGGCAACCGGTGCACCGATCGCAAGCAGTGCCAGAAGGGTGACGCCGGTAATCATGCTTCACCCCCGGTGGAATTCTTATTCAGACAAGATGCAAGGCGCAAAATGGCGGCAATCACCAGACAAACACCACCAACAGTGATGGCGATTTGCGCCCAATACATCTGAATGCCGATGCCCGAGGCAACAATACCGCCGCGCTTGGCGGCAAATACATAACCTGCATAGGCAAGGATACCGCCCAGCACCAGCGTCGCGGCATCAACAATGATTGCGAGCTTGCGGCGGCTGCGTGCGGGAATGGTATCAACAACAATGCTGAAAGTGATCTGGGTACCCTGCAGATAGGCATAGGCCACACCGAACATGCAGCCATAGATCATCGCGTATTTCGCGATTTCTTCGCTCCATTGCAGCGGGGAAGAAAACAGATATCGGCTGACACTGCCGGCAAAAACGACACCAAAAACAATTAGGATACTTAATCCCGAAAGTCCGGCGAGCAAACGCTTGTAAGCATTCTCGGTGCGTTGCATGGGTTCCCCCGGATCGCTCTGAAAATTATTATGCTTTTATAAGCACGGTGGCGGGAAAAAAGGGCAGGTCAGGCGCAAGGAGGAGCACCCGACCCGCCAAACACCGATTACATTGAAGCTTCAGCTTCGGAAACGGCAGTTTGCAGTTTTTCGATCCATGCAGCATCGATCTCGCCCGAAAGCCATTCGATGACTGCCGGCTGAGCGGCATCACGGAACATCTTGAGCTGTTCGGCGGTCGGCGTGGTTACTTCCATGCCTTCCTCTGCCAGTTTGGCAACGCCTTCGGCAGAGTTGAACTGCTGAACCGCACGGCCAACGTTCGATGCAACACCGGCTGCGCGACGCAGAAGTGCCTGATCAGCCTCGGAAAGGTTCTGATAGATTGCTTCGTTGATCACGATGAAGTCGGTGCCATACACGTGACGGTCAAGCGTCAGGTATTTCTGCATTTCATAGAACTTGTTGGCATAGATCACGCTGATCGGGTTTTCCTGACCGTCCACCGTGCCGGTGGTCAGTGCGGTCGGAACTTCCGGCCACGGAATCGGGGTCGGTTCGCCACCAAGTGCCTTGACCATTTCCACGAACAGCGGAACGGTCATGACGCGAATTTTCAAGCCTTCCATGTCTTTCGGCTCGGAAATTGCGCGCTGGGAGTTGGTGAAGTTACGGAAACCGGTTTCACCATAGGCCAGCGTACGCAGACCGGTTTTTTCCAGGCAGTGCGCGGCAAGTTCCTTGCCGAAATCACCATCCAGAACGTTCCAGGCAACGTTGGCATTCGGGAAAACATAAGGGATATCAAGAACGGCTGCCTCAGGGCAGACCTTGGAGAACGGACCCGATACCATCGACATGGCAAGCGTACCGTCCTGGGTATTCTGCAGCAGATCAGTTTCACCGCCCAGCGCACCGGCCGGGAACAGAGCGACCTCAATACGGCCAGCCGATTCTGCTTCGACAATGTTTTTAAAGACCTGTGACGCTGCACCTTTTTTCGAGGTGGTCCACTCTGCCGGGTCAACATGGGCAAAGTTCAGGGTCACATCGGCTGCCTGCGCGTTAAAACCAAATGACGCGGCGACCATTGAAGCGGCGCCAAACAAGGCACCTTTGGAAATCATCTTCATTTCTTCCTCCCGATATAAAACGACATCCGCGGACCGTGGTTGCTTTTGACACTCTTGTTCTTGGGCGGTCCCTGTTCGGAATTAGGATAATTTAAAAAACATAGGAGATTTTGTCAAATGTTCTATATTTTACCTGTGAGCCGCGTAAAATAAGGCCTTCGGACCCATTCAGATCGTTACCATTTTCTGCGGCCAGCCCCGATCTCTCTGTCAAATTCCTGCCAAAAAGCGATGCTTTAACATCTATAAGCTTGGGGGAGGGCTGTCTGAATTTCAAACCAGTGACATCAAAAAACCTTGTCGCATCACAAGCATTCCAGTGACTTGGCAACAGATGCAATGGCCAGATGCCAATTGCAAAACAGCTTGCTGTAAAGCAGGATATTTGTGCTACTTTGGCATTCGAATTCTGCGATTCGCCCGCTGAAACGAAACCATTTTCAAAGTGAACCCCGTGAACAGTGTAACCGGCCCAAAATCACCGCAACTTGCGAAGATTGCTTCGCGCATTCTGGCAGGCAGCTTCCTGTTTGAGGATCTGGACCCCGAACTGTTGGAGCAACTGTCAAACCAGGCGACTGTCCGCCGGTTTGACGATGGTCAGTTGCTGTTTGAAAAGGGTGCACCGGCAGACGGGCTGTATGCGGTCGAGGCCGGCAAGGTTCGCATTTCATCGGTTTCGGAAACCGGCAAGGAAATCGTGCTTAACGTTCTGGCCCCCGGTGCGGTATTTGGCGAAATCGCATTGCTGGATGGCGAACCGCGCACAGCGACCGCACGGGCGGTTGGCCCGACCCGGACACTTTTCATTTCGCGCGATGACTTCTTTGAAATCTTTGACCGTGAAGCTCCGCTGCGCCGTCACATCACCGCCCTTTTGTGCCGTCGCCTGCGTTGGGTCAGTGACCTGCTTGAAGATGCCAACTTCCTTGATCTGACCGCACGTCTGATCAAACGCATCCTGTGGCTGGCCGAACGTCATGGCGGCCCGGACCCGGAAGGCATTCGCATCGCACTTCCGCTGTCGCAGCAGGAATTGGGTCTGATGCTGGGTGTGACCCGTGAAGCGGTGAACAAGAAGCTGCGCGAACTTGAAAAACAGGGGATGATCACGCGCCGTGATGGTCGACTGGTCGTCAAGGACAGCGAAGGGCTGAAACAACTTCTTGCTGATGCCGTCAAAAACTGAGCCTTCCGAGTCAATTTTTGAACGCCTTGTCGCCCGCGAAGAAAAGCGCGGGCTGATCCTTGTTGCCTTCTTACGCATCTGCCTTCTGGCGTTCATCCTGCTTTTGTTTAGCAAACCTGATTCGCCGACTGGCAAGCTTTACACATTGCTTGAGGTCCTCGGCTGGTTCATTCCCGGCGTGTTTGTTCAGCTTTTCGTCGCCTTTCGCGGCGGCAAATCATACTGGATGATCTATCTGCTGGCGGTGATTGATGCGGTTCTGATTGTCTATGTCTCGGTTGTGCCTGATCCGCTTAATCCGTTGCTGGATCATCCGGCATGGCTATATGGATTTGTCGTGCGCGACCGTGGCGTGGTCTTTTCGATGATCATGATGGCAATCATCATCATGACCTTTTCGCCGCGCCTGATCCTGTGGTTCGGCTTCTGGTTGTTTGCGTCATGGTGCGGGGCGATCTGGTGGCTGATGACGCGGCCCGGCGTGATCGTTTCCCAGCATTTCGGCGATGAATGGAACCCCAGCCAGCAAGAAATCATCGATACCTATAACCTGCCGGAATTTGTCGATATCTCGGCCCTTGCCGAACAGGTGATTATTGTCATCGTCTTTACATTAGCCTGTGCGGTGATGGTTTCGCGTTTGCGGGTGTTGATCAACCAGTCCGCCGCATCCGAACGTGCGCATGGTAATCTGGCGCGATATTTCCCGACTGCCCTTGCCGATCAGTTGGCCGATCGTGATGAACCGATCCGTGTGGGTGAACGCCGCGAATGCGTTATTCTGTTTGCCGATGTTATTGGCTTTTCACGCTTTGCCGAAAAGCGCGACCCGCAGGAAGTCATGCGGTTCCTAAACCAGTTCCATCACATCGCAACATCGCAAATCGGTGCTTATGGCGGCATTGTCGAAAAATATATCGGTGATGCGGTGATGGCGAGTTTCGCAGCCTTCGACGATCTTGAAAACCCGGCAGCCAATGCATTTTGTGCCGCACAGGCAATCATCGCCCAGGTCGCCGAATGGCAGGCCCGGGCCCCGGCAAATGGCGGCGAACCGCTTGAAATCGGGGTCGGCCTTAATTTCGGCCCGGCCGTTGTCGGCGACATCGGCCAACGCGAGGCGGTCACGCCCGCCGTCATCGGGGCCACGGTCAACCTTGCCGCCCGCCTTGAAAAGGCAACCCGCGAACTTGGCAGCGATACGGTCATGAGCGAACAATTCGCCAACCGCCTGCGCAAGGAGGCCCCGGTCGCCGGACCGATCCTTCTTGCCCGTTATGCACAAACGCAAACAATTCAGGTCAAAGGGTTTAGTGAACCTGTCGGGGTCCGCTTTAACGGCTGCTAAATAAACTGCTAATAGAATGTCTTCCGGTCTGCCAAGCCCTTGAATATCCGGCAAACCAATCCAAAGTGCTTTGATATTTCTGGTGCAGTATGAAAACGGATCAGCAGGAGGACGCGATGGCGACCGAAAAAGGCGCGAACCCGACGGCCAAGGGGCCCGTCCCGTCCGCCGTAAAACTGACCACCCTGTTTGGCGAACGCGAATTTGCGTGGGACAAGGCCATTTACTTCCCGGCCGGGCTTAAGGGCTTTCCTGATCATAACGTCTTTGCCCTTGCCAGCTTCCCGGGTGAAAGCGGCAATGCGTTTCTATTGATGCAATGCCTGACCGAACCGGAACTGGCCTTTATCGTTGCGCCCTATAACCTAGAAAGCGATACGATCCGGCCCGAACACCTTGAACAGGGCTTTGGCATTCACGGCATCAAAAAGGAAGATGGCGCGGTGTTGCTGATTGTGACCCTGCACAAGCCCGATGATGGCCCGGTCAGCATGTCGGTCAATCTGCGCGCGCCGATCATCATTGATACCGCCCGTCAGGCTGCCTACCAGCATCACCTGCCCGAGGTCGGTGGATATTCCTTCCACCACGTTCTGAGCTAAGCATAAGCCCCATCTTCGGATTCTGACGTTTTGCTGCGCATCGAATTGCGCCAGCCAACGTTTGTGTGCATTGGCGCCACGTATTTATGCGTCTAACCTGAAATTACCCCTGCATGTCCTTGATCCTGCCATCTTTTCACGCAAAGGTGGCAATCAGAGCAAATTGCATAGCCCCACTTCATCAAGACAAAAGGGATCGGGAATGACAGCAGCATTGCGCAATCGTTTTGCACTCGCCGCCTTGTTGGGATCAGCAGTATTTTTCGGACCGGATGCTGAGCCTGCCCGCGCGCAAAGCCCGTCCGTTGGACTATCAGCCGACAACCGCACCAGCCTGCAGCTGACGGTTTATCCCGGCAACCTGTCGCTGATTACCGAAAAACGCGATGCGGCCATTCCCGCAGGCCAAAGCACGCTTCGCATTGATGGTCTGCCGCAGACCATCATGAATGACTCCTTCCTGCTGGGCACTGCCAAGGATGCCGATCTTGTCTGGACGTCCTTGCGCAACCGCGGCAACGGATCAAACGCCATTGATGCCCTTGTGCGCGATCAGATCGGCAAGACAGTCACCATTCGCCGTGACGATGACCTGATTGAAGGCACCCTTGTCGCGATAAGCCATGTTGCCCTGATTGAAACCGATGCCGGTTTGGAACAGGTGCCGCTTGATCAGGTGATTGTTTCCGAACTGCCCGATGGTTTTACCACCAGCCCGACCCTTGATGCCGATATCGCGACCGGTACCGCGCTTGATCACATATCCATGGCCTATCTTCTGGGCGGGATCGGTTGGAACACGTCCTATACCGCCTATTACGACCGTGCGGAAAACAGCCTGAAACTAACAGCAATCGCCAAGGTCATGAACGGATCGGGCAGCGATTATGACAATGCGTCCTTGCGCCTGGTCGCAGGTGACCCCAACCGGGTACAACAGCCCCCGATGGCCAAGGCCGCGCGCACCGAAATGATGATGTCGGCCATGGCCGATGGTGCCGCACCTTCTGCTGGCGCACCCGACCGGGCAAGTTTTGAAAACCTGCATGTTTATGGCCCGTTTGACGGCCTTTCGATGCAGGATGGCGATACGGTCATTTTGCCGTTGCTTGATCCGCAAATCCTGCCGGTCAAACGCCACGCGATCTTCCAGGCATCAAGCAGCGTCTATAACATGGCGCAAAATGACACCAACGACTTCGTCCGCCCGGATCTTGAAATCGACATCACCAATGAAGGCGGCAAAGACGCCAAAAGCCCGTGGCCGGATGGCATTGTGCGCATCTATGCCCAAACCCCGGCAGGCGATACCGGCTATCTTTCCGAAGACATGATTTCGCTGACCCCGGTTGGCCGTGATGCGACCCTGCGTCTGGGCAAGGCCAGCGACCTGAATGGCACGCGGAATGTCACCTCGTTTGACCGCAAGGCACGTCCCAACCTGCCAGACGCCATTAAGGCCGATCTGAAATGGACCATCCGCAATACCAGCGACCGTGTCGAAACCGTCACCGTCCGTGAAGACCTGCCAACGGATTGGAAAGTCACGGCCGAAAGCCACAAGCACGAACGCGACCAACCCGGCCAGATCAGCTGGGACATCGAAGTTCCGGCAAATGGTGAAGTGACATTGACCTGGTCGGTGGCAAGTACGCGCTGATCAATCAATCCATGAATTGGAACGGCCACAGGGAAACTTCCTTGTGGCCGTTTTTCTTTGCTCAGGATTTGCCGCGCGCAGAGTAAAACGCCTTGGCTAGCGGCAACAAAACATTGGCATCAGGCAACTGACCCGTCTGGTTACACAGATCGGCATAGATACAGATCAGCTTGGTCAAAAGGACAAACGCATCCTGATTGCGCATCCCGGCAAAGGCGCCCAGCACTTCGACCGCATCGCATGCCGCATCCCGCGCCAGATCAAGCTTCCCCGCCCCTTGCAGGGCCAGCACGAGGGCAGCCAGTGAATAGCCCAGATCAAGACGTTCCTTGTCATCCTTGCGCCCGACACAATTGCGCAAGCGATCCTGACGCAGTTCGACAGCCTGACAGGCGGCATCCACCGCCCAGTCCCATTCACCGGCCTCAATCTCAAGCGCGGCCCGGTTATTAAGACTTAGTGCCAGACCCGCCACCGCCGCATCACGTGCCGTCGGCAAATGCAGCGCGAAAATTGCATCGGCGGCATCAAACAGCGCCAATGCTTCTTCGCGCTGATCGGGGCTGTGGTTGCTGGCCATTTCAAGATACAGCCGCGCCACCGCCAGCGAGTTGGGATCGGTTTTTTCAAGATAGGACAAGCGCAACGCATATTCTTCGTCCGTATTGTCCGTCATCCTGATCCCGCCACCTCGTTTTGCCGTCTCAAGGGCCCGATGACCCGTGCAAGAAAAAGACGTTTGGCAACCCCACCTTGTGAAGGACGGGCATTCGGGGATAAGCTGTTGGACTGTTGCCAACAGACTGCTAGACACATTCATGTCTGCTTTGCCCCACAGCCCGGAAACAAGCCCTAAATGAACACCTCCAGCGAAACCCTGCGCGCCCTTTACGGCACATGGCGTCTTGTCCGTGGCGATACCCAGGGACTTGGATTTTTTAATTTTTCAATCGAGGGATTCTGGCGTTCGTTTCTGGCGGCAGTGATTGTGTTTCCGGCCTTTGCGATGTTGCGCTGGAACGACATTTTCGATGCCCCGGACGACTTCCCGGCGATGCGTTATATGCTGGTCGAAGTCATTGCCTATGTCATCAAATGGGTCGCCTTTCCGCTGATCATGTTCCAAGTCATCCCGATGCTGGGCCGTGCCGAACGCTATATCGCGTTTATCACGGTCTATAACTGGGCAAGCGTGCTTCAGATGGGGCTGTATTTGGCGGCCTTGATGCTGGGTGTTTTGTTCCCGTCGCTCGGCGCTGGTGGCTTTGTCTTTATCGCGGTGATCGCAACGCTTGTGTATGGCGTCTATATCGCAAAGCTGACCCTGTCGGTCCCGATCCCGACCGCGAGCACGATTGTTCTGGCTGACTTCCTGTTGTCGCTGGTGATCACATCAATCGGTATCCGTCTGGCCGTCGGGCAGTTATTCTAGAACAATTGAAAACTTAAAAACAAAATCGCTTCAGGGAGAAACCCCATCATGAAACCCGTTCTTGCCGTCACCCGCCGATTGCCCGATGCCGTCGCCAAGCGTGCGGCTGAAAGTTACGACATCCGCACCCAGGAAGATGACGATCCCCTGACCCGGGCCGAAATCCTGGCGCTGTGTCATGGTGCCGATGCCGCCCTTGTTTCGGTTGGCGATCCGATTGATGCCGAATTTTTCGATCATCTTTCCGATAGTGTGAAAATCATCGCCACCTTCTCGGTCGGGACCGATCATATCGACCTGGCGGCGGCCAGGAAAAAGGGCGTGATCATTGGCAACACCCCGGGGGTGCTGACCGATGCCACCGCCGATATTGCCTGGCTTCTGATCCTTGGGGCTGCCCGCCGTGCCAGCGAGGGGGAGGCCGAAGTCCGCAACGCCACCTGGTCAAGCTGGCGTCCGACCCATCTGATGGGCACGCAAGTCACGGGCAAGAAACTCGGCATCGTTGGCATGGGCCGCATTGGTCAGGCAGTCGCCAAACGCGCGCGCGGGTTTGACATGGACATCCATTATTACAACCGCCGCCAGTTGCCCGCCGATCAGGAAATGGGCGCGACCTATCACGACAGTATCGAGGGCCTTTTGCCCCATTGTGATTTCCTGTCGCTGCATTGCCCGTCAACGCCCGAAACGCGCGGCATGGTCAATGAAGACTTCATTGCCAAGCTGCCCGATGGCGCGATCATCGTGAACACCGCGCGCGGCGATGTCGTCAATGATCAGGACCTGATTGCTGCCCTGAAATCCGGCAAACTGACCGCGGCGGGCCTCGATGTTTTTGCCGGTGAGCCGAATATCGAACCGGCCTATCGCGACCTTGCCAACACCTTCCTGCTGCCGCATCTGGGTTCGGCCACGGTTGAAACCCGCAATGCCATGGGTTTCCGCGCGCTTGATAACATCGATGCGTATGTTGCCGGTAAGGACGTGCCGTTTACGGTCTGATCAACCATGATCAATCCAGCAAAGCAAAAGGCGCCAGACGGCGCCTTTTTCATGTCTGTCTGACGGATCTGCGGCCTTAGCCGAGATCACTTTCCTCGCCCGCGGGCAAGATGCAGGCGATCTTGCGGCCATCGCGGCTGATCTTCACCCGCCCGCCATGGATTTCGACAACGGCGCGCACCATCGCCATGCCAAGGGCCCTGCGGGCCGACGGGGACTCGCCTTCGCGCAGGCCTTCAAACAACATCGGTTGCGGGGCTTCGTCCGAGAGCGAGATCGAAATTTCGATATCCTCGCCACTGCGCTTTGCCACCACGGAAACCTCGCTGCCTTCGGGTGCTGTGCGCAGCACATTGGTCACCAGAATGAACAAGGCCTGTTTCAGGCGCCGTTCATCGGCCACCATCCAGCCAATTTGGCGCGAACAATAAAGGCGCAGCGACACGTTCAGCTCCGCCAAGCGCGCCCGTGTCAGGGCTTCGAGTGAGCGCAGCAAACGCCGTGGGTCGACGGTATCAAGTTCAAGTGCGACCTGCCCGGATCCAAGCGTTGCCAGATCGCGCATGTCATCGACAAGTGCTAGCATGCTTTGTGCTTCGGTCCGGATGGTTTCGACCGAGCGCGCCACATTGCCAGTCAGGTGCGGGATCAGTCGATCAGACTCGCCATTGATGTGATCCAGCGGCTTGGTCAGTTCGCGCGATACGGTGGAAATGAAGTCCGACTTCATCTGGTCGGCGGTGCGCAGGGCCTCGTTACGTTCACGCAGCGCACGTTCGACCCGGATGGTATCGGTGACATCGATATAGGACATCATCACCGCCCCGTCGGGCAGCGGCACAATGGCAAAATCAACAATCGAATTGTCGGCCCGTTCCAACCGGCCATTCATCGGTTCGTGGTTGGTGATCCGCGCGACCATGCGGTTTTTGAACTTTTCCCAGTCATCGCGTTCGCGCCAGTAATCCTTGGATTTCTCGACCACGTCGCCCAGATGCGGCGCGACATCAAGGAAGGTGCTTTCAAGGCCCCAAAGATCGGCAAAGCCATGGTTATACAGCCGCAAACGCCCATCGCCACTGATCACGCCAACCGCCTCGTGCAGGCTTTCAAGCGTTTCACGCTGGACCGCGATCAGGGTGTTGTAGGAACTTTCCAGGACCAGCTTGTCGGTGACATCTTCATAAACAAACATCAGCCCGCCAAACGGATGGGGCGAGATAAAGCGACGCAACGTCATGCCATTTGGCAAATGCATCAGGTCTTCTTCAGGTTTCAGAAGATCGGTAAAGCGCTGGTTCTCGGTATGGCGGAACTGGGCGAAATCGGTGACTTCGGGCAGTTTGCGTTCATCGCGCAGACGCCGCAAAACATCATCATGGGTTGGCTCGGTCCAGAGCCATTCATCATCAAGATCCCAAAGCTTGGTGAAGGCGGTGTTAAAGAAGATCAGCCCCTTATCCCCGCCATACACCGCAATCGCAGTGCCCAGGTTTTCAAGCACCTCGGCATGGGCGCGAATATGGCGCGACAGATCAGACTGCAATTCTTCGACCGGGGTGCAATCAATCGCAAAACCGATCAGGCCATCGGGCTCGTTCGCCGCCCCACCCGGCATTTCGGTAATGCGCAGCAATTTGCGATCACCCCGAATGACAACATGGAAATCGCGGGTCAGGCTTTCATTATTGCGCTGAACCGATGCCGCCAATGATCGCCCGTGATCGGGAATCACCCCCGCACCAATTTCGGCCTGTGCGGCCAGGGCATCCTCGATGGTTTGATATTCGACCGCATCGGCATAGGCGATGTTGCAATCAATCAGGCGAAGTTCGCTATCGCGGCGCCAGACCGGGAAGGGCAAGCTATCAAGCAACTGCCGCAGGCCCGATACTTCGTGTTTAAGCAGCTGAAAATCGCCAAACTGATTTTCGCGTTCGCGCGAATGGCGGGTTTCATCGCGGAACCACAAACCGTGCGCCAGAACGTCCGATGACCGGTCCTTGCGCGCGGCCATGCCGGTGACGTGGAATTTGCGCTCATCGACGGTGGTAATCCACAGCTCGAACCGATCATGGCCGGTTTTAAGGTTCCGCACCCGTTCCTTGAGCGCTGCGGCATCTTCATCACGCAACAGATCAAGCAGATCGGGAAAGCGTCCATCCTGACCCAGCTGGAAGGCCCGTTTGAGCGACGGACTGGCCCCCTCGGCAAAGCCATGGCGGCTCCAATAGTAAACCGGGTCGGGTCCGGCAAATAAAAGCTGGGTGAAAAGCTCTGTCTCGCCTGCCAGTTCATGTTCGTGATCTTCGACTTCTTCGAGGTGACGGCGCATGCGCAGCGACAGCCGCCAACCAACCCAACCGGCAATCGCCGCACCACCGACGGCCGCCAAACCAACAACCAGCCAGTCGCGGTCACTTAGGCCCGCCAGGCTTCCGAAAATCGTGGCACCAATGCCGTCGGCCTGGGCCACTGCGGGAGTCGCGCCCTCGGCTGCATTGGTTGTGGTATTGAGGCGAAATTTTTCCTGGGCCTGCGCACTCGCCGAAAGACCAAACGAGGCAACCATCGCACCCGTGCTGCGCCAAAAGGCCAGGCGCGCCAAATCAGACAGTCTGCGCATGATCGCCACTGTCTTTTTGCCTGCGCAAAGCTGTGTGGATGCCTGTTCGGATGCTCGCCGTGTCACGTGTTGTTAACCGTTTGTGTTTATGAGCTATTATTATGGTGAAAACGCCGTGCTTTTACCACCGTTTCACATCATTACGGCAACAGGCTTGTCTGGTGGCGTATTTCATGGCGAAATCTTAGGGTCTAAACTCATTCACATGACCGGTCCGGCAACTGATATGAGAGAAAAGACAAGGAAAAGACCGCAGGGCGGGGTCGTCCCCGGCCAAGGGATTTGACGCAGAGGCTTTCTCTCATATCAGTTGTCCTTCGGATCACCCGTATTTGTAAGGGCTACTTTGTCGCAAAACCTTGAAAGATGTATATCTTCCTGCGGTTTTGCTTCGCGTATCCATACAAATACGGGAGACCGGATCGATTATGTGAATGAGTTTAGGCCCTACGAAAAACCGCAATGACATGGCCGGTGATTCCGTTTATGTCTGCGGGACACACATTCTCAACTGAGCGCATCAACCATTCCTAAAATGAGCCCAAAACCGCAGCTAGACCTTTTTGCCCAGCGCGCAGAGCCCAAGCAGGCCGCGCCACAAAAGGACTCTGCCGTGCTCAAGGCGGCGGCAAAACCGGCACCCGAAATCGGCGATCTGTTTGATACCAATTTCAATGCCGATGACATCGCCGAATGGGAACTGCTGTTTCGCGATGTGCCGCAATATAACTACCATTTCAAACGCGCCCAGATCGCCTCGGCCTTTGACCGGCCCTTGCACAAAAAACTGATCGCATCACCCGCCTTTGAACGGTTGCGCGAAATCTCGTTTTTGGGTGCCATTGATTATCTGTTCCACCCCAACGGACGCCCGGCCAATATCCGTCATTCGCGCTATGACCACACGATTGGCGTCGCATTGCTGTCGCAACGTTATTGCCGCTTGATGGGATTATCGGATGCCGATTGCGACCTTCTGGGCGCAGCCGCCCTGTTGCATGACATCGGCCACGGCCCGTTTTCCCATACGCTGGAGCCGGAATTCGCGCGCCGCTTTAACCGCAACCACCATCAATTGACCAACCAGATCATCACCGGCGAGGTCGATCTTGATCTGTCGGTTAATCATTTGCTGGTCAAACATGGTGTCGACCCGGATGAAGTGATCGCGCTTTTATCGAAGAAGTCCGATCACCCGCATGCCGCCCTGTTTTCCGGCCCGGTGAATATCGACACGTTGGAGGGCATCAGTCGCACCAAGACGTATGTCCATCCCAACCATGTGCATTGCCACCCGCGCCTGTTGCTTGAGGCGGCGGTGAAACTTGATGCAGATTCACTCAAACGTCTCGACAAGTTCTGGCAGCTGAAAGAAGACATCTATCGCAATTTCATCTTTGGTCCGATGTGCTTTGCCACCGACCATCTGTGCCGCGAATTTGTTGTCAAAAATGCACCGGACTTTGCCGCCGATGACTTCCTGCTGACCGAAAAGGCGTTCTTAAACAGCCATCCGCCGTTCAAGAAGTTCCTGCATAGTCTGAAAAACCGGATCGAGCTTGATGGCGTTGCCGATGTTGTCGACCATCAACTAAGCGCATCGGCCAGCAGCTTTGACCTGCACGAGGCCAAGGTGCCGCGGCGTGAATTCCACATCAATACCGATGTCGAAGTCCGCTGCTTTGCCGATCTGTCAAAACGCTATTACGAGGAAAAGCATTCCTTCCTGCGCCGTGTCGGCAGCCTGACCGATCCGGCCCAGCAGGCCGCCGCGGCCAGCCTGTTTGATTAAGGCAGAACCTTTTTAATCAACGACAAAAAGGGTCGCGCCGGTTTCGGTTGAGGAACGATGTGCCTCTGCGTTATCTGCCACCTGATAGCTCATACCCGGTTTCAGGACATAGGTCCGGCCATCCTCAAGCTCGGTCACCAGTTCGCCTTCAAGACACAATAAAATGTGCCCCTTGGAACACCAGTGATCCGCCAGATACCCAGCGGAATATTGCACCATTCGCACACGGATCGGGCCAAAGTGGCGGGTTCGCCAGGTCGCCATGCCGGTTTCACCGCTATGTTCGGTCGGTTCAATCGCAGACCAGTCGGTTGTACCGAACGGCAGATCGGAAATGTCCATGATGGGAAAACTTTCGTGGTCAAGGGGGACGCAGAAGGTTCAAGATATTGAACAAGCGCGAAAAATATCTGCCGCGCCCATAAAACTGTCAATCAGCTTAATTGGACAGTGCCATATCAGTTAAACGTGGTTTTAATCTTTAACCATTAGGCAGATACTCGGATATCAACGAGTCGCACCAAGAGGCTGTCCCGATCTTGTTACCGAAAACCATCGCAACCAATCAGCACTACTCGGCCACCCGTCTGGCCGAGATGCGCGAAGCATTGGGTAAAAGCCTGTCGGGCGATACATTTTGCGTGGTGGTAACCGGGTCCTATGGGCGGCATGAAGCATCCGATCAATCCGATCTGGATTACTTCATCATTGGCCGCGAGGCCGAACGCAGTCAGGCGCCGCACCAACAGGTCGCCGACATCCTTGGCAAGATGGTCACCAAGAAGCCGGCGGTAAACGGCCCGTTTTCGTCCTATATCACGGCTGAGGAACTGGTTAATCGTATCGGGCTTGATGGCGATACCAACTCGATCACCACGCGGCGGCTGTTGTTCCTGCTGGAATGTGAGTGGCTGTATAACGAGGCGGGCAAGCGTAAATTCTTTGACGATCTGATCGCCAATTACGTCACAAGCTCCGTCACACGTGATTCCATTGCGCGTTTTCTGGTCAATGACGTGATCCGCTATTACCGCACCATCAGCGTCGATTTTGAAATCAAGACCCGCGAAGGCGACGCCAGCAAGGCCTGGGCACCCCGGCGGCTGAAACTGGTTTTCTCGCGCAAGATGCTTTATTTCGGCGGCATTATCGCAGCAGCCGAAACCGCCGGCCGGGATTATGCCGGCAAACGCGAAAAACTGTCCGAACTTTTACAGCTGCCACCGATCACGCGCCTGCAAACCGTGTTTGGCGAAAAAAGCCTGCCGGCACTGGAACTTTATGACCGTTTCCTGCGCGAACTTTCCGATCCGGAAGTGCGTGCGCGCCTTGATGGTGTTGGTCCGCATGATCGCAATGATACGGAATTGCGATCCCTGCTTGATGCTGGCAAGGGCTTTTCGCGTGAATTGATAAAGTTGCTTAATGATCGCTATGGCCCGGATCATCCAATCCACGAAGCGCTTCTGATGTAATCACCCGGGAAACGTGGCGGCGCAATCAGGCCGCGCGGGGGCCGTCAGTGACATGCTTGAAATAGTTTTCCCGATCAAGGTCATGCACCTCGACGGTGAATTGCACCTGATAATCGCCAACCAGCCATTCCAGCCGGTCAATGAGTGCGGCAAGGGCGGCCTCGCCCGTGGCGAATTTCACCGCATTGATCCGGCCTGACAGAAGCCGGATATCAAGATGCACCATGGCGTTTTTCGGATCGCCATCACCTATCACGACATTTTCCAGCGGCGTAATCCGGGTCTTGAAAGAACTCAGTTCCGCATCGGCCTCGCGGGCGATCACGTAATGCAGATCGACCGCCAGCTTGGACAATTCATCCTTGATGGGCAGTTGAGCAGAATATTCGATTTCAAGCTGGGGCATGGCCGCCATCCGTCTGACAAGATTAAAATGCTTCTAACAACTTGCATTGTATCTGGACACCAAAAAAGCCGGTCTGAATGAACAGACCGGCTTTGATGCAAATCGGCAGCTGCCAATTAGTAGCGCCAATTAATAGCGGTAGTGATCCGGCTTGAACGGACCAGCCTGCGGAACGCCGATATATTCGGCCTGTTCGGACGACAGCTTGGTCAGTTTCACGCCAAGACGATCAAGGTGCAGGGCTGCAACTTTCTCATCAAGGTGTTTCGGCAGGACGTAAACCTTGTTTTCGTAGTTCGCGTGGTTTTTCCACAGTTCGATCTGAGCCAGCACCTGGTTGGTGAAGGATGCCGACATCACGAAGCTCGGGTGACCGGTTGCGCAACCAAGGTTGACCAGACGGCCTTCGGCCAGAACGATCAGACGTTTGCCATCCGGGAATTCGACTTCGTCGACCTGCGGCTTGACGTTGTCCCACTTGTAGTTACGCAGCGAACCGATCTGGATTTCGGAATCGAAGTGACCGATGTTGCAAACGATTGCGCGGTCTTTCATCGCACGCATGTGGTCAAGCGTGATGATGTCGATGTTACCGGTGGTGGTGACGAAAATGTCGCCAACCGGGGCTGCATCTTCCATGGTGGTGACTTCGTAACCTTCCATCGCGGCCTGCAATGCGCAGATCGGATCGATTTCGGTTACCAGAACGCGTGCGCCCTGGCTGCGCATGGACGCGGCCGAACCTTTGCCCACGTCGCCGAAACCGGCAACAACGGCGATCTTGCCGGCAACCATGACGTCGGTTGCGCGCTTGATGCCATCAACAAGGCTCTCACGGCAGCCATACAGGTTGTCGAATTTCGACTTGGTGACCGAGTCATTGACGTTGATCGCCGGGACCTTAAGCGTGCCTTTTTTCGCCATTTCATAGAGGCGATGCACACCGGTGGTGGTTTCTTCCGACAGACCTTTGATGTCTTCAAGAAGTTCCGGATACTTGTCGTGGATCAGCTGGGTAACGTCGCCGCCATCATCAAGGATCAGGTTCGGCTTCCAGCCGTTCGGACCGGAAATGGTCTGCTCGATGCACCACCAGAATTCTTCCTCGGTCTCGCCTTTCCAGGCAAATACCGGGATTTCAGCAGCCGCGATCGCCGCAGCAGCCTGATCCTGGGTGGAGAAGATGTTGCACGAAGACCAGCGAACTTCTGCGCCGAGTGCCGTCAGGGTTTCAATCAGAACTGCGGTCTGAATGGTCATGTGCAGGCAGCCGACGATGCGCGCGCCAGCAAGCGGCTTGGCCGCGCCATATTCATCGCGCAGCGCCATCAGGCCCGGCATTTCGGTTTCGGCAATCGCGATTTCCTTGCGGCCCCAACCGGCCAGCGAGATATCAGCGACCTTGTAATCGGTAAAGTTCGACATATCGTCTCCAATCAAACAGGAATGGCGCATCCGCATGGAATTTCCATCCTGCCGATACGCCGAAGAATTCTGTTGCGATCATTTCCCTGATCGCTATAGGCCACATATAAAGATATCTTTATATCGTTTTCAAGTCCTTTTTTGACGGAATTTGCATTCCGGGCAAAACCGAACCGGTTCAAAGATGCCCATGCCTTGAAATCCCGGCCTTTTTTGCAGCAGGAAACCAGGAATAAGCGCGGACAAAACTGTCCCCTATGTTGGGACAGATGCCGATCACAACAAGCTATGAGGAACGGGATTTTTCAGGCGAGATCGTTGAAGTCATCAAGCATCATGGCGATCCGGGCAGAATCCCATTGTTCCATGACGCGGTTGGCCTGATGTTCGGAATTGCGACTATCAAGGCGGCGCAGGCGCTGTTTGACCAGCAACAGATTGACCGGCGACATCGAAAGGTTACGCAAGCCAAACCCGATGAAAAGCGGCACATAACGCGGATCACCGGCCATTTCACCACAGACACTAACCGGTATATCGCGTTCGCGGGCAACCTTGATCACATCACGGATCAGGCGCAGCACAGCCGGATGCAACGGATCAAACATGCCCGCCACCTGATCATCGGTACGGTCAATCGCCAGGGTATATTGCGTCAGGTCGTTGGTGCCGATGGCAAAGAAATCACTGTCGCGCGCCAAGGTATCCGCCGCCAACGCCGCGGCGGGAATTTCGATCATCGCACCAAGCGGCGGCAGGGTTTCGGGGATCGGATGTCCGTCCTTGCGCAGGCGTTTTGCCACCGCCTCATAGATCTGACGCGCACGCGTCATTTCATGCACGTTGACCACCATCGGAAGCAACACCCGAACCGAGCCATGCAGGGACGCCCGCAGGATGGCGGCAAACTGTGCTTCAAGCAGTTCCGGCTTGCGCAATGATAACCGTATGCCACGCAATCCAAGGGCCGGGTTCGGGCCAGACACGATTTCATCTTGAAGCGCGACGGCCAGTTTTTCACCACCGATATCAAGGGTGCGGATGGTGACCGGTTTGCCATCCATGCGTTTGACGATATCGGCAAGTTCTTCGTATTGCTCGTCCTCGTCGGGCAGGTAGTCCTTGTTCATGAACATGAACTCGCTGCGCAGAAGCCCGATACCGGTCGCCCCGTTTTCGAGGGCGGCGGCAAGTTCGATTGGTAGTTCGATATTGGCATGCAGATCAATATCGATACCGTCACGCGTTGATGACGGTACATCGCGAAGGGATGCCAGCTTTTCGCGCGCCGCCAGCCAGTCAGCGCGGCGTTGGGTATAATGTTCAATATCGGCATCGCTTGGCGACAGGATCACTTCGCCGCGCCCGCCATCGATAATAATCTGATCGCCACCGGCAACGCCGCGAACGATATCAGCAGCCCCCAAAACGGCCGGGATACCAAGGGATCTCGCCATGATGGCGGTATGCCCCTCTGCCCCGCCAAGGGCGGTGACAAAGGCGGTCAATTGGCCCGGTTCAAAGCGCGCCATATCGGCTGGACTGACATCCTCGGCAATCAGGATGGACCCCTGTGGGGCATTGTCCATTGCCCGGTCGGTCTCGCCGATCAAACAGCGCATAAGACGCAGGCCCACCTCGCGAATGTCCGTGGCGCGTGCCGCGAGATAGCTGTCTTCCATGCCCGAAAACTGTTCGGCAATCGCATCGATCACTTCGCTGACCGCATGCACGGCATTAAGCTTGCGCGAGACGATCAGTTCTTCGGCTCCGCGCACCAGACGCGATTGGGTCAGCATGTGGATATAGGCATCCATCAGGAAGCCAAGCTCCTCGGATGCGGCACTTTCGGCACTTGATGATTGGGATTTCAGGCGTTTGAGCTGATCAATGCTTTCGGCAACGCCATCATGAAGGCGTTTGCATTCGGCCTGCACGGCATCTTGGGAAATCGGCTTGCGGCTGACATGGACGATCTGGCGATCCAGAACAAAGGCGCGACCGATCACAATCCCGCCCGATGCGCCCAATCCGGTAATGACCCGGCGAACGCCCGAGTTATTTTCATCTGAAACAGTTTGGTCTGTCGGAGGAACTTGCAAGCCTTCTTTGCTACCAACTCGTTCTTGTTGTTTCCGAAAAGCCAGACATCTTCGGCCCTAAATAAAGGCCGGATCGGTCTTATTCTTCGTCGAACTTGGCATCGACCAGTTCGTTAAGCGCATCAATCGCCTGTTTGGCGTCCGGGCCGGTCGCCTCGACCTCGATCTCGGTGCCGATCGATGCCGCCAGCATCATTAAACCCATGATCGACACACCCGACACTTCGGTGCCACGGTTGCGCACCATGATGCTCGATTGAAATTCACCTGCCAGTTTAACAAATTTTGCCGCCGCCCGCGCGTGCAATCCGCGCTGGTTGCTGATTGTTAAAGTGCGTTTTTCCTTCTGCGCCATGTATGTCCCCGCAAGCCTGACGCACTGTCCCCGCGCATCCGGCCCTGTTCTTTTTGTGGCTGACTTATTCCTCGCCGCTCAGCAAACGCGACGCAACGTTGATGTATTTACGCCCCGCATCCTGGGCCGCATTGACCGTTTCGGCCAAGGTGCCGTCGATGCGAACAGATGCGAGTTTAATCAGCAAAGGTAAATTAACCCCTGCGATGACTTCGACATTTGCCTGTTCCATAATGGAAATCGCCAGATTGGACGGGGTCCCGCCAAACATGTCGGTCAGAAGGACAACACCTTTACCGCTGTCGACCTTTTCGACACTGGCAAGAATATCTGCGCGGCGTTGTTCCATGTCGTCATCCGGTCCGATACAGACCGCTTCGACATTTTCCTGTTCGCCAACAACATGCTGCAAGGCAGATACGAACTCTTTCGCGAGATCGCCGTGGGTGACCAGCACCATCCCGATCATGCAGTTTTCTCCATTTTTCACTCCCCCGAGGTCGGCTCGTCCGGTTTGTCCCGATGGCTGAGATGTGTGTCATATCCCAGATCGGCAATCCAGTCATTGAGTAACCGCGCGATATAAACCGAACGATGTTGACCACCTGTGCACCCGACCGCAATGGTCAGATAGCTTTTACCTTCCTGCGCATAGCGCGGCAAAATCGGCTCCAGCATTGCCTTCAGGCGGTCGATAAACCCGGCGAAATCCGGGTCTTCTTCTATGTATTGCCCAACAGCCGCATTCATCCCGGTCATCAGGCGAAGCTCGGGATCATAATGCGGGTTGCGCAGAAAGCGAACGTCAAAAACAAGATCGGCTTCTGCCGGAACACCCTGACGGAACGAAAAGCTGCGCACAAAGATCGCAAGGCCTTCGTTTTCGCCAATGTCGAACTGGTCTTGCAGGATCTTGCGAAGCTCGGCCGATTTCAGGCGCGATGTATCAATGCGCATATCCGCGGTCGCTGCAATCGGCGCCATCAGGCGTTTTTCGTGCTCAATCGCGTCGACCAGAGGCCGATCATGGCTGAGCGGATGCGGGCGTCTGGTTTCGGTAAATCGACGCTGCAGGACCGTCGTGTCGGCATCGACATAGATCATCAACGGATCCATGCCCGTCTGTTTGCGCAGGCGACCGACAATCTCGACAAACTGATCAACACCGAAATCACGGGTCCGGATATCAAGGCCGATGGCAATCGGCTGTTCCGGGCGGCAATCGCCTGGCACCAGGGCAGACAGCATACGCAGCGGCAGGTTATCGACCGCGTCAAAGCCGAAATCTTCAAGAATCTTAAGCGTCGTCGTGCGTCCGGCACCGGATACTCCGGTCACAAGAACCAGTCCGCTTTTGCCATCAAACGCCCCCAGGGCCTTATTCTGGCTGTCCGAAGAATTCGCCGAAGTTTTCTGCAAGTCTGGGTCCTGTGGATTACGGTTCAAGTGTCATTCCACCCGTCGCGAGCGCCAAAGCTACTCCAATCTTTGCCTCGATGGCCAGATCGGATGCACATAATGTCCAACGCGGGATCGCAATGCCACAAATCTCTTCGAAATCGGGTTCAGGCATGCGTTCAACCATGTTGGGATCGGTGACCAGATCAATCAGAACCCGCACATCGCCTTCGGTTTTTTGCGGCAAACCGCGCACAACACCGATGCCGCGGACTTCGCATAATCCGGCAATCTGATCGGGTGCGCAGGCGATCAGGCGCCCATCGCGCGCCACAAGGTCGGTTCGATCATCGGAAACAAGAAAACCGCCCGCGTCGATCAGACGCAGCGAAAGCCCGGATTTTCCAGATCCGGATGGTCCGCGCAACAGCACCGCATGGGCGCCGATCCGGACACAATTTGCGTGAAGCTGGGACATAATGCAAAACGATGCTTGGCAGAGGTTGGCTTGTCAAACCCCAAAAGCCCGGGGCGTGATCCACTTAACCTCCCGCATAGGCATTTCCCACTTTCTGAGCTGAAAAATCTTAGTCGAGCGGCAGGCGAATGGTAAAGACAGCGCCCTTGACCTCGTCACGAACCACGCGATTCTGTGCACTCAGCTCGCCGTTATGGGCGGCAATGATTCGCTTGGAAATCGAAAGCCCCAAGCCAGAATGCTGCCCGAACTTCTCGGTCGCGGGGCGTTCGGTATAGAACCGGTTGAAGATCGCCTCTTCCTTGCCGGGCGGGATGCCAGGGCCATCATCCTCGACCGTGATCACCGCCCAGTTTTTATCCCGCCATGCCCGTACGCGCACTTCACCGCCCTCGGGCGTAAAGGTAATCGCATTCGAAATCAGGTTCCTGAATACCTGTGTCAGACGGCTTTCAAGCGCCGGGACATTCAGGTTTTCAGGCACCGAAACCTTGATCCGCGGGCCCTCGGCATCGGCGTTATAAAGTTCGCCCAGCGTATAAAGCAGCACACCAAGATCGACTTCCTCGCTCTCGGCGCGCGACAATTCGGCATCCATACGCGAATAGTCGGAAATATCACTGATCAGGCGATCAAGACGCTGGACATCCTCGGCGATGATTTCCATCAGGCGGCGCTGGCGTTCCGGATCCTTGAGGCGCGTGGCGGTTTCCACCGCGGACCGCAACGACGTCAGCGGGTTTTTGATCTCGTGCGCGACATCGGCGGCAAACCGTTCGATCGCATCCATGCGATCCCAAAGCGTTTCGGTCATATCGCGAAGCGTGGTCGACAGATCGCCGATTTCATCACGGCGATCCGACAGATCGGGAATGGCAAACTGGCGGTTTTTGCTGCGCCGGACCCGTTCGGCCGCACGTGCCAGCCGGTTGAGCGGCCGTGTGATCACCCCGGCAAGATAGATCGACAACAACACCGTGATGCCAAAGGCAAAGACAAAGATTTTCAGGATATCAAGCCGCACCGCATGCAGGGCGTTTTCAATCGATTCGCCGCTTTTGGTCATCATCACCGATGCCAGAACTTGCTTGAATCGTGCAACCGGGACCGACACCGACAAGACCCGGCGTCCTTCGCTATCGACACGAACCACCCCGCGCGAATAGCCCGCCAGGGCTGCGCGCACTTCCGGGTAATCGGCCGCGCTGGCAACCGGCGGATCGACATAAAGTGGCAAGGGTTGTTCGCCCTCAAACAATGTCAGGATGCCATCGGTCAGTTTGCGCATGATGTCGGCAAAGGCATCTTCTTCGCCGGGTGGTGGAAGCTGTTCGGCCTGAATGGTGCCCGCACCAAGTGACTGGATGCTGCGACTATCAGCCAGAAGGCTGCCATTGGTGGCAAAAAGCCGGGTACGTGCGCCGGTAATACCGACAAGACGGCGCACCATTTCGCGCGCCACTTCGATTTTCACCCGGTTGGTTGCATCATCACTGGAACTTACCGCCGATGTCGACAGGGCGGCGGCATACATTTCGGCCTGCACCGCCATGGCTTCCAGTTCGGAATGAATAAGTTCCTGCTTGTAGCGGCCCAGATACAAAATACCCGCCACTAGCACAAAAAGTGCCAGCGCGTTCACGGCCAGAATCCGCCAGGTCAAAGGCGAAAAAAGCCCGTGGCGTTCCTCTATCCGTGTCGTCCGGGGTTCGGACGGACCTGTGTGCTGGTCGTGATCACCAGTCCCAAGATCGCTCATTCAAACCTGCAATAACCGGCCCGGGAAGCGGGCCTGCAAAAGAGTGCGCGCCGAAGCCCAAAGCTCCGGCGCGTCAAAAATCCTGATCAACCTGCCACAGTGGCCGTGTCGCGGTACCGGTAACCGACGCCATACAGGGTTTCGATTTCCTTGAATTCCTTGTCGGTCTCGCGGAATTTCTTGCGCAGGCGTTTGATGTGGCTGTCGATCGTGCGGTCATCGACATAGATATGTTCGCCGTAAGCCGCATCAATCAGCTGGTCACGGTTTTTCACATGCCCCGGATGTTTGGCCAGTGCCTGAATCAACAGGAACTCGGTCACGGTCAGATTAACATGCTGACCTTTCCAGCTGCACATGTGGCGCGACGGATCAAGCACCAGATCACCGCGTTGCAAAACATCGTCCGACCCGTTCGGGCGAACACCGCCCGCACGCATGATTTCCGCGCGACGCAGAAGGGTGCGAATACGTTCAATCAGCAAACGCTGGGAAAACGGTTTCTTGATGTAGTCATCGGCACCCATGCGCAGGCCGGTCAGTTCATCAACCTCGTCATCCTTGGACGTCAGGAAGATCACCGGCATTTCGGTTTTCTTGCGCAAATGGGTCAGAAGTTCCAGTCCGTCCATACGGGGCATCTTGATATCAAGCACCGCAAGATCAGGCTCTTCCTTCGTGATGGCATGAAGTGCCTCCGAGCCATCAGAATATGTCAGGACCTCATATCCTTCTTCTTCCAACGCCATCGAAACCGACGTCAGGATATTACGGTCGTCATCAACAAGTGCGATCTTACTCACCTGGACCTCATCTACTGGACAGATACATTTCACTCATTCGTGTGGTGACTATACAATTTACATTCCAATGTGGCGAAAAAATAACCACTTGCGGCATAATTAAGGCTTGTCGAATACAGTCGCAGTGCGATCTGTCACATCGCTGTATTTGTTGACTTTGCGCCACTGCGGCAAATAACAATCATCGCATCAGGGTAAAATGCCCACCTGTCCCGAACGCGGGACAAACCAAATTGATCCCTGACCCGACGGGAGGTCGCGATTTTCTATTGGTTAAGCAAGTTCAGCCGTGCCAGCCTGACCGCTGCCGGGGTTTTGATTTCGACACTTGTTGTCTGGCTTGTTGTCAGTTCGACCGGCAATCTGACGATCAATGAATTGCATCGCACCGCACAGGCACGCCTGGCACTGTATGACAGTTCGCTGCGCGCAGCCGTCGATCAATATCGCTATCTGCCCTATGTCGTTGCCCGCCATCACGAAGTGATCGCCGCCATCACCGGCACCGGAAATCCGCGCACCGCGGACATGTATCTTGAACGGGTCAAACAACGATCCGGTGCGGCCGCCCTTTATGTCATGGACAAAACCGGCATGACGGTCGCTGCAAGCAACTGGAACACACCCGACAGCTTTGTTGGCGAGGATTACGGATTTCGCCCCTATTTCAGTCAGTCGATTACCGGCGGCGAGGGATTTTTCTTTGGCATCGGGGTGACCACCGGGCGGGCCGGCCTGTTTATTTCCAACCCGATCCGCGGTGACGATGAAATCATCGGCGTTGCGGTGGTGAAGATCGAACTCGATGAGGTCGAAAGCAACTGGCAGGAAGGCGGGGAAACCGTCTTTGTCGCCGATGAAGACGGTGTGATTACCATGACCAGTCGCGGCGACTGGAAATACCGCACCCTGTCCGAACTCTCGCCCGAGGTGCGCGGTCGGATTGTCCGCCATCAACAATATCCCGGCAAGGAACTGGCATCCCTTGATATCGGCCAACAACTGGCCAAGGGTACGGGCATTGTCACCATCAATTCCGAACGTTTCCTGTTTGATGACAAACACATGCAAGACAGCAAATGGCGGCTCTATTACCTGACATCGATGGATTATGTTTCAAACCGTCAGGCCGCCGCCCTGTTCATTGCCGTCAGTGGTGCCGGGCTGATCATTCTGATCATCCTGTTTTTGCGTGAACGCGAACTCAAGCTCGCCTCCCAGCGCGAAGCGCGCGAATTTGCCCGCATTCAGGCACTGAACATCCGCCTTGAGGAAGAAATCGCCGTTCGGCGTAAAACCGAAGAAGAACTGCGCGGCACCCAGAACGAACTGGTCCAGGCCGGAAAGCTTGCCGCCCTTGGTCAAATGTCGGCTGCCATCGCCCATGAAATCAATCAGCCGATCACAGCCATCCGGACATTCTGCGCCAGTGCCAAACTGATGCTGGAACGCGGCAAAACCGAAAAGCTTGATCAGAACATCAACCAGATCTCCGCACTCACCGAACGCATGGGCGCGATCACAGGCCAGCTCAAAACGTTTTCGCGCAAATCCACCGGCGTGCTGGAGCCGGTTGACCTTAAGGTCGCCCTTGATAACACCCTGCAATTGCTAAGCCCGCAATTGCAGCAAGAAGAATGCACGCTTGAACGCAATGAACCCGATACGCCGCTGGTGATCCAGGCCGATCTTGTGCGCATCGAACAGATTTGTGTGAACATCATCCGCAACGCACTGGATGCCATGGCCGACAGTTCGCTCAAACGCATCCGCATCGACCTTACGCGCACCAAAACCGACGTCATCATGCAGATTACCGATACCGGGCCTGGCATGAATGAAGAAACCCTGTCGCTTTTGTTTGATCCGTTCTTTACCACCAAGGATCCGGGTCAAGGCGTGGGATTGGGACTTTCGGTAACTTATGGCATTGTGCGGGACTTCGGGGGCAGCATAAAAGCCTATAACACCGAAACGGCCGGGGCCTGTTTCGAAGTCCGCCTGCCGTTACTCAAGGGTAAAACACCGTGACGACCACCAAGCAAGTGCCACACAGTGACGCAGAAATTCAGATCACACCGCACATCATCATTGTCGATGATGACGAGGCGATGCGTGTCTCGCTTGCCCAGTGGCTTGAGCTTTCCGACTTCGACGTCACGGTCTATGAAGATGCCCGCCAGGCCCTGCATGACATCAGCCCCGAATTTGCCGGCGTCATCCTGACAGATGTCAAAATGCCGAAGCTTGACGGCATTACCTTTACCCGATCCGTGCTGGCCGCCGACCCGGACATCCCGATCATCCTGATGACAGGCCACGGCGATGTGCCGATGGCGGTCGAGGCGATGAAAAGCGGCGCCTATGATTTCGTCGAAAAACCGTTCGAGCCCAAAGACATTGTCGAAAGCCTTGAACGCGCCATTGAAAAGCGCCGTCTTGTTCTTGAAAACCGCAACCTTCGGCGTCAGATCGCAAGCCGCGGCAGCCTTGAGTCCCGCCTGATCGGCAATTCGATGCCGATGCGTAATCTCAAGGATGAAATCGCCAATATTGCGCCAACCGAAGTCCCGGTTCTGATTTCCGGCGAAACCGGTACCGGCAAGGAACTGGTCGCGCGCGCCATCCATGATCTGAGTGACCGGCGCGATGAAAAATTTGTCGCGGTAAACTGTGCAGCCATCCCCGAAAGCACGGCCGAAAGCGAACTGTTTGGCCATGAAAAGGGGGCCTTTACCGGGGCGGCAAGCCAACGGATCGGCTGGATCGAACATGCGATTGGCGGCACGCTGTTTCTTGATGAAATTTCAAGCATGCCGCTTGCCCTTCAGGCCAAATTGCTGCGTGTGATCGAACAGCGCGAAGTGGTCCGTCTGGGCTCCAACGCCCCTGTGAAGGTCGATTTCCGCCTGATCTGTGCCACCAACGAAGATCTGGTCGCCGCCGTTGCGAAGCGCAATTTCCGCGAAGATTTGCTGTTTCGCATCAACACGTTCGAACTGTCCATCGCCCCCTTGCGCGAACGCCAGGATGATGTCGCGCTTCTGTTTGATATCTTTGCCGAACGGGCGGCTGAACGCTTCGAACGCCCGTATGAACGCCTGTCTCCGGCATTGATCGCGCAACTCAGGGCCCATGAGTGGCCTGGCAATGTCCGCGAACTTAAAAACATGGCCGAACGATATGTTCTTTTGGTCGGAAGTCCTGAAGAACGCTTCAAACGGCTGTTCAAGGGTGGTTTTGAAACAACATCAGTCCCCACCGGCGATCTCGCCCTTGCCGATCAGGTCCGCGAGTTTGAGGAACGCATCATTCGCGATGCGCTTGATCGCCATGACGGCAATGTCAAATCGGTGATGGAAGAACTCGACATCCCGCGCCGGACGCTTAACGAGAAAATGAAAAAGCTCAACATCCGGCGCGACAAACCGGCCTAAGCTATTGTTGCATTGCGATATTTTGTTCGCATGCGCAATAAATCGGCAAGAATCCGCCGATCCATTTTGGTAAATCGGCAAGATTATGCCGAATTGACAAATCGAGGCAATCTAAGTCATTGATTTGTAATTGTTAATTTTATTTCCTGTTTGGCATACTCATTGCATTTTAAAACACCAAAATGATAAACTGACAAAAATCCGAGGGAGGAAATCTGACAGCCGGTCCGGTTCGGACGGTTCAAACGGCTGACTTAAAATCATCTCTTGGAATTGGTCTTTGAAGGGTGCCCGTCTGGCTTGATCGGCCAAGCATGTTGCGATCAACATCCGGCATTTTCGAAAACCCAAAAACAACAGGCCCGGTTTACAGGCCGCCAACGAACGTGAAGACCCATATTGTTTTACGATCTCTTGGATCTATTCGTCGCTTAAGTGTTTAACCCTAGGGAGGACTATCATGAAGCTCCGTACCCTGCTCACAGCAGCAGCCGCAGCCATGATGCTGACCGTCGCACCCGCGTCGGCACAGCAACTGTCAATCGCAACCGGTGGTACCGGTGGCACCTATTATCCGTATGGCGGTGGCCTTGCGGAACTGATCACCAAATACATCGACGGCACCAGTGCTGTTGCCGAAGTCACCGGCGCATCTGTTGAAAACATGGGCCTGATTGCCCGTGGCGACAGTGACATCGCAATCGGTCTGGCTGATACCGTTTATGCTGGCTACACCGGCACCGGTAAATTCGAAGGCCGTACCCTTGATAACGTTCGCGCTCTGGCGTCGATCTATCCGAACGCTGTTCAGCTCGTCACCATGGCCGACAGCGGCATCAACGGCCTTGCCGACCTTAAAGGCAAGCGCGTTTCTGTTGGTGCACCGGGTTCGGGTACCGAAGTTTCGGCACAGACCCTGCTTGCTGCTAACGGCATCACCTATGATGACATCGAAGAACAGCGCCTGAACTTCAACGAAACCGCAGATGCCCTTCGTGATGGTGACATCGATGCCGGTTTCTGGAGCGTTGGTCCGCCCACCAGCTCGATCCTGAACCTCGCGACCACGCGTGAAATCAAACTGATCGCGCTGACCGACGATGAAATCCTGGCGGCCCTCGATGCAGAGCCGACCTTCGCACCGTACGCCCTGCGTAAAGGCGTTTACGAAGGCGTAACTGCACCGGTTAACACCATTTCGACCCCGAACGTTCTGTTCGTGAACGAAGAAATGGACGAGGAACTGGCTTATCAGATCACCAAGACCCTGTTTGAAAAGGTCGACGAACTGATCGCCATCCACCCGGCAGCAAACGACACCACGGTTGATTTCGCTCTGAACTCGACCCCGATCCCGATGCATCCGGGCGCACTTCGTTACTACGAAGAAACCGGCATGCCGATTCCGCCGAAGCTGATCAAGTAAGATGCTTCTGCAAAAGTTCGGGCGGCCAGCAATGGCCGCCCTTCTTCTCCTGATCACGGCATGTGCTGGCCCGGCCGATCAGGATAACGTCAAACCCGGCACCGTCATTGATCATCTTGAGGTGATCGGTGCGGACGGGGCGCTTCTGGCCAGAACCGAAATTCCGCGTCAAACCGGCTGGTGCCTGTATTGGAACCATTCTGTCACCGGTGATGGCGTGATTGACTGTTATGTAGACGATCTTGGCAAGATGGTTCTCCATCGCGCCTATCAGCCCGACTTCGCGGCGGGACTTGGTCATTATCCCGGTCGCGGTATTCTGACCAGCGCAGAAGGCGGCGGATACTGGATCGAAGATATCGACGAACCTGTACGCGGCAATGCCTATGTGTTGCGCGTCGGCTCACTTGCGGTGAACCACCGTATCGTCACCGACCGTGACGAAATCAACCTTTCAAAGATGGCTGAACACACCCGTGTCACCATCCGCCTTGATACCGGGGAATAAATTTCATGTCCGAACAGGCAACGCTGCCATCCATGACGGATAGATTGCCACAGCCAAAACTGGTTTTGTGGGCAATCTCGATTGTCGCAGTCGCACTCTCTTTGTTCCAGATGTATGGCGCAGGGATCGAGCCGCTTGGCCTGTTCTATCAACGCAGTATTCACCTTGCGTTCGTGATGTTCCTGGCCTTTTTGATGTTCCCGATTTTCGGCAGCAACAAAAAGCGCGGCTTCCTTGGCTGGGTGATTGATCTCGCCTTTTTGGCCGGCGCCTTTACCACGGGCTTTTATCTTACGTTCTTTCTTGATGAAATCATCAACCGCGCCGGTTTCTGGAGCGAAACCGACCTGATCATCGGCGTGATTGCCACCGTCACCGTGCTGGAGGCCAGCCGCCGTGCCGTCGGCCTTGGCATGACCGTGATTGGCATCGTTGCCATCATTTACGCCCTGTCGGGTCCGCGCGGTGCGCTGCCGTGGGTCGGTGAATGGCTTCCGGGCATTCTTGCCCATCGCGGCAACGACGTTGATCGCCTTGTCGGGCAACTTTACCTCGGCCAGGAAGGCATTTATGGCCTGCCGATGGGGGTTGCTGCGACCTATATCTTCATGTTCGTTCTGTTTGGGGCGTTTCTTGAAGTCACCGGTGCTGGCAAGTTCTTTATCGATATGGCCTATGCCGCCACCGGCAAGAAACCAGGCGGCCCGGCCAAGGCCGCCGTTCTGGCATCGGCCGGTATGGGATCGATCAGTGGGTCAGCCATTGCCAACGTGGTCACCACAGGTGCCTTTACCATTCCGCTGATGAAAAAGCTCGGTTATCGCCCGGCACAGGCGGGCGGTGTTGAGGCCGCGGCATCCACCGGTGGTCAGATCACCCCGCCGCTGATGGGGGCGGGTGCGTTCCTGATTTCCGAATATACCCAGGTGCCGTATCTCGACATCGTTCTGGTCTCGATCTTCCCGGCGATCCTCTATCTCGGCACGGTTTATCTGTTCGTGCATATCGTTGCCCTGAAACAGGGCATGCGCGGCATGCCGGTCGAAGAGCTTCCGGACTGGAAAGAAGTTCTCAAGGAAGGCTGGCAGTTCATCCTGCCGCTGGGCATCCTGATTTACCTGCTGGTGCTTAACATCTCGCCGATGCGGGTGGGCTTCTGGGCCATTCTGTCAGTGATGGCGGTTGCCGCCCTGCGTTATGCCCTGTGGTTCTTCTTTGTCGCCCCACAGCAGGGTGAAAAACCAAGCCACGAAAAACTGATCGCCGCCATTCGCAAGGGCATCGCGATCACCATTGCCGCCCTTGAACTTGGTGCGAAAAACGCCGTTGCCGTTTCGATGGCCTGTGCGGTTGCCGGTATCATTGTCGGCGTGGTTGGCGTGACCGGTCTTGGCCTGAAATTCTCGTCTATGATGATCGCGTTTTCGGGTGGCAACATCGTTCTGGCGCTTGTTCTGGTGCTGATCGCAAGCCTGATCCTCGGTATGGGTCTGCCGGTCACGGCATCCTATATCGTTCTGATCGTGCTGGTGGGTCCGGCCCTTTCGAACGAGTTCGGCATTCCGCTTCTGATCGCGCATCTGGTTGTGTTCTGGTATTCGCAGGACAGTAACGTCACACCGCCGATTGCCCTGGCGGGCTTCGCGGGGGCCGCGATTGCCAACGCCAGTCCGATGGAAACCAGTATTCAGGCGTGGAAATTCGCCAAGGGTCTCTATCTGATCCCGGCCTTCATGGTTTTCAATCCGGAAATCATCGAAGGCGGTTCGATCCAGATCGTCCTTTGGACCGGCTTTACCGCGATCCTGTGTCTGGTCGCCTTTGCCGCCGCCCTTGAAGGCTATCTGTTTGCCCCGATGGATGTGCTTTCACGCATCATCATCGTTCCGGCAACCATCGGCGTGTTCTATCCCGACATCCGGGCAGAAATCGCTGGCACGATCGTCCTTCTTGCGGTTCTTGGCTTTAACTGGTGGCAGGGCAAAAAGAACACCCCGACACCAGCAGTCGCCGCAAGCTAAACCATCTCCGTCCCGACGAAAGTCAAAGCCCGCAAGTATCATGCTTGCGGGCTTTTTCTTTGCCGCATCCCCGGGCGACCTGATCCCATCCCACCCATGCGGGCAGGTAGACAGCTGTTCACACGCCAGATACATTCCTCATACTATTTAATTTTGCGCCCCACTCTTACCTCGCCGGAATCCGCATGCAGTTTTTGATCTTGCTTCGCCAAGCGCCCCGCCAACTTGCCTTTGGCGCGTTGCACAGTTTTGGCTCTTCATTCGGGCAGACGTTTCTGGTCGCACTGTTTGTGCCCTTCATCTCGGCAAGCTTGGCACTCAATGAAACCGAATTTGCCAATATCTATGCCGGGATCACCATTGCCAGCGCACTGTGCCTGCCTGTTGTTGGCCGCTGGATCGACAAGGTCGATATCCTGTCCTACAGCCTCGCCACCATGGCGCTGCTTGCCCTTGGCTGTGTGATGATTGCACTCGCTGGCAATGTCTGGATGCTGATTGCCGCCCTGTTTGTGCTGCGTCTGGCCGGTCAGGGATTGATGAGCCATGTCAGCATGACCGGCATCGCGCGCTATTTTTCGCGCAGTCGCGGACGGGCGCTGGCGATTGCCAGTTTCGGCTTTCCCCTGGCAGAGGCGATCATGCCCGCGACCTTGCTGGCCCTGATTGCCGCCTTTGGCTGGCGATATACCTATGCCGGATCGGCGGCGTTTATTCTGCTGGTCCTGCTGCCGGTTGCGATCTGGCTTATTCGAAGCGATGCGAAATTCCGCAAGGCGCCTGCAAAATCGACCGAGTCGGCCACCGCCGCGAATCCGAACAGTGCGGATCACGCCGAGTCCCCGACAGACACCAGCCAAAGTGATCACCCGCGTCTGTTCAAATCGCTTTATGTCTGGTTCTGCATGCCGATGCTGGCAGCACCGCCCTTGATCATGACCGCGCTCTTTTTCCATCAGGGGGCGATTTCGAACAGCAAGGGGATCGAGCTTGGCTGGTTTGCTGCCGGGTTCACGGTCTTTGCCATTACATCGGTGCTGGGCGCGTTTGGCAGTGGCCCGCTGATTGACAAACATTCGGCGCGCCGCCTGTTTCCCTGGCACCTGATCCCGATGATGGTTGGCATTGCCATTCTGGCGCTCACAACCACGCCGTGGGTGATCCTGATTTATATGGGGCTGGTCGGCATTACGGTGGGGTTTGCCACGACACTGCGCGCCGCCATCATCCCGGAACTCGTGCCGCTTGATGAAATCGGGGCTGTGCGCAGTACGCTGACCGCGGTCATGGTACTGGCATCGGCCATCGGCCCGGCGATTTATGGCTGGATGTTTGCCGCCGACATGTCGATTGCCTCCATGCTGATCATAACCTTGATCGCATCCGGCCTCGTCAGTGTCGCATCATGGTTTTCCGAACGGCCGGGCTTTTATGTGCCGCCGGGAGTTTCTCCGAAACTCATAGATTAACTTTTTTCAATCGACTTTCTGGCTGTGAGTCTACTCTCTGACCTCAGAATCGAGTTTTCATATCCAACAAGACACGACGAACTTTATTGAGATTTGTCCATCGCTTGAAATTCGCCTCTTGCTCAGAAACATGTCCATTTAGCAGGCGGTTACAAGGCAGGCCTAATTGAAGGTGAAATACGGAACTACTAGCCTCTATCTCTGAATCAATCAGTTGCCAGACCTTTTCTCGAAGATCCGTTGGCATATTCCAGACAGACTGGACGTGCTTCTGCTCGTTTATGATGTTTATGAGCATTAAGCCGCGGTAAGGCGTCGTAGTAGTGTAACTTACAAAACGGTCCTGGTCCCCCGTTACGTGATGTTGTTTAACTATCGTTGGGAGGGTTATGTTACCGCCTTCACGACAGATCATCATTGCATCGTCATCTGGATAAGACACCTTCGACAACACATATTCGGTGTGTCTTACGATCTCTCCCGCTACTTCCCTAACCCAACGTTTTTCGAGGTATGGGTCTGTGGAACTGGTTAGATTCCAAGTGAACAAATTCATATTCAAATCGACGAGAGAGAACCTCGGGTAAACAAAAACGACCAACGAAACGCCGCCCAAAATAACGACGCTCCATAACCGTCTATTCAAAAACCTAACTGAACTCCTAACCATTAATCTCATCGTGTTCACCCAAAGCTAAAGTCGCATTTCCGCCATTTCTTTCAATGGTCTTACTGAGAAGATTCTATGTAGCCCGATGCGGAGAGTTATCTGGAGTTTTCTCTAGATACTAATCGCTTACTGCTTCGGCTTCAAAATGTGAACATCTGAACTGGAGGTCATCTAGGCAAAAAAAATGGCCCGGATCACAAAAGTGACCGGGCCAGTCGGGAAAACAGCGTCAAATAGGGAGGAAGACGCTAGATAGAAACCGTCGTCATAGTCACTGCCTGCGGGAGCACCTCTTGGGGAGGAAATCAATCGGCGCTCGACCGCATGCAGTTAGTTCGTCAGTTAGGCAGCACCGCCAACGGTGCCGGCCGGATGGTTTACGTCGGCTGATTTCTCGGAACCTTTGAACAGGTTACGGAAGAAGGAGCCTACGAATTCAGCGCGGAGCTGCTGACCTTTACGTACACCTGCCTCGATTTCGGTGGTGGAGATGTAACGGGTGGTGATTTCTTCGTAAGTGGCCATGGTGACCTCCTAAAATTTCGTTCGTTGCGACGCCGTGTCGCTCTCGATGAACTCAATCTAATTTCCTTTACGGGGAAAGAGAATTACCTCAATATGCACATTACTTGTGAATGTCCGTCATAAATAGGAAAGCTGAATATGGATCGCGCCGCGGAAATGGAAATCTTTGTCCATGCAGTCGAGGAAGGCAGTTTCTCGGCCGCTGCCCGGACAATGCGTCTGTCACCGTCAGCTGTTTCGAAATACATCTCACGCCTTGAAGATCGTCTGGGTGCCCGTCTTTTGATGCGCACCACCCGTCAGCTCAGCCTGACAGAGGAAGGCCGCGCCTTTTATGAGCGCGCCCGCACGATCTTAAACGAGATCGAGGAAGCCGAAGAAGTCGTTACCCAGCTTTATGCCGCCCCGCGCGGTACCCTGCGCATCAACGCATCGGTCGCCTTTACCAAGATGCAGGTCGTGCCGCTGATCCCGGAATTCCTTGCGCGCTATCCCGATGTGCGGATTGAGCTAACCCTTGATGACAAATTCACCGATCTGGTCAACGATGGCTATGACCTTGCCATTCGTCTCTCGGCACTCGAAGACTCGTCGCTGATTGCACGTAAATATGCGGTCAACCGGCGTATGATCGTCGCATCGCCGGAATATCTTGAAAAGAACGGCATCCCGCGCAAGCCGCAAGACCTTGAAAACCATAACTGTCTGCATCTGTCGTCACGCGAAAGCTTTAACGACTGGCACTTTGAAACACCCGATGGTCACGTCGCGTTCCGCGCACAGGGCTCGTTCTCGGCCAATGATGGTGACGTGCTCCACGAGGCTGTTCTGGCCGGGCTGGGCATGGCGCGCTTGGCCGAATATCTGGTGCACGAAGATATCCGCACCGGTCGCTTGACCCCGGTTCTGACCGAATATGTCCATGATCAGGCGTGGATTTCGGCGGTGTATCCGCACAAACGCCACCTCTCGCCCAAGGTGCGTGCCTTTGTTGACTTTCTGGCCGAAAAATTCACCCCGGTCCCGCCGTGGGAGCTTGGCTTCCGCGATGCGCGTGCGGTGCGCCGCAACAGTGACGGCACCACCGACACCAGCAAAACCGCCCGCGATGTTGGCAAATAGCCGATAGGCACCCGGCCTAGAACGCCAGGGCTTTCTGATAGGCCGCAAAGTCAAACCGGAACTGCCATTCCGACGAATTGGAAAGATCATCCAGAATGCGGCTTTCGCCTGTGCGCGCAAAGCCGCATTTTTCATAAAACCGATGCCCGGCCTCAAACCGCGTATCGGTCCACAGCATCACCACTTCGCATTCAGGATGCGTCTGGCCCAGCCAGACCAACGCCTTGGCCATCAGTTTTTGCGCCACGCCACGCCCGCGCACAGCCGGATGCAGATAGACCTTGTGAAGCTCGCCTTCGCGGCTGGTCACATCATACTTAACCCCGAAACAGCCCAGAACCCGGTCCTGATCATCAACCGCAACCCAGATCCGACCGTCATCGGCCTTGAAGTCATCGGCAATCGCATCAAGTTCGGGGAATTCGGCGGCGCGATCAAACACGCAGCCGGGATAATCGGCAAACACCAGCGCGATCAGATCGGCAATGCCATCTCCATCGCGGTTAAAGGCCGGCCGGATCGTCACATCACCACCGGTATGTGCAGTGATATTTGCCATCAGCCGAGCTTTACACCCTTGGCAAGCTTGTCATAACCGCGCAGCACCGCATCAGTATCCATCACCGATTTGCCCGGGCGCTGAATGCAGGTCGGACGCAGCGCGCCGGTGCCACAGCCAATCGTCAGCTTGTCATCAAGGATCTCACCGACCGGGCCGGATTGATCAATCACCTCGGCCGCCTGCACCTTGATGCGTTCGTTACCGAGCTCGAAATAGGCCCCCGGCCACGGGGTAAAGGCACGAATTTTGCGCTCAAGGGCGGCGGCATCATCGGCAAATTCAAGCTTGGCCTCGGCACGTTCAAGCTTGGCCGCGTAGGTCACGCCCTCTTCGGGCTGCTTGTTCGCAACAAGCTCCCCCTTGGGCAGCTTTTCAAGCGCCTCGACAATCATCTTGCCGCCAAGTTTCGCCAGATCATCATGCAGGGCATTGGCATAGGTCTCTGGCGTGATTGGCAATTCACCAATCAACAACATATCACCGGTATCAAGCCCGACATCCATCTGCATGATGGTGACCCCGGTCGCCGCATCCCCGGCCAGAATGGCGCGCTGAATCGGCGCCGCCCCGCGCCAGCGCGGCAGAAGCGACGCGTGAATATTGAGACACCCAAATTTCGGCGCATCGAGAATGGCTTTCGGCAGGATCAGGCCATAGGCCGCGACCACCGCAACATCGAGATCAAGATCGGCAAAGGCCTTCTGTTCCTCGGCCGATTTCAGCGACACCGGATGACGGACCTCAATCCCCTGCTCGGCCGCCCAGGCATGTACCGGACTTGGCGTTTCCTTGTGCCCGCGGCCTGCCGGGCGCGGCGGCTGTGAATAGACGCAAACCACGTCATGACCCGCCGCCACCAGATCCTTCAGCGCCACAAGGGCAAAGTCCGGGGTTCCCATAAAGGCAATGCGCAGCTTGGTCATATCAATCCCATTCATCTTTTGACTCTTCTGGCGGCAATTTGGCGTTATCCTGCCGAAATGACAAGCCAAGCCTTACCTCAATCGCCGAAATACCCGGTCAGCCACATCTGGCATGCGGACTGGAGCCTGTCGGCCAAGGGCCGCTGGGTCGCCAAAGCCACCCGCACGGAAGTTGGTTGGCAAATCCACGCCATTGAGCCGGTCGGAATGCTCCATCAGTTCCGCCAGTCGCTTGCCAGCCATGGCAAGGACGATGTGCTCTGGCTTGGCCTTGATATGCCAATCGGATTTCTGGATACGTGGTATGATGGCGCGAATGTCAAAGACTTCAAGTCCTTGCTGGGATTGCTTGAAAGTGATGAATGGCAGGAATTCTTTGATGTCTGCCAATCGCCGGATCAAATCCGGCACACCCGGCCATTCTATCCGAAAAGCTCCGGCATCAAGGGCAGCGTAAAACGGGACCACCTGATCAAGGCACTGGGCCTGACCGATTTCGATGCCCTGCATCGCGCCTGCGAATTTCCAACCACCCAACGCAATGCCGCCTGCCCGCCCTTTTGGACGCTTGGTGCCAATCAGGTCGGCAAGGGCATGCTGCATGGCCTCAAACACCTGATCATGCCGGGATATGCCGATGGATTTAACATCTGGCCGTTTTCGGGCGATCTTGAAGCCTGCAGCAAATCCCCCGACGTCACCCTGATTGAAACCTATCCCGGTGAAATTTATGGCTGGCTTGACTATACAAGTGAGTTGACTAAATCAAATCAGGAAAGCCGTAAGGAATTCTTGCAAAAACTGCGCGATGCCGCCCGCACCAAGGGCATTGAAATCAGTCCTGCGGTCTGGGACGACATCAAGGATGGCTTTGGGCCGGACCACGGCAAGGACGATGCCTTTGACGCGCTGATCGGCGTAATGGGCTTGATCGAAATTGCCGAAGGCCGCCGCCCGGAACATCTGCCCCGCACGCCAAGTGTTCTGAACCGGGAGGGCTGGATCGTCGGGCTTGACCCAAAAGACATCAAACCCCGCAAACTCTGAACCTACGCAAAACAAAAGGGCCGGAAAACCGGCCCTTCGCATGCGTTTCTGATCAGACGTCTCAGGCAGACTTTTTGGTTTTCTGCAGCTTCTGGACTTTTTTCAGGATCATGTTGCGCTTGAGCGCGCTGAGATAATCGGTGAACAGAACGCCATCCAGATGATCGATCTCGTGCTGGATGCAGGTCGCAAGCAACCCGTCCGCCTCGATCTCGTGCGTTTCGCCGTTTTCATCCATATAGCGCATGCCAACTTCGGCCGGGCGTTCGACATCGGCGTATTGTTCCGGGATCGACAGGCACCCTTCCTGATAGATCGAGGTTTCCTCAGACTCCCAGATGATCTCCGGATTGATCAGTTTGAGCGGTTCCGGCTTGTCCTTGTCATCGGACACATCCATGACCACCACGCGCTTCATCACCCCGATCTGCGGCGCAGCAAGGCCAATGCCCGGTGCCGCATACATGGTTTCAAGCATGTCATTAAGAAGGGTCTTGATCTCATCATTCACTTCCTCGACCGGTTCGCATTCCTTTTTCAGGCGCGGGTCTGGAACGATAAGAATTTCACGCAGGGCCATGGGTCTCTGATCCGGTTTCGAACTTGATGCAATATATAATTATAGCGAATTTCGCGCTTCGAGATAAGGTTTCCCCACGCCCAAGTCAAGCAAACAGCCCGATTTAGCCGCGATGGCTGCCATGTTGCGCACAAGGGATCTCGGCCAAGAGCGGTTTGGTTCAATCCCTAGCGTCTGGCTTCACATCCGCGTCTGGCGTCGCATCCTCTGGCCCGGCCAGCAATTCCGTCTTGGTGATTTCGCGCACATGGGTTTCCGACGGGGACGGTTCCTCGATCATGCGGTCATCTGAGACGATATGCTTTTCCTTAAGCTTGCGCGCCGACACAAGAACCGATCCTTCGAGTGACCCCAGCGTCTTGTTGTAATGCTTCACCGTACTTTCAAGCGATTTTCCCATCGATGAGAAATGCTTGGCAAGCGCGCCCAGACGATCATAAAGCTGCAAGCCGATTTCACTGATATCACGCGCGCTTTCGGCCAGCGCTTCCTGTCGCCAGCCATATGACACGGCCTTAAGCAAGCCCAGCAAGGTCGTCGGTGTTGCCAGAATGACCCCGTCGCGGAAGCTGTCCTCAATCAAACGCGGGTCGCGTTCAAGGGCGGCCGAGAAGAAGCTTTCACCGGGCAGGAACAGAACGACAAATTCCGGACTGTCGACCGACTTCCAGTATGATTTTTTCGAAAGATCCGTGATCACCTTGCGCACATTGGTGACATAGATCGCCATCAAGGCTTCGCGGCGATCGTCGTCATATTTCTCGTCAATCGCCTCAAGATAGGCCGATGTCGGGGCCTTGGCATCGACCACGATATTCTTGCCGCCCGGCAGGTGAATGACCATGTCGGGTTTCTGAACGCCTTCGTCGGTATTGAAATGCACCTGTTCGTCAAAGTCGCAATGCTTGAGCATCCCGGCCAGTTCGACAATGCGCTTAAGCTGCAATTCGCCCCACTTGCCCGACACCGAGGAACTCGACCGAAGGGCCGAACTCAGCGTCTGGGTTTCCTTGGACAATTTGTGTTGCGATTGCACCAGGGTCCCGACCTGTTCACGCAGTTCGCCATAAGCTTCCTTGCGGTTTTTTTCAAGTTCGTTAACCTTGGTATCAAAGGCCTCAAGCCGTTCCCGGATGGGTTTTACGATCCCGTCAATGGCCTGCTGGCGTTTTTCAAGATCACCCTTGGCCCCTTCCTGCAGGCGGGAAAAGTTTTCACGCGCCAGCTTCATGAACTCGTCGTTATTGACCTTAAGCGCATCGGACGACAGCGCCTTGAAGCTATCAAGCAGCTTGGTCTTGGCATCTTCGAGCATCTCGAGCTTTTCCTTGGCCGCCTCGCGCTCTTTCTCAAGCGCGGTTTCAAGCTCGGACCCCTTTTCGCGCCAGTGATCAAGGGCGGTGCGAAGCTCCTTCATTTCGGCTTCAAGCACCGGCACCCGGTTGGCCGTGGTTTCAGCAATGGCGCGCTTTTCCGATGCCTCGGAAAGCCTTTCACGCATCTGGGCAACCTCGGTCGCAAGATCGCGCCGGGTATTGTCCGCATGTTCAAGCTGGGACGCCAGAAGGGCTGTGCGCGACTCCGTCTCGGCCTCTGCGGCATCCTTGATGCGCTTGACCATCATGATGCTAAAGACAAGTGCCAGAACAGATGCGCCAAGCGCCCCTGCTGCCAAAGAAATCGGATCCATTATCCCACCATTTGATTACGTGCTGGCTTCTTTGTATCTGTTTTGTTCTGTCAAATCCAGAACCGAACCAAGCTGGCCCCACATCCACGCACAGAAAAAATGTAATCGGCTTCACTGGCGAGCCTAAGAATTTCGGATATATTTCAATTGGATAAGGGAACAGAACCAAGGATCGGCACCCAAGGGAGGTCAAAGACGACGACCATGCCTGCCAGTGTGGCAAACCTACACCAACCAAGGCGCACCCGGCCAGGCCCGCCCCCGTCTTAAGTTGTATTCCCTCAATACTCTCTGCGCACTAGCATAGGGCGCAAGCGACAGGAGTAACTTTGCCGTGCCCGCCCCCTTTGAACGGGACCGATCACACACCGGACCGGGCAGCATGGCAAAGCAGGTTCTGAACCGCACCGAAATTACTGCATCGGACGGATGCCTTTTTCGAGCCCGTTGGAAAAGTCATCGAAAGCACCCCGGTGCCGACCTAGAGACCACAGGAAACGAACAAGAGGCCACATATGTCTGCGAACGTTTATCCCGTACCTGACGACATCGCGAAGGGCGCTTTGATCGACAAGGCAAAATACGACGCCATGTACAAGCAGTCGGTCGAAGACCCGGAAGGCTTCTGGGGCGAACACGGCAAACGCATTGACTGGATCAAACCCTATAAAACCGTCAAAAACGTCAGCTACGATGCCAAAGATCTCTACATCAAATGGTATGAAGACGGCACGCTGAACGTTGCGGCCAACTGCCTTGACCGTCACCTTGAAAAGCGCGGCGATCAGACCGCCATTATCTTCGAGGGCGATGATCCCAACGTCTCCGAACACATCACCTATCGCGACCTTTATGAGCGCACCTGTCGTTTCGCCAATGCGCTGAAATCGATGGGCGTTGCCAAGGGCGATCGCGTTGTCATCTATCTGCCGATGATCCCCGAGGCCGCTGTTGCCATGCTGGCCTGCGCACGTATCGGCGCGATCCATTCGATCGTCTTTGGCGGTTTCTCGCCCGAAGCACTGGCCGGTCGCGTTGAAGATTGCGGTGCCAAGGTCGTCATCACCTCGGACGAAGGTCTGCGTGGGGGTCGTTCGGTCCCGCTCAAGCGCAACGCGGATGAGGCCCTGTCGCACCCGGGCGTCAAATCGGTCGAGAAAATGGTCGTCGTCAAGCACACCGGCAAGGACGTTGCCTGGAACGATGCGCGTGACGTCTGGTATCACGAAGTCTGCGCAGCAGCCTCTACCGACTGCCCGCCAACCGAAGTCAATGCCGAAGACCCGCTGTTTGTTCTTTATACCTCGGGCTCGACCGGCA
>NZ_DGMR01000032.1:0-16066 GCF_002388495.1 Thalassospira sp. UBA4513
CTGGCGGTGCAGGTAAGGTCTGTGGGCACTGTGGCAGCTAAACAGCCATGTTAGCAAGGAAGTTTGTGTATGTGAACAATGTTAGTAATGTCATATAACCCTGCTTGATATCACCAACACCGATGGTGAAACCGTTCCGGCACTGGTCGGACCGACCAAACAGGGTGATATCTATGTGCTGGACCGCCGTACGGGTGAGCCGATCATCCCGGTGACCGAGGTGCCCGCACCCGGTGGTGCAATCCCCGAGGATCATACCGCCCCGACCCAGCCGGTCTCAGACCTGACCTTCATGCCAGAACCGCTGACCGGCAAGGACATGTGGGGCATTACCCTGTTTGATCAGATGGCGTGCCGCATCGCGTTCCATCTGTTGAAATACGAAGGTCGTTACACGCCGCCGTCTTTGGAAGGGACGCTGGTGTATCCCGGCAACTTCGGGACGTTCAACTGGGGCAGTGTTGCGGTTGATCCGGAACGTCAGATCATGTTTGGCATGCCGACCTATCTTGCCTTTACCTCGCGCCTGATCCCGCGTGCCGAGGTGCCACCACGTGGCAGTGAAAAGGCCAGTGAAATGGGGATTAACCGGAACGAAGGTGCGCCTTATGCCGTCGAAATGGGGCCGTTCCTGTCGCCGCTTGGTATTCCGTGCCAGGCCCCGCCATGGGGATATGTTGCCGGTGCCGACCTGCGCACGGGCGAGATTGCCTATATGCATAAAAACGGTACGGTCGAAGACATGACCCCGTTGCCATTACCATTCGAACTTGGTGTGCCGGGCATTGGTGGTCCGATCCTGACCAAGGGTGGCGTGGCGTTCCTTGGTGCGGCGGTCGATAACTATTTCCGTGCCTATGACGCCACGACCGGCGAGAAGATTTGGGAAACCCGTCTTCCGGCCGGCGGTCAATCAACGCCGATGACCTATGAAACCGATGACGGGACGCAATATGTGCTGATCGTCGCCGGTGGTCATGGATCGATTGGCACCAAGCCGGGCGATTATGTGATTGCCTATAAGCTTGCCGAGTAAGACCGGCCGAAACTGACATTAAAGCGCACGGGCACCTGAAAGAAATCAGGTGCCCGTTTCGTATCTGGCGCGTGCAAACTTATCCGGTCGCATCAAGGGCAAGGCGTTTTTCAACCCGTTGAATTTCCTCGGGCCGGAGCCTTGGTTCTAGCGCATCCAGTGCGGCCTGCGGGTTCAGTGGTTCTGCCTCGTTGGCACCTTCGGGAAAGGTGATCGGGCCGCGTGCAGCACGCCTTAGCCAGTAATAGGCGTCGGCATAATTCTGTTTCACGCCCCAGCCACGTTCAAGCAAGGCACCGAACATGAACTGTGCGGCGTGCATGTTTTCGTTTGCGGCAATTTCAAAGTAATGGGCGGCTTCGACAAAGTTCTGTCGGACCCCGCGGCCATGGAAATACTGCGCGCCGATCATATAGGCGGCATTGGCATTGTGCGGATCAATGCGCAGTGCCCGCTTGAAGTATTTCGTGGCCTGAAAATGATCATAGGGCAGGCCAAATCCGTTGAAATGCATCAGGCCAAGATAATAGGTCGCCCCGCCATGGTTGGTCTTTGCAGCCTTGCCAAACCACTCGGCCGCCATTTCGTATTCAGGCGTCCCCAGATCACCACGAAAATACAGCAGACCCAGCGCATATTGCGCATACGGATCGTTTTCCTGTGCTGCCAGATGCCAGAAGGACTGCGCGCGCACGTAATCCCCAGCCTGATAGGCGTGGTAGCCTGTCTGGTATTCCTTGCTCATGCCTGCTGTGTGGCCCGCTGTTGGCAACAGCAGGCAGGCCAGCACGGCAAGCGCGAATAAGGGGTGTCGGCCTGAAAGGCTGGCCGATGAGGGGCTGGTCACGTGTGGGAACCGTCAGGAGTTTGTTTTAAACAGGGGCACGACCTTGCGGGCGCGTTTTTCGATGGCTTCAAGCACATTGACGATTTCAGCGCTTTGTTTGATGCGCTCACCGCTATGCAGGGCAACATATTGTCCGGCATTTTTGTGCTCGTTACCGAGCTTGATGACAGTGAAAAGAGGGGTTTCGTGGGTTGAACGGAAAATCGAAAACATCGCCATCCCGTCCAGATGATCGATGGCATAATCCTTCCAGGCGCCACTGGCAACCTGTCGGGAATATGTGTTCATGAGTTTCATCAGTTCAGCCCGGTCAAAATGAACAAAGCTTTTGGCTTTGCGGTATTTGGCCAAATCGAACAATGTTCCCATGTGGTACTCCGGCAGCGTGTGTTCGGGGTTGTCCTTTGCCACAACGGGAAAATGACAGCCTGATGACACGGTAGCGCGGATTGACCGATGCCTCAAGTTTCAATGGATGAAAAACAGACCGGATTTTAGAGGCTGCGCGAACGGGTTGGCGGCCAATCAACGGTTTGCGATCCGGTGTTATAGGGATCGGGCGTGCGATAGCAACTGACCGCCGCAAGCGAGCGATAGCAATAAAGCGGCGGTTCCGGCACCGGTTCCTTTTTGCAGTACGACTTGCCGTCAATCTTGCGGATGGTGGAGCAATCCTGACCGGTCGATAGCGAAACCGCATGGTCAATCAGGGTTTTGTCGGAATTGATGATGCTGACCACGTCAAAGGCAATATACCATTCGCCGCCGGTAAACAGGCTGGTGCCGACAACATCGGACATCGTTGTTCCACAGCCCGACACAGTGGACCCCATCAAGGCTGCAAACAGCCCGGCAAGGGTACGCTGTCGGATAAGGCGCCGTTTTGCGGGCTTGGTATGTGCAGTCTCGCGACGTTTCATTGTGGTCTCCGTCCGCTCACCGGGCAAATATGACCGATGACAAGTTCAAATCTGTTCCCTTGGCATTTACCAAAGCAAGCCCTGTGCCGAACTGTGTCTTTGCCCCCGATAAAACGACATGTGGCACTGATCTCGGGCGTTTTCAGCCCCCTGTATCACCGTCAAAAAGCATCCGGGCGGCGGTGATGGTGGCCTTCAAACATTTCAAAGCCGTTTAAAACCGGTGATGTCGTGGGGAAAATGTGTATCTGGCAGGCAATTCTTTCCCGTTGGGTTTGCTGTGCCCGAATTGGGCCACATGGCGCTGATATCAGCCATGAAACGGTTATTGCGATCCCGCCTAATCCGAGGGCGGGGCAAAATAATCGTAGGAATAACCGGAATGGTGTCGAGCAGACTTGACCCTGTACCCGCTGGCGCGTTAAATCCTTGCCAGAAATTTTTCAGATAAGCGGGCAGGTTGCCCGCTTTATTGTGACCGGATTGGAGCCGTTTTCGTGGTTGATATTTTCCAGGAAGTCGAAGAAGACCTTAAGCGTGAACGCAGCGAAGAGCTGTGGCGCAAATACGGGAAATACGTGATCGGCGTTGCAGCGGCCATCGTGCTGGGTGTTGCCGGTCGTGAAGGCTGGAAAACCTATGAAACCAGCACCAGCATCGAAAACGGTACCCGTCTTGCCAATGCCGTAGAACTGGCACAGGACAGCGCAACCGACGAAGACGCCGCATTGGCCGCCCTTGATGCGATCATCGCCGACGGTAACGCCGATTTTGTCGCGCTTGGTCATTTCCAGAAGGCAGCCGTTTACCTTCGCGCGGATGCGACGCCGTCTGCAATCAGCGAACTCGAAGCGATTGCCGGTAATTCCGACATTGATCAGGTTTATCGCGATCTTGCGGTTGTTCAGATCGCAATGAACAGCGCCAGTGCCGAAAACGCGCAGGACCTGATCACGCGTCTTGAGCCGATCGCCGTGCCCGAGAATGCGTGGTACTACTCCGCACGTGAAATGATTGCACTTCTGCATATCGCGGGAGGTGAGGTCGAAGCCGCCAAACCGCTTCTGACCGAGATTGCTGATGATAACAGTGCGCCGGCCGGAATGCGCGCACGGGCAAGTGAAATTCTCAAGGCTGTTGGTGCCTGAGGTTCTTCGGGCATCAATGGATCGCAAGCCGCGATCCATATGACGTGAGTTTTTTCAGGGGATACGGTTTTGACCACACGCGGTATTAAGTCACTTCTTTGCGTAATGGGCCTGACAGGCCTTTTGGCAGGGTGTTCAAGCTGGCTTGGCGAGGCAGAAGATCCGCCGCTTCCCGGCGAGCGTATTTCGGTTCTTGCCCTGCAAAGCACGGTTCAGCCCGACATTGAACTGACCGACCAGCGCGTGATTTTGCCCGAACCCGAACCGATGGTCGACTGGCCGCAAAATGGCGGCTATCCGAGCCACGCACTCCATCACGTTGCGCTTGATAACGAAGTCCTCGAACAGGACTGGTCGATTGATATCGGCGAAGGGTCGATGGATGACAACCTTCTGCTTAATCAGGCGATTGTCGCGCGCGGTGTGATCTTTACCATTGATGCCAGTGCGGAAGTTCGTGCCTTTGCCGCATCATCGGGCAAGCGTATCTGGTCGCTTGAACTGGCCCCTGAGGACGAAGAAGACAGCACGCTTTTGGGCGGCGGTCTGGCCTATGAGGCCGGTGTGATCTATGCCACGACGGGCTTTGCCGAAATCATTGCCATTGATGCGCCAAGTGCGACGATCCTTTGGCGTCAACAGGTCACAGCACCGATGCGTTCTGCGCCGACTGTGCGCGGTGGCCGTGTGTTTGCCATTACCATCGATAACCAGACCGTCGCACTGAATGCGCGCACGGGTGAAACGCTTTGGAACCATCGCGGTGCGTCCGAGGGCGCGTCCTTTATCGGTGGTGCCAGCCCGGCGGTGGATCAGGGCGTTGTCATTTCGGCCTATTCCACGGGCGAACTTTATGCCCTTCGTGTTGAAAACGGTCAGGTGATCTGGTCGGATGCGCTGGCGGCTGCCGGTCGTACCGATGCGGTGTCGGCGATTGCCGATATTCGTGGCCTGCCGGTGATTGATAATGATCTGGTGATCGCGACAAGCAACTCCGGTTTGACGACCGCGATTGACCTTCGCACCGGGGTTCGTGTCTGGGAACTTGAGGCTGGTGGCATCCAGTCACCATGGGTGGCCGGCGAATATGTATACCTGCTAACCAATACAAATGACTTGATTGCCTTGCGTCGACGCACCGGACAGGTTAAATGGGTGACCGTTCTGCCCCGTTTTACCGATCCCGAGGATCAGGAAGGCCCGATTGTCTGGACAGGGCCAGTACTGGCCGGTGACAGGTTGATCGTTGGTAACGAGCAGGGCGAAGTAATGACTGTTTCCCCTTATAGCGGTGACATTCTTGGTGAGGACGAAGTATCCGGGCCAATTACCCTGCCGCCATCTGTTGCCGGTGACAGCCTTTACTTCCTGACTGCGGATGCCGATCTAATCGCATATCGCTGATCAGGATACAGTTTTAGGCAAGGCGATTTGCCTTGCAGGATTTGCGATGCGCCGTGGGTCAATGTGCCCACGGCGCATAACGCCTTTTATTACGAGAGTCTGAAAATCAGATGTCGCTGAAAGTTGCCATTATCGGTCGCCCCAATGTCGGGAAGTCGACCCTGTTTAACCGTCTCGTCGGCAAAAAGCTGGCGCTTGTGGACGATCAGCCCGGTGTGACCCGTGACCGCCGTTATGGCAAGGCACGCCTTGGCGATATGTCTTTTGACATTATCGACACCGCCGGTCTGGAAGAAGCGTTTGATAATTCCGTCGAAGGCATGATGCGCCAGCAAAGTGAAAAGGCGTTTGAGGAATGCGATGTTGCGCTGTTCCTGATTGATGCCCGTGCCGGTCTGACGCCGCTTGATAACCATTTTGCCGATTGGCTGCGCAAACGCGAGAAGCCGGTCTATGTCATTGCCAACAAGCACGAAGGCCGTGATCAGGATCCGGGCCTTTATGAGGCCTATGGCCTTGGTCTTGGCGATGTCGCGCCGATCTCGGCCGAGCATGGCCTTGGGATCGAGTTGCTCTATGACATGCTTGAGCCGCACTGGAAAGAATGGAAAGACCGCGAACGGGTTGCCAGACAGCATGCGCGCGAAGCCGCACAAGAGGCGCTGAATGAGGCCCGTGCGGACAGCCTTGCAGACGAAGATTTCGACGATGAATACGGTTTTGCCGATGACGAAGGTGAAGTCTTCCCGTCCTATGAAATCGAATTCAGCGAGGACGACGAAGACGAAGATGGCGAACTGATTGTCGAAGGCGCACGTGACAATTCGAAAATCCAGTTGGCAATTGTCGGCCGTCCGAATGCCGGTAAATCAACCCTTCTGAACCAGTTGCTTGGCGAAGAGCGCGTCATGACCGGGCCGCAGGCCGGGCTCACGCGTGATTCGATCGCGGTCGACTGGTCCTATGAAGGCCGCCCGATCCGTCTGGTCGATACCGCCGGTATGCGCCGCAAGAAGAAGATTGATGACCGCGTTGAAAAGCTGTCGGTTGCCGATACGCTGCGCGTGATCCGCTATGCGCAGGTCGTTGTTCTGATGATTGATGCGACCAACACGCTTGATAAGCAGGACCTGACGATTGCGCGTATGGTGCTTGAAGAAGGCCGTGCGTTGATCATTGCGGTTAACAAGTGGGATGCAATCATCGACAAAAAGGGCGTCATGCAGGAACTGCGTGACAAGCTTGATACTTCCTTTGCCCAGGCCAAGGGTATTCCGGTTCTGACCTTCTCGGCCCTGACCGGGCGTGGCACGGATCGCCTGATGCCGACCGTTCTTGATATCCACGATATCTGGAGCCGCCGCATCCCGACCTCGCAGCTCAACCGCTGGCTTGAAGCAACCACCGAACGCCATTTGCCGCCGGTCATTTCCGGGCGTCGTATTCGCCTGCGCTATATGACCCAGGCGAAATCGCGTCCGCCAAGCTTCTTTATCAACTGCTCCAAGGCAGCCGAACTGCCCGAAAGCTACACGCGCTATCTGATCAATGGTCTGCGCGAAGATTTCGACATGCCGGGCGTTCCGATCCGTATTTACCTGCGCAGCAGCGACAACCCCTATGCCAACAAGAAAAAGAAACGCTAGTTTCGACTTGTTGCCAAACACAACAAAGCCGCCCGTCGGAAACGAGGGCGGCTTTTTCGTGCCAGGTTGCTGCGCAAGACCTTATTCGAACGCGGCAGACGGACCGTTATCAATGATTTCCTTGATATGGTCGGGCAGGTCCTGTTCGGTGAAGCCTTCCTGGATTTCGCGGCTTTGAACAAAGGCGAAAATGTCGGCGATGTCCTGGCCGGAAAAATCAATCTGATAGCCAAGGTCGGCCTGCTGCAGGGCCAGCATCTGCGGTGCGCCGCGCCACATGCGGGCAAAGAATTCGAACGGTTCGCGCGCGATATTCATGTTTGACGCATCAAGGCTGGTGGCGACATCGCTGCCGACATTGTTCACCGAATGACAGATCACACAGCCCCTCTCGGCAAAGAGTGTTTTGCCACGTTCGGCATCCATTTGTGGCATCACGGGGCTGCTGTTTTCAGCAGCTGAGGCGTCTTTTGCGATTGTTGTAGTGGCAAAGGTCGCCAAACTCACAGTGACGCCAAGTGCGGCAATAAAGCGGGAAGGGGTGAACGAATTCATGTAATGCCGTGCTCCGATGCCGGTGGCGGGATAATTCCTGCATGCTATCGGGCAAACACCAAGTATGGCAATGGTTTGATCTGAATTTTATGCGTGATGCCGGTGTTCATTTGACGCATACGGAAAAGGGCCCGCTTGGGGCCCTTTGATTTTTTGGTTTTTCGGTCGCAATCACTAAGCGTCAACCACTTCGCCGTGCTTGGTGCAGTTAGCTTCTGCCAGATCGACGAAGACATCGGTGATGCTTTCGGGCGTCGGCAGGGTTTGGGGATCTTCGCCCGGATAGGCTTCAGCACGCATTTTGGTGCGGATGCGGCCCGGATTGACCAGATTTACTTTGACCTTGGTCTGTTCGAGTTCCTGCGCATAGGACAGAACAAGGCTTTCAAGCGCTGCCTTGGTCGATGCATAGAGGCCCCAGAACGCACGCCCCTTGCTTGATGCGTTCGAGGTCACGAAGATTGCCCGGCCAGCCTCAGACAGCTGCAGCAGCTTGTCCGTGGTACGGATCAGATGGAAGTTCGCCGTGACGTTGGTGGCATAGGTGTTCTGGAACACTTGCGCATCAATGTGACCCACCGGGGCGATTTCGCCCAGAAGGCCGGCATTGCCCACAACGATATCCAGCTTGCCAAACCGCTCATAGATCGTCGGACCCAGCATGTCGATCTTGTCAAACATGGTCAGATCAAGCGGCAGCAAGGTGATCTTGCCACCGGCATCGGTCACTTCGTCACTGAGTTCTTCAAGCGCACCGACATTACGACCAACCGCAATCACATGCGCACCTTCGGCAGCAAAGCGTTTGGCAACCGCACATCCGATCCCGTGCGAAGCCCCGGTGATCAGGGCAACGCGACCTTCAAGACGTTTGGTGTCGGTCATGCAGACTGCCTTTCAACCAACTGGCTGAGCTTGCGGTCCTTGTTTTCGGCATTGTGATCGGTGAGCTTGATCGGGTAATCGCCGGTGAAGCACGCATCACAGAAGGCCGGATTATCGTTGTCGCGGCCTTCAAGACCGGTGGCACGATACAGGCCATCAATGGTGACGAAGGCCAGGCTGTCGACGCCGATAATCTTTGCCATGCTTTCGATGTCGTGATTGGCCGCCATCAGTTTGTCTTTGGACGGGGTATCAACGCCATAGAAGCACGGGTTCATGGTCGGCGGGCTGGTGATGCGCATATGCACCTCTGCCGCACCAGCCTGACGAACCAGATCAACAATCTTGGTCGAGGTGGTGCCACGCACGATCGAGTCATCAACCAGAATAACGCGCTTGCCCTTAAGCTTGCCCGGGTTGGCGTTATGTTTCAGCTTTACGCCAAGGTGCCGGATCTGATCGGTCGGCTCGATAAAGGTACGCCCGACATAGTGGTTACGGATGATGCCCAGTTCGAACGGAATACCGCTTTCCTCGGCATAGCCAAGGGCGGACGGTACGCCGGAATCCGGGATCGGCACGACAACGTCGGCATCCACAGCAGACTCACGGGCCAGTTCGCGACCGATATGTTTGCGCACGTCATAGACGCTTGTGCCTTCGACGATGCTGTCGGGGCGGGCGAAGTAGACATGCTCGAAAATGCAGAAGCGCGATTTTTGCGGTTTGAACGGCTTGATCGAACGCAGGCCATCATCGGTGATTTCAACGATTTCGCCCGGTTCGACGTCGCGGATGAATTCCGCGCCAACGATATCAAGGCCAACCGTTTCCGATGACAGGATATAGGCGTCATTGAGTTTGCCCAGAACCAGCGGACGCACACCCAGCGGGTCCCGCACACCGATCAGTTTCTTCTGGGTCATGACGACAAGTGAGTAGGCACCTTCAACTTGGCGGACCGCATCGATCAGGCGATCGACGATCTTTTCATACAGGCTGGTCGCGATCAGGTGAATGAAGGTCTCGGTATCCGAGGTCGACTGGAAGATCGAGCCGCGTTTGACAAGGCGTTCACGCACCGCAAGCGAGTTGGTCAGGTTGCCGTTATGGGCAATCGCCAGACCACCGAATTCAAAATCGGCAAAAAGCGGCTGTACGTTGCGAAGGCCCTTGCCACCCGCCGTCGAGTAGCGGACATGGCCGACCGCACGGTGGCCGGGCAGGCTTTTGATGACATCTTCTGAACCGAAGATATCGCCAACCTGGCCGGATGCCCGGTGTGCCGGAAAATCTTCGCCGTCATAGGACACAATGCCTGCGGCTTCCTGTCCGCGATGCTGCAGCGCATGCAGGCCAAGGGCCGTTAATGCCGTTGCATCGGGGGAGCCAAAAACGCCAAAGACGCCACATTCTTCACGTAGCTTGTCGTCATCAAATGGATTGGTGGTCAGCATGAGTGGGTTCCGCTCTCTCGCCGGTGGCGCACGGAATTCGCTATTAGTACGAAACCCACACGCCTCACTCGTTAGTGGTCGCCTCAATCAGGCGATCCAAATCATCGCGCGAGGGCCTTGTATACCCGTTTAGGGGCGCGGGTCCAGTCCCTTTTGGTTCCGGACCAAGAAGTTGGCGATAGGTTTTTTCGTTCGCATCGGCCTCACGCTGAGCGCGCTCAAGCTCTTGCGCCGTGGTATCGAAAATTTCGTCAGGTGCCATGCGCATAATGAGGAAGGCACCTTCTTCCAGAACTGGGCGGGTGCGGGCATCGCGGACCCAGTCGGGCTGCGAATCTGCTGGCAGCAACCAGGACAGCGCCAGGAAACCGATACAGACAATCAAGGCCCCGCGCAAAAGCCCGAATACAAAGCCAAGCGTGCTGTCGAGGCTATCGAGGCCGGAGTTCTGAACCGCCCGGCCAATACGCCCGCTGATGAACGAGAAAATCAAAAACGAAATCAGAAACAGGCCAACCCCGGTTGCCAGATCGGCAATCAGTTCGGACGGGATCAATTCCCGCACATAGGGACGCGCAACCGGATAGCCATAAAGGGCTACAAGACCGGCGCCGACCCAGCCCATCATCGACAGGGTTTCGTGGATAAAACCGCGGAAAAAGGCAAAGATCCCCGATATCAGCAAAATGCCGACAACAATCAGATCAAACACATCACGTGCGCCAAGATCGGGAAGGGCGGAGAAATCCATTTATGTGTAAACCTTGTTCGTCAGTCCGGGTGGCGGGGCGGTCGTGCTTTGAAGGCGCTTAATACATGCCTTCGCGCGGACGCACCTTGTCGCGGACATCGTCGCCGAAGAGGTTTACCAAATCCTGAAGATGGCCGATTTCGGTCTGATTGAGGCCCTTGATCGACATCTTCTTCTTGCCCTGGGTGCCATTCTTGGGGGTATAGGCATTGCCAAAGCCAAGTTTGGTCGCTTCTTTCAGCCGCGATTCGAGCTGGCCTACCGGGCGAACTTCCCCTGAAAGACCGATTTCCCCGACAATCACCGTCTCGCCCGGAACCGGCGCATCGGCGACCGCTGAAATCAGTGCCGCCGCAACCGCCATGTCGGCGGCGGGTTCACCAACCCGCAAACCACCGGCAACGTTGAGGTAAACATCAAACTGACTAAGCGGCAGGCCACAGCGGGCATCCAGCACCGCCAAAATCATGTTCATGCGCGCAGAGTCCCAGCCAACGACCGCACGACGCGGGGTGGCAAGGGCCGATTGCGCAACAAGCGCCTGAATTTCCACAAGCATCGGGCGTGTGCCTTCAAGCCCGGCAAAGACCGCCGTGCCACTGACCGGGGAGTCACGGTCTGCCAAAAACAGCGCGGATGGGTTGGGCACCTCGACCAGTCCGGCATCACCCATTTCAAACACACCGATTTCATCGGTCGCGCCGAAACGGTTTTTCACTGCACGCAGGATGCGGAACTGATGACCGCGTTCGCCTTCGAAATACAGAACCGTATCGACCATATGTTCCAGCACGCGCGGACCGGCGATCTGGCCTTCCTTGGTGACGTGACCGACCAAAAGCACGGCAAATCCCTTGCGCTTGGCAAGGCGGATGAGTTCCAGCGCGCAGGCACGGACCTGCGACACCGTGCCCGGCGCACTATCAAGGGTGTCGGCATACATGGTCTGGATCGAGTCAATCACCACCACGTCATGGCTGCTGGCTTCAAGGGTGGTGATGATGTCACGCAGGCTGGTGGCAGCGGCAAAATCGACCTTGGATTTTTCAAGGCCAAGGCGGGCGGCGCGCATGCGGACCTGATCAACCGCTTCCTCGCCCGAGATATAGGCGCATTTATGCTTGGCGGCCATCGCCCCCACAGCCTGCAACAGAATGGTTGATTTACCAATCCCCGGATCGCCGCCGACCAACAGGGCCGATCCCGGTACAAGCCCGCCACCACACGCACGATCAAGTTCGGTGATGCCGCTTATGATGCGTTTCGGGCTGGCACTTTCGCCTTCAAGGGCGACGAATTCGATGGTTTTGCCCTTGGCACCCCCGGCGATGCCACCGGTGGCCTTGGGGCCGCTTTCAACGCGTTCTTCCTCGATGCTGTTCCATTCACCGCATGCGTCGCAACGCCCGGTCCATTTGCGGTATTCGGCACCGCAGTTCTGGCAGATGAAACGGCTTTGGGTTTTGGCCACAGAATGCTCCGCAGATCAAAGAAGTGTCAGTAATGGCTTATGTCGGTCAGGTAATGCTCAGAGATGCTTGAGATCAAGTTCAAGCGGACCTTCGATATCACCGGCAACGAATTGTTGCAAATAGGGGTTATCGGACGTGTCGATATCGGCAACCGGCCCATCCCAGATGATCTTGCCCTGATAAAGCATGGCAACCCGATCAGCGATCTTGCGTGCGCTGGCCATATCATGGGTGATGGTCATCGCACTTGCACCGAGTTCGCGAGTGCATTTGACGATCAGATCATTGATGACATCGCCCATGATCGGGTCAATGCCGGTGGTCGGTTCGTCAAAGAACAGGATTTCCGGTTCCGTCGCGATGGCGCGTGCGAGGCCAACACGTTTTTGCATGCCGCCCGAAAGCGATGCCGGGGACATGTTGGCAATATCAGCCGCCAGACCGACATCCTCAAGCCGCGCAATGGCAAGATCGCGGGCCTTGGCAGGTTTCATGCCCTGACCTTCGATCAGGCCAAAGGCGACATTTTCCCAAACGGTGAGCGAATCAAATAGCGCAGCGCCCTGAAACAGCATGCCGGTTTTTGCCAGCATGGCATCGCGTTCGGCCTGTGATGCGGTGGTCATTTCGACCCCGTCCACCTTGATCGATCCCTGATCCGGGGTAAGCAGGCCCAACACACATTTCAGCGTAACCGATTTGCCGGTGCCCGATCCGCCAATGATGGCAACCGATTCACCCTTGGCGACATCAAGGTCGACACCCTGAAGCACCTTTTTCGGGCCAAAGCTCTTGTGAACGTTGCGAAGCGATATCTTGGCTGTGCTGCTCATGATCCTGTCAACCGGCCCTTATCGCGTGAAGAACAGTTCGGTGACGATATAGTTCGAAATCAGGATCAGGATGGAGCTTGAAACAACCGCGTTGGTCGTTGCCTGACCAACACCCTGCGCACCACCCCGGGAATGATACCCGTGATAGCACCCCATCAGTGTGATGATAAAGCCAAACACCGCGGCCTTCACAAGACCCGAAACGACATCAAGCTGTTCGAGATACTGGAACGTGTTGCGGATATAGGAGCCGTCATTAAAGCCAAGCTTGTTCACGCCCACCAGATAACCGCCCATCACCCCGATGATATCGCCGATCAGAACCAGAACGGGCAGGGTGATCAAACCGGCAATCACACGCGGCACAACCAGATATTTGAACGGATTGGTCGACAGGGTCACCAGCGCGTCGATCTGTTCGGTGACACGCATGGTGCCGATTTCTGCGGCAATGGCGGCACCAACACGGCCCGCCACCATCAGGCCCGCCAGAACCGGGCCCAATTCGCGGGTCATGGAAATGACAACCACGGTCGCAACCGCACTTTCGGCCGAAAATCGCGAGAACCCGGAATAGGATTGCAGCGCCAGAACCATCCCGGCAAACAGGGTGGTCATGGCGACAACCGGCAAGGAGAAATAGCCGATTTCACGCATCTGTTTGAAAATCAGGCGGAAATAGATCGGCGGTGTGACCATGTGGCCGATGGTGCGACCCGCAAATACCGTGACGCGACCGACAAGGGCCAAAAAGGTCAGAAACATATGGCCAACCGGCGCAAAGATCGGCATCTGTACTTCGAAGTCCCCTGTTATCGACCTGCCGGAATTGTCTGGCTGGCTATTATGATTTAGCTCTCTGTATAAACCCGCCGGTAGCGATGTCCAAGAGAAGTTAGAATTTCATAACCGATTGTACCAGCAGCAGATGCAACGTCGTCAACCGTCATCTTGTCATCAAGAAGCGACACCATATCCCCGGCCTTAAGCGTTTTGCCCGGAAGGTCGGTAATATCAACCGTGATCGCATCCATCGAAACGCGCCCGACATAGGGAACTTCATGGCCCTTGATGATCATCTTGCCGGAATTGGACAGTGAACGCAGCCAACCGTCAGCATACCCGACTGCAAGGGTGGCGATTTTCGATTTGCGTTTTGCCTGCCAGGTGCCGCCATAACCAACCCTCTGAGGTTCATCGATTTCGCGGACCTGAAGGACTTTGACCTTAAGGTTTACGACAGAACGCATCGGGTTGGTGGTTTCCGGCGTCGGGTTGCCACCCCAAAGGGCGATGCCCGGACGGCAGAATTCCAGATGGTAGTCATCGTTGCGGAAAATCGCCGACGAGTTACAGAACCCGCGCGGGGCCGGTGGCAGGCGACGATACCATTTCATGAACAGGTCGTACTGTTCCTTGGTGACCGGGTTTCCGGCCTCATCGGCGGCAACCGGATGGGTCATGTAACCGGCCTTTTCAAACCCGTAGAGCAGGGATGAATAGCGGTCGACCAAGTTGCTGACATCAAGTGGCGTCAGGCCAAGGCGGCTCATACCGGTATCAAGATGGATAAAGGCCGGCGCCGGACGTTCATATTCGCGGCACAGGTTTGACCAGCGTTCGATCTGTTCCAGATCGTTCAGAACCGGGATGACGTCATTTTCAATAAAGAATTCCTCGTCACCGGGCAGGACACCGTTCAGAACCGCAATGCGACCACCACCACGCAACACCGGGAACAGTTCGGCGGCTTCGTTGGCTTGTGCCACAAAGAACAGCCGGCATCCCTGCTTTTTGAGGACCGGGACGATGGTTTCAGCGCCAAGACCATAGGCATTCGCCTTTACCACAGCCGCACAGGTGCGCCCGGTATAACGTTTGGTCAGGGTTTTATAGTTGTCGGCAACTGCTTTCAGATTGATTTGCAGTTCCGCGCACTCGGCAGCACGGCCGACGGCGGGAAGAACGGTCATTCGTAATACCCCGTGGAATCCGTTGGTGGATGGGTGGTTGCCCTATCCTCTATTCATATTCTTCTTCTGTGTGATCAAGATCACCAAACTTGGTGTAGTTCCCGTCAAAGAACAGGCGCACGTTGCCCACCGGGCCGTGACGCTGCTTGGCAACAATAACCTCGGCAGTGTTGTAAACGTGGTTCAGGCGTTCCTGCCACTGCGAGTAACGTTCCCCGAACTTGTCGGTGGCCTCTTCCGGGCGCTGGGCCGGTTCGGCACGTTCGAGATAGTATTGTTCGCGATAAATGAACATCACGACGTCGGCGTCCTGCTCGATCGAGCCGGATTCCCGAAGGTCAGACAGCTGGGGGCGTTTGTCGTCGCGCTGTTCAACAGCTCGCGATAGCTGGGACAGGGCAATGATCGGAACGTTCAGGTCTTTTGCGAGCGCCTTGAGGGACGTCGTGATCTGCGTGATTTCCTGAACGCGGTTTGCATTGGCATTGCCACTGGTCACGGTGATGAGCTGCAGATAGTCGATCACGATCATGTCGAGGCCGACAGACCGCTGGAGGCGACGCGCGCGGGCGGCCAGCTGGCTGATCGAGATGCCGCCTGTATCGTCGATATAGAGCGGCANNTGCAGGTAATCGACGACGATCATCGCAAGGCCGTGCTGACGCTTAAGACGGCGGCAACGTGTGCGAAGTGTCGATACCGGAAGGGCCGGTGTATCATCGATATAAAGCGGAACGGTATTGAGTTCCTGGGTTGCCAGCAACAGACGTTCGAAATCCTGTTCGTTCAGATCACCACGGCGCATGTTATCGCCTGAAACCTCGGCCGCCTGCGACAACAGGCGCCCGGCAAGCTGTTCGGCCGCCATCTCAAGCGAGAATACGGCAATCGCCCCGGTTCGGGTTTCATCGCGGGTNNCGACGGACGACCGGCAAGGATCAGCAAGTCAGACGGGTGCAACCCGCCAAGCTTGCGGTCGATATCGCGCAAACCCGTGGTCACACCAACAACGCGCCCGGCGTTTTTATAGGCGTGATCGATATTCTCATAGGCCTTGGCAAGGGCCGGGCCAAAGGCGACAAAGCCCGATTCCGCGGAACCGGCTGTTGCCAGCGAGAACAGTTTCTGTTCGGCTCTTT
>NZ_DGMR01000032.1:16175-142635 GCF_002388495.1 Thalassospira sp. UBA4513
GGGTTGGTGGCGTCGGTATCAAGTTCGTACTGATAGGCTTCGTTGACGACTTCCTCGCCAAGCTCGATCAGTTCGCGTCGCAGATACAGGTCATAGACCAGCTTGCCATAGTCGCTGGCATTGATCACCGAAACCAGATTGTTTGACAGTTCGGCCAGATATTGCGCACCACCAATTTCGGCAAGATGTTCATCCTGCTTGAAATAGGCTTTGAGCGTGACCGGGTTGGCCAGTTGGCCGCGTTCGATCAGCTTGCCGCAAGCCTCGAAGATGCGGCCGTGACGCCCATCGGCGAAATGTTCCGGGCGCAGAATATCAGACACGCGCTCGTAGGCGGCGTTGTTATTAAGGATCGCGCCAAGAAGGGCAGCCTCCGCTTCAAAATTGTGCGGCGCCATGCGATCGAGCACCATTTCGGTGTCGGCGCCATGGTCCGGTTCAAGCGGGGCAAAAAGGGCATCTAAATTGGGATCTGTCATGGGCCGAAAAGGTAGCAGGCATCAGCAAGACCGCAAAGAGCTAATCGGTATAACTCATAGCCGGTATTCCGCCAGCGCAGAGGTCGCAAATGCCGCAGGCTCCTGAAATGCTTTGAAAAAATCGACGGGCTTTGGCGTTAGGGCAAAAGAAAACGGCACATCCCTGCGGATGTGCCGTTTTCAAATCGTTCGAAGAACCTGCGATTAAGCGTTGGTTTCTTCTTCGTCAGCTTCGATTGCTTCTGCAAGGTCAGCCGGAACTTCTTCTTCGAAGAGTTCTTCAGCGGCTTCGAGGGCTTCCTCTTCTTCCGCTTCCATTTCTTCGATGGTGCCAAGAACAGCAGCACCCTTACGGAGCTGTTCAGCAGCATCTTCTTCGGAACGTGCAACGTTGGCAGTTACCTCAATGATAACTTCCGGGTGCAGGTTGATACGGACCTGATGCAGACCAAGGGTCTTGATCGGCTGATCAAGAACGACCTGGGTACGGGCAACAGTGAAGCCTGCTTCGGTTACTGCGTTTGCGATATCGCGGGCAGTGACCGAACCATAAAGCTGGCCAACGTCGGATGCCTGACGAACGACGGTGACTGCGAGTTCACCCATCTTCTCGGAAACAGCTTCTGCTTCCTTACGGCGTTCCAGGTTGTCAGCTTCAAGCTGTGCTTTCTGTGCTTCGAACACAGAGATGTTTGCTTTGGTTGCACGAAGGGCCATGCCCTGCGGCAGCAAGCGGTTGCGGGCGTGGCCCGGCTTGACAGTGACTACGTCACCCATCTGACCGAGTTTTTCTACCCGCTGGAGCAGAATAACTTCCATCACCGATCCTCCTCATTGCTACGGGTCATCGGTTCTTTCCCCCGCAGCCTGATTAAATGCTCAACAATTCCAAGTCCGGTGATCGCGATAAACGACCAGGTGGACAGAACCGCGACGATGTAAAACACCGTCAGAATTACACGTTTTTGCGGCCATCGGGCTGCCTGCCCATGCACCAGCGCCAATCCCTGAAACAGGAACGGCACTGCCAGTACCACCGCGACGTTGCGCGCCACATAAGCCAGCGAACCATCGGCAAAGCCGACCGTAAACCCGGCCAGGGCAAACACAAACAGTGACCAGCCAGGCAAGGCAAAGGTTGCCATACTTGGTGTCGGACGCAGGTTTTTGCCTGCACGCACCAAAATTGCCTGTGCGATTGCGGCATTGGCGAACAGCATCAAAAGCCAGCTCACCGCTGCAATCGCCGGGAAGTAAGTCTGGAACATACCAATCAGACCCTGAACATCGGATGTCATAGGGACACCCATTTCCGAGTACATCTGGCTCAGGAACTTCGCGATGAAGTCCTGAATGTCCACACCTTCCGCCGTCAGTGTTCCGGTAACGAAGATCATTACCGTCGCGACCATGACGGCCATGGCACTTACGACAATTCCGGAAGGCAGAAAGGCAAGATTGCCATTTTGATCTTTCCGGACGACCAGCGCCATGCGGGTCAACAACATCGCCGGTCCGGCAAACACGACCATAAAGACCGTGAAAGGCAGTAATCCCCCCATAAGAATGAGGGCAATACATGCGGCAAATGCCGCAACCAGCAGGCGTTTGGGCCCTTGCCACAATCCCGTAAGGAAAAGCGGCAGATGCCCGAAGTATGAAAGCAAAAGAGCAAACGGATTTCCTGATAGAACCAGCAGGAACAGAACGGCACTGCCAAGTCCGGTCCCAATCGCTATGAGGGTGTCACGTTGCATCATTTACTCCCGGCCCGAGACCTCAAAAGGGTCTCTTGCCGACTGCCTCAGACCTGGTCTGCGTAGGGCAGCAGCGCCAGGAAGCGTGCACGCTTGATGGCTTTCGCCAGTTCGCGCTGCTTCTTGGCCGAAACCGCAGTGATACGGCTCGGAACGATTTTGCCGCGTTCGGAAACGAAACGCTGCAGCAGTTTGACATCTTTGTAGTCAATCTTCGGCGCATCATCACCCGAGAACGGGCAGGTTTTACGACGACGGAAAAACAGACGACGTCCAGCCATGATATTATCTCCTCGCTATCTGTTAGCCGTTCTGACGGGGACCGCCACGGCGATTACCGCCACGACCGCCGCGCTCGTCGCGGTTGCGCAGAATGGCAGACTGTTCTTCTTCGAACTCGTCAACCTTGACAGTCATCTGACGCAGAACGTCTTCGTTCAGGCGCATCTGACGCTCGTATTCCGCGATCGCGTCTTTGTCAGCTTCGATCTGGAAGAGAGTATAGTGGCCTTTGCGGTTCTTTTTGACACGGTATGCCAGGGAACGCAGACCCCAATATTCGGTTTTGGCGATTTTGCCGCCGAGACCTTCGATGGTCTGGGTCAGCTTTTCGTTCAGACTTTCGACCTGTGCGGTCGAGAAGTCCTGACGTGCGATAAACACGCTTTCGTATTTGCTCATAATACTCCTATTACTCCTTTTGGCTTATCTCTTCCTGCATGACCTCGTGCCATGCAGGCATAGCCGGACAATCCCGGCAAGGAGCCGTGAGACGGCGGAATATACACTTTTCGCCCATGAGTGCAACGCCAAATGCAGTTTTTTGCCGATTACGGGATAGCGCGATGGCTTTGACAGTATCGGCAGAAACCTGCGTGTTTCTGACATCGATCTGTCATGGGCTGAGCATTGCAGTTTCGGGATAACCGACATGCACGCGATTGTGAAGGCGGTGTTTGTCCCTGCATTCAATGTATCTTCGGACTTAAAGCGACAGCAGGCCTTGGTTTTCCATACGGCTTCGGCGGTGGAGCTTGTGGATGCGGGGCGCCGGGGATTGTGCGCTGCGCAACAGCCAGTCCTTCGTAAATGACGCAAAATATGCCATAAACGCGCAAATCGGGTGTCAAACCCGAAAGTCACACTATTGTTATAGTGTTATCGCGACGTGCAGTTTTAGGGCGTAAAAAAATCAAACCAACCGCGCCCATCAGGTTTCAGTTCTTGACAGTGCGCTTGCGCACGCTATCAAGGGTGGCTCAATTTCAAGGGGCCGGATTTCGGCACAGTCTTCGTAGAAGCGGACAAGGGTTTATTTAATATAATGACACGCGCACTCGTTTTCCCCGGACAGGGGTCGCAAGCGGTAGGTATGGGCAAGGAACTGGCAGACGCATTCCCGGTTGCCCGCGAAGTTTTCCAGGAAGTTGATGATGCGCTTTCGCAAAAGCTGAGCGCGTTGATGTTCGAAGGTCCGGAAAACGAGCTGACCCTGACCGAAAACGCGCAGCCGGCCTTGATGGCGGTCAGCCTTGCGGTGACCCGTGTTCTGGAAAAAGAAGGCGGCTTTACCCTGACCGACAAGTGCGATCTTGTTGCCGGTCATTCCCTTGGCGAATATTCCGCCCTTGCAGCAGCAGGCACCTTTGCCATTTCCGATGCCGCGCGCCTTTTGAAAATCCGTGGTCAGGCGATGCAGGCCGCCGTCCCGGTCGGTGTTGGCGCGATGGCAGCCCTTCTTGGTCTTGATTATGTCGACGCGGTTGCGGTTGCCGAAGAAGCAGCACAAGGTGAAGTTTGCACCGCCGCCAATGACAATGCCAGCGGGCAGGTCGTTGTTTCCGGTCACAAGGCCGCTGTTGAGCGCGCGATTGAGATCGCCAAGGAAAAGGGCGCAAAGCGCGCTGTGTTGCTGCCGGTATCGGCACCGTTCCATTGTGCCCTGATGCAGCCGGCAGCCGATCGCATGGCAGAGGCGCTTGGTGCTGTGACCATGAACGCACCGGGCAAGCCGGTCGTTGCCAACGTGACCGCAGAAAAAACTGACGATCCGGAAACCATTCGTAAACTCCTTGTAGAGCAGGTTTGCGGCACCGTGCGCTGGCGTGAGTCGGTTCTTTATATGAAAGAACAGGGCATCACCGATCTGGTAGAGATCGGCGCAGGCAAAGTTTTGACCGGCATGGTACGTCGTATTGACCGCGATCTGAGCGGTACGGCTGTGAATGGTCCGGCAGATATCGAAGCATTCCTCGGCGCTCTGTAAGAGTGTCCGGAACACGAACGAACCCAAAGGGAACGAAAATTTATGTTTGATCTTGCAGGGAAAACAGCACTCGTAACCGGTGCGACCGGCGGTATCGGTGGCGAAATCGCCAAGGTTCTGGCGGGCGCCGGTGCGAAGGTTGCTCTGTCGGGGACCCGTCAGGAACGCCTCGAAGCGATTGCTGCCGAAATCGGTGGCAACGCGGTTGTTGTTCCGGCCAACCTGTCGGATAAAGAATCGGTCGATGGCCTGATCAAAAATGCCGAGGAAGCCCTTGGCGGTCAGCTTGATATTCTGGTCAACAACGCCGGGATTACCCGTGATCAGCTTGCCATGCGTCTTAAGGACGAAGACTGGCAGGCGGTTCTTGATGTGAACCTGACCTCTGCCTTCAAGCTTGCGCGCAATTCGCTGCGCGGCATGATGAAGCGTCGCCACGGCCGTATTATCAACATTACCTCGATCGTTGGTGTGACCGGTAACCCGGGCCAGACCAACTATGCCGCTGCCAAGGCCGGGATGATCGGTTGGTCAAAATCGCTGGCGCAAGAGGTTGCGGCGCGCGGAATTACGGTTAACTGTGTGGCACCGGGCTTTATTACCACGGCCATGACCGAAGAACTCGGAGATGCCCAGAAAGAAAAGCTTTTGGGCGGTATTCCGGCAGGTCGCATGGGCGACAGCAAAGAGATCGCAGCAGCGGTTCTGTATCTTGCAAGTGACGAAGCAGCTTATGTCACAGGACAGACCTTGCATGTGAATGGCGGAATGGCGATGATTTAACCCGTTGCGGGTTGCCTTCTTTTCTGTTTAAAAGAGGCCGCTATACCAAATATTGAAACTGGCGATTGTTCGTTGCCGGTTTCCGGTTCCCGGGAACTCCTTCAATAGGGGGACACAACGGGTACCACGTGTAAACTAACTGACAGAAAACCTATTGAAGGATTTGAGCTATGAGTGATGTCGCAGATCGCGTGAAGAAGATCGTTGTCGAGCACCTCGGTGTTGAAGAAGACAAGGTCACTGAAAACGCAAGCTTCATCGACGATCTGGGCGCAGACAGCCTGGACACCGTTGAGCTGGTTATGGCGTTTGAAGAAGAATTCGGTTGTGAAATTCCGGATGACGCGGCTGAAAAAATTCTGACCGTTAAAGACGCGATCGACTTCATCGAAAAGGCGGACAGCTAAGTTTGCTGTTAGACATGGGCGCCTAGAGGGCATCCTCAGGCGCCCTTTTCGTCTTTGCTGGATTCATAGAATAAAGGCGTAATGCGGGATGAGACGCGTAGTTGTTACCGGTATTGGTGCTGTTACTCCGCTTGCTAGCGGGGCACAGAATACTTGGCAGAAACTGCTGAACAGCCAATCCGGGATCAAAAGCATCGATACGTTTGACGTGTCGGATATCCCTGCCAAAATCGCAGGCCTCGTGCCGCGCGGTGAGGGTGACGGACTTTTCAACGCTGAAGATCATGTCTCGATCAAAGACATGAAGAAAATGGACGATTTCATCGTCTATGGGATTGCTGCTGCTGATCAGGCGATTGCGGATTCTGGCTGGAAGCCGGAAACCGACGAAGATCAGGAAGCAACCGGCGTTTTGATCGGTTCGGGGATCGGTGGGTTGCCCAAGATTTCCGAGGCAACTGATCTGGTCAATAACGGCAAGACCCGTCGTGTCAGTCCGTTCTTCATTCCGTCTTGTCTGATTAACCTGGTTTCAGGTCAGGTTTCGATCAAACACGGTCTTAAAGGTCCGAACCATGCGGTGGTTACCGCCTGTTCGACCGGTGCACACGCCGTTGGCGACGCATCGCGCATGATTATGCTTGGCGATGCCGATGTCATGGTTGCGGGTGGTGCCGAAGCTGCTGTTTGCCGTCTTGGCATGGCGGGCTTTGCTGCTGCACGTGCGCTTTCGACCAGTTACAATGACACACCGACCGAAGCATCCCGTCCGTGGGATGAAGGCCGTGACGGTTTCGTCATGGGCGAAGGTGCGGGCTGTGTTGTTCTTGAAGAATACGAACACGCCAAGGCGCGTGGTGCCAAGATTTACGCCGAAGTTGCTGGCTACGGCATGTCGGGTGATGCTTATCACATCACCGCACCGGCCGAAGACGGCAATGGCGGCTTCCGTTCGATGCGCAATGCCATCCGCAATGCGGGTCTGAACCCGGAAGATGTTGATTACGTCAACGCACACGGTACCTCGACTCCGCTGGGTGATGAAATCGAACTGGGTGCGGTCAAACGCCTGTTTGGTGATCATGCCCAGAAAATGTCGATGTCTTCGACCAAATCGGCAACCGGTCACCTTCTGGGTGCGGCCGGTGCGATTGAAGCAGTGTTCTCGATCCTTGCGATCCACGAAGGCGTTGTTCCGCCGACGTTGAACCTGCGCAATCCGTCCGAGGCATGCAAAGGCATCGATCTGGTTCCGCTTGAAGCCAAACAGCGTAAAGTCAATGTCGCTCTGTCGAACTCGTTCGGCTTTGGCGGCACCAACGCATCGCTTGTTTTCAAGGCCGTTTAAACAGCAGAGCAACCCCCGGGAGCATTCCCTTGAAGCGTTTTCTGCTTTTTATTGGCTTTCTGATCATCACCGCTGCTCTCGCCACAGGTGGGGCAGCGGTGTATGTTTATGTGCAATACACATCGCCCAGCAATTTGGCGCAGGAGCGTGACATCATCATCCCGCAGGGGACCGGTGTCCGCGGTATTGCCGAGATTTTCCAACGTGAAAACATCATCACCGAACCGCTGATCTTCCTTGCCGGGGTTCGCGTCAGTCAGCTTGACCGGTCACTGCGTGCGGGGGAATACCACTTCCCGGCCCGGGTCAGCCCGAAACAGGCTGCTGAAATTCTGGCCTTTGGGGATACGGTCAAACGGTTTGTCACCATCCCGGAAGGTCTTCGTTCGGGCGAAATCGTCGATCGGATCAATCTGGTTGACGGATTAAGTGGCGAGATCGCTGATATTCCGGCCGATGGCACCTTGTTGCCCGAAACCTATCAGTTCTCGTTTGGGGATACGAAGCAAAGCATCATTGATCGTATGCGCGCAGCCCACGATGAAATGGTCAAACAGCTTTGGCCGGGCCGTCAGGACGGATTGCCGTTCGACACCATTGAAGAGGCGGTTATTCTGGCATCCATCGTGGAACGCGAAACCGGTGTTGCTGGTGAACGGGCGCGGGTTGCAGGCGTGTTCATCAATCGCCTGCGACGCGATATGCGTCTGCAGTCTGATCCGACAGTTGCCTATGCGCTCAGCCCGGACAAGCGTCTTGAACGTCCTTTGACACGCAAGGACTGGCGTTTTGAGAGCCCCTATAACACCTATGTCACCAGCGGCCTGCCGCCCGGACCGATTACCAATCCGGGGCGCGATGCGTTTTATGCCGTGCTGCATCCGGCTGCGACCGAAGATCTGTACTTCGTCGCAGACGGGACGGGTGGGCATGCCTTTGCCAGAACCCTTGATGAGCATAATCGCAACGTTGCCAAGTGGCGGCGCATCCGCGACGGGCAGTGATCACGACGAAGAGTTTGGACCAAATGATAAAGGCGGCATCAATCGGATGCCGCCTTTATGCTTGCTAGTGTTTGCCGTGGCTATCGGGCGATGATGTTTTCTTCGGGATCTGGGATGCCGCAAGATCCATCAACCATTGCGGTGTCATCTTAAGCATTCCGATGATCAGGTTCATTTGCCACGGGAAGGCGATCATGCCCTTGTTGCGTTCAAGGCCCCGCACGATCTTCTTTGCGGCCTTGTCGGCCTGCATGAAGAAGGGCATCGGGAAATCATTGGCATCAGTGATGCGGCTTTTAACAAAGCCCGGGCAGATAACATTGACCTTCACCCCATCGGGCGCCAATGCACCACGCAATCCCTCGCCGTAAACCCGGACAGCCGCCTTGCTGGCGCAATAGGCCGGGGCAGAGGGCAATCCACGCCAGGATGCCTGGGAGGCGACCAATGCGACCTGACCGCGTCTGCGCGCACGCATGACCTTGATCGCCGGATCAATCGTGTTCAGGACACCGGCAACGTTGGTGGCAAAGATATCGCGAACCTGTTCGGGGCTTTCGCCAAGGCCACCCGTACCTGCCGAAATGCCGGCATTGGCAATAACGAGGCTGAGCTGCGCAATTTCATCGCAATGGGTGACATAGGCGTCCATGGTTTCGCGAGACGTCACATCGAGAACATCGGCATAAACATTGGCCCCGGCGGCGCGGCAATCATTTTCCACCAGTTGCAAGCGTGTTTGATTGCGACCGCTGATAAAAAGGGTCACGCCGGTGCGCGCGAAATGGCGGGCCAGGGCAGCGCCAATACCCGAACTGGCACCGGTGATCAGAATGGCATCGTACTGAAAGGACATTGTTGCTCGTACTGGGTTTTGAAATAAGGAAATTGATTTTTGCGGAACATGCTGCAGCAATAGGGCAGCATTATGAAATACGGCTTATGTTTACCATATTGTCGTTATCGCGTGATGATCGGTGTTCACCCTTGGCGGGACACGGGCCAATGGTTATAAACGCCCAAACACAAAAGCGAACTGGATGAAAAGATGACCGTTTCAAGCATGACCGGATTTGCGCGCGTTGATGGCGCGGCCGATGGTTTCGGCTGGACCTGGGAACTGCGCAGCGTCAATGGCAAGGGGCTTGATGTGCGCCTGCGTCTGAATGGCGGGTTTGAGCGTCTTGAGGCCAAGGTGCGCGATGCGGTTTCCAAGCGGTTCAAGCGCGGCAATATGGGCGTGACCCTGAATGTTACGCGTTCCGGCGATAGCAATGCTTATTCGGTGAACCGTGAATTGCTTGCTGAACTGGTCCAGATTGCCGAGGAGTTTGATAATACCAGCAGCCTGTCGGCAGGCACCATTGCAGATTTGATGAATGTGCGCGGCGTGCTTGAGGCCTATGAGCCACAGGAAGACGAAGCAACCCGGGACGCCAATGATGCCGCCGTGCTGGCAAGCCTGAATGAGGCGATTGATCAGATGGCCGCCCACCGGGCAGAAGAAGGCGAAAAACTTGACGCGATGCTGCGTGGCCATGTCGATAAAATCGAGGCAACTGTTACACGTGCTGAAAATTGCGAATCAGCGCGCGCAGACGCCATCAAGGATCGTCTGAAACGCCAGGTCGAAGAATTGATGGATGCGGGCAAGTTCGATCCCGAACGTCTGCATCAGGAAGCGGCGATCTTGGCAACCAAGGCCGATATCCGCGAAGAGATTGATCGTCTGAAAGCCCATATCAGCGCAGCACGCGATATGTTGACCAAGGGGGGCGCAATCGGGCGCAAGCTTGACTTCCTGTGTCAGGAGTTCAATCGCGAGGCCAACACGCTTTGCTCAAAGGCCAATGATATTGAACTGACCAATTGCGGTATGGAGCTTAAAGTGATCATTGATCAGCTCCGCGAGCAGGTTCAGAACGTCGAATAAGCGGCAGGGAAGGAAACATCATGATCGATCCGCATAACCGCCGTGGCGTGATGCTGGTGTTCTGTGCGCCGTCCGGTGCCGGTAAAACGACCATCACCCGTCAGTTGCTTGAAAACGATGACAAGATCTCCTTGTCTGTGTCGGCAACAACGCGTTCGGCCCGCCCCGGTGAACAAGAAGGTACCCACTACTTTTTCAAATCGGTTGATGAATTCAAACATATGATTGCTGATGACGAACTGCTTGAATGGGCAGAAGTGTTTGGCAACTACTATGGCACGCCCATTGGGCCGGTTGAAAAAGCACTGTCGGAAGGCCGCGATGTGCTGTTTGACATCGATTGGCAGGGGGCCCGCCAACTGCGCGACAAGGGCGGCGATGATGTTGTATCGGTCTTTATCCTGCCGCCGTCATCGGGTGAGTTGGAGCGCCGCCTGCGTGATCGCGGACAGGACGCCGATGACGTGATTATGAAACGCATGGCCAAGGCCGGTGCCGAGATCAGCCATTGGGAAGAATTTGACTATGTGCTGATCAATGATGATCTCGATCGCTGCATCGCCGATGTTCAACACATTATCGGTGCCGAACGGATCAAGCGCGAACGCCAGACAGGCTTGCCGGGCTTTGTCAAAAAGCTTCTGACAGACTGATACCAAGATAGGAAAATGGCTGCTTTACGAAGCGGCCATTTCATCATGAACCTGTGTCAGGCGGACAAAATCCGCAACACTAAGCTCCTCGGCCCGGACGGTTTCGGTAATCCCGGACTTAGCAAGCAATTCACCCACATTGATGTTCAGGGTCTTAAGGCTTGCGCGCAGCATCTTGCGACGTTGACCAAACGCGGCCTGGGTAATTTTGGCAAGGCTATCAAGACTGATGTCTGTGCCGCGATCCGCCTTTGGACGAAGTTGCACGACGGCCGAGGTTACCTTCGGCGGTGGGGTAAAAGCACTGCGATGGACATCAAACAGGATATCGCAGTCACACAGATACTGACACAGGACCGACAGACGCCCATAAGCCTTGGTCTTCGGGCGGGCGACGACACGTTCGGCCACTTCCTTTTGAAACATCAGGGTCAGGCTAGCGAACTGATCAATCTGCATCAGCCAGCCCAGCAATAGTTGCGTGCCGACATTATAGGGCAGGTTGGCGACGATCTTGCGCGGGGCCGGGCCCAATGTTGTGACATTGACCTCAAGCGCATCGCCATCAATGACGTGCAGCGCACCGGGATAATGATTGCTGATCTGTTCCAAAACCGGTTGGCAGCGCGGATCACGCTCGATCACGGTCAGGTTCTTTGCACCGTTAAACAGCAATGCACGCGTCAGGCCGCCGGGCCCCGGACCGATTTCAATCACGGTGGCATCATCAAGCGGTGCGGCCGCACGGGCAATGCGCCCGGTCAGGTTCAAATCAAACAGGAAGTTCTGGCCGAATTTCTTTTGCGCGGAAAGATCATGAGTTGCGATCACTTCGCGCAGCGGCGGAAGGCCATCATTGGCAAGCTTGCCAGTCTTGTCGTTGTCTTCTGACACGTCGGTCAGGCTCCTGTCGCAAGGCGTTTTGTTGCCATTTCTGCTGCCATCTTCAGGGCTGCAATCAGGCTATCAGGGCGCGCGATGCCTTTGCCGGCAATGTCAAGCGCGGTGCCATGATCGGGCGATGTTCTGATAAATGGCAATCCGAGTGTGACATTCACACCACCATGGAAATCAAGCGTCTTGACCGGTATCAGGGCTTGATCGTGATAGGGGCAGAGCGCCACATCGTAATTGGCGCGTGCCTCTTCATGGAACATGGTATCGGCCGGAAGAGGGCCGATAACATCCACGCCTTCGTCACGCAGTTGTTTGATGGCCGGGGTCATGATGGTTTTTTCTTCGGTACCCATCGTGCCATCTTCGCCCGCATGCGGGTTCAGCCCGGCAATGGCAAGGCGCGGCTTGGCGATCCCGAAGGCATTTTGCAGGGACTTATGCGTGATCCGGCAACGCTCGACAATCAGCTCAGTTGTCAGCTGTGTCGGGACATCCTTGAGCGGGATATGGATGGTTAGCGGTACTACGCGCAGTTTGCTGTTGGCCAGCATCATTACCGGGATTATGCCCGGTCCTGCGAGCTCTGCCAAAAACTCCGTATGGCCGGGATGGCGGAAGCCCGCTTCATACAATGCGCTTTTCTGGATCGGGTTGGTGACGACGGCACTTGCTTTACCCGTGCTCGCCAGTTCGACGGCCTTTGTGATACTTTCAATCACGACGCTTGCGGTTTTTGGTGATGCTACACCTGAAACAACTTCGGTCCCGCTATCTGTGATTTCCAGAACCGGCAGGGCATCGGTAAAGATGGACGTGGCTTCGTCGATTGTCTGGATCACGCGCACCGGAACATCAGTGCCGCTTCGGATGATTGCTTGAGTGATCATGCTGAGAGGCGAGATCAGGCAAAATGGTGCAAGATTATCCTGCATGCGACGCAGCCATGCCTTGATGGCAAGCTCGGGGCCAATGCCGCCGGGCTCGCCGATCGTCAATGCGATGGGGGCGCGTTCTGTCATCTTGCTATCGGGGTCCTGTCGACCGGATCAGATCCGGATATCAATAAATGCCTGACGGCGCAGTTCACGAAGTTTGCGGCGTGCCAGAATATCAAGACGTTCCAACCGCAGACGGTTTTCAATGTCCTGACGGCTAGGCAGGTTGCTTTCTTCTGTAATGTTACAAATCATCACCATCAGCGCACCGCCATCAACCTGAATAATGTTGGACGGTGTTCCTTCATCAAGGTTGGTGACGGCTTGGCGGATCGGCCCAGAAAGTTCGCCGGGCGAAATGCCTTCCATCTTGCCGCTCAGATCAGATCCAAGATCGACAGCGACATTCGCCATAGCGTCACAGCTATTTGCGGTTTCTCGCGTGTTTTGCAGGACTGCGATTTTGGCATCAATCTGGTCTTGCGGCATATCACCGCTAATCGGGACAAACAGCTGATAAAGGTCCAGTCTGGTATCGGTAACAGCATCGGTGTCACCAACGCGACGGTCCAGCAGTTTGACGATGTAATAACCGCGGACGGTCTGGACCGGCGCACTTACGTCACCGGGTTGCAGCTGGTTGATCGCCTGCTGCAAGTCAGCCGACATTTCACCGGCATAAAGCCAACCAAGATCGCCACCATTGGCAGCACTTGCACTGGCTGAAAACTGTCGTGCTAGGCCCGCAAAATCCGCGCCCTTGTTCAGAGCATCACGGATCTCTTGTGCGGTTTGGTAAACACGTGTGCTGTCCTGCGGATTGTCGACAGGCAGGAAGATTTCCTGAACCCGGTTACGCGGCTTGTTCTGGTTGCTGATGATGCGCTCAAGCGTGTCGTCAATTTCGGCTTCGGAAATCTGAACTTCACCCCGCATGCTGCCGAGAACTTTTTGCCAGGCGACCTGCGGGCGGATCTGATTTTCAATCGTTCCGGATGCGATTTGCCGTTGCGACAGATACCTGTCGAGCATGCCGTCGGGAAGGCCGGCATTCTGCTCGATCATTGATTTGCCTCGCGCTATGTCTTCATCGGTGACTTCGATGCCACGACGCTCGGCTTCCTGCAGTTGCAGCTTTTCATTGATCAGTTGCTGCAAAATCTGCGGCGCCATCTCGTTGCTGCGCTGAGGTGTCATCTCGATGTTGGAGGAGACGGCAACAAGCTTGATGCGTTCAACCAGATCGATGATCGAAATCGGTTCGTCATTGACAACCGCAGCGACGCCAACTGGCGACTGGGCGCGGACAGGGATCGCATACGTTAGAAGCACAATAGCAGTGAGTAGGGCGACGAGTTTTGCGTTATTGAGCATCGAAAGTTTAAAAAACATCTTTGGTTACAACCCGGCTGCAGATTCGAATTCGCCCAGTGTCTTAAATACAAGACGGAAAATAAAGTCGTCGGACTCTCCTAGGTCCTGATCACGATAGAAGGTTCGGCGGATGCGTCCATCAAATATGAAACACTCGTCCTCATAGACGAATCCGACACCGTATTCTAGCGGGTCTGATTGATCGATGTCGTATCGCCCATATGCACGCCCAGACCAATACTCGCTGAATTGCCGTTGCGCCTGAAAATAGAACTCTTCACGTTCATCAAATTCTTCACTGCCAGCGTCGTCGGTGAAATGAACATAAGTAGTATTGATACGCAAGGTGTCCATTGAACCGGCACTTGCCGTTACCTGATTTCTGCGAGCCGAAAAATCCTCGTTTGAAAGACGATAACGGTAAGTGAGATCAAGGTACCGGTTAGGCGCCACAGTTACGCGCCCGACATAGTCTGAAAGATGTTCATCTAGTCCGGAGCCTGCTGCGAAAGTATCATTTTCATTTGCGCGGTAGCTTTGGCCAAACATCGCGCTGGTATAGCCGCCCTGAGGTCCGTAGATACCCCACTCAAGGCCATAACTTGCCCTGAAACCGTCCTCTGCGCGATCCAGACCGCCAAACCTGTCATGGGAGAACAAGTTGATGTCATCCAGTTCAAATGATTGCGAATCCTCGTTCGGGATCTCATCCGGATTACCGCCGTTCGGAGACCAAGCTGCCATGGCGATTGGGGTTATGACTTGTTGGTACTGCCCTTGGTTGCTTACGAACGGCATCTGCCAGTCAATTGCAGCCAGTGGCAGCAGGCGTCCCGTATATCCACTGTAGTTTTCTCTATTAGTGCGAGATACGTCTGATACGAGGTAGTTGTCACTTCGGACGGAGAGACTAAGCTTGGTGACATCCCCCATTGTGCCGACGTGAGGGAGCTCCCAACCGGCTTTGGCAGACACACGATGCGAATTGGTACCCTCATCGCGGGTCAAGGAGAGGCCATCCAAGTCCAAGGTTGTTATGCTACCGTATTTTGCTGGCGCGGATTGTCCGTGAAACTGCAGATGCGGCAAAACAATGGGGGTCGTGTCCCGGTCATCATCACTCTTCAGCCCTTGGAAGTAGTATGCATCAGCGCGCGTGTAGCTGGCGCCGCGAAACCCCTCGGAAAATAGATTCGAAGTCAGGACGGAAGGTGAGCCAAACCCATACCGTGAAAGATATGTTTTTTCTGATGCTTGTTCGGCGTCAAAGCCCCAACGCCACGTCGGATCGATATCAAACCGTCCTTTGGCATCAATATGGCCTTGCCAGTCATCCTCACTGTCTCTTGTGACGCTGTTGACGACGTCGAATTCTCCAATGTCCAGACGCTGTCTGTACTCGGTTGCGAGGACAGGACCTTCATCGGTTGTGTAGGTCGGCGTGAAAGTCATGTCCTTGCTTTCGTCGATCGACCAGTAATAGGGTTGGCTGAAGTAGCTTCCAACGTGGCTGGTGCTGCCGAATGACGGTGCAAGCAAACCTGACTGCCGTTTTACGGTGGGGTCTGGATGCTGAAAATATGGGGTGTAGAGAACAGGAATACCTGCGACTTCAAGACGAGCGTCTTCGTATTCCACGGTTTTACTATCTGAATCATGCAGCACGCGCGCCGCGCGAATGCGCCAAAGCGGTATTGAACCACTTCCATTGTCTTCGCAAACGTTGCAGGGGGAATAAACTGCTTTGGCAATTTCGGTAAAGTTCCCGCCGCTGCGGCGGGCACCTGCACCGGCGATCCGGGTGTTCTCATCCAACAGGACATAAATGTCCTGAACGATCCCTTCCTTGAAATCGCCGCTCAGTTCGACGTAGCTAGCGAAGGTGACTTCGCCCGTCGGTTCAGTGATACTGACATTTCCCGAAGCCGTGAGAACATCCTGTGTTCGGTCATAACTCACCGTATCCGCAAGCAATATACGTCCCTCCCGGGAAATTTCGACATTCCCACGCGTGGTGACAGTTTGGAGTTCCTGATTGTAATCGACCTCGTCGGCACTGAACAAAATGGCTGGTTCCGGCGTAGGAACTTCTGAGCCAGTTGTTTGTGCAGTGGCAGAATGCAAGCTCGCAAGACCACCAGCAAGGAAAATCCCACAGCCCAGAATGGTGCTGGTCACAAGTTTTTTTATCATTCCCCCCGCCATGACCATAGGCTAGCCATCCTCAAGATGTAGCAATGTTGTAACCCCGAGCAACAGAGAAATTCCAGCTGGCGCCCACGCCGACAAAATCGGAGGAATTCCGCCGGAAACGCCCAAAGCTGAAATCACATCCGTGCAAAAATACAGAATGAAGCCGGTTGCTACCCCCCCTCCGATAACAAGGGATGCGCGCCGACGTCGAGAAAATTTAAGGCAAAATGCAGCCGCGATCAAAACCATGGCACATAAAAGTAAAGGTCTCGACAACAGGCTGTGAAAATGGATGCGGTGACGGGTGGCATTAAAACCAGCGCGTTCAAGCAGTGTGATGAAGGGCTTCAGATCCCAGAATGACATCGTTTCCGGTGAAGCGAAACTGTCCTGTATCTTCCGCGCAGTCAGGTTCGTTGGCAGCATCATTTCTTCTGCAAACGTGCTGGCCTGACCAGGGACGAAGCTCCATGAATCATAGAAACGCCAAGTTCCCGGTTCGAGAACAGCCCGACCGGCATCGACCCGCATCGTGAAATCATCCGCATCTTCAAAACGGAAGATTGTCACGTTTCGAAGATCAAGTTGGTCGCCCTGCTGGTTGCTGACCGATCGTGCAAAAATAACTGCCTGACCATCTTGGGTGCCTTGACGTAACCAGAGACCGCTTGAAGACAGGTTCATGACACTTGCGTTGTTCTGCAAATAACGTGCTTCGAGCGTTTCGTATTTCTGTAGCAGAATCGAAGATAGAGGATTGAGTGCACCTACCTGAATGCTGCCGAGAATTAGAGCGCACAGAATTGGTGGGAGCATGAATTGCCATGCTGAAACACCCGCCGCGCGCGTCACTACAAGCTCCTGATTGCCGGTCAGTTTCCAGAATGAAAACATCGAACCGAACAGGACGGCAAAAGGAAGGACCTTCTCTGTCATGAACGGGATTCGACTGGTTGCCATTTGCAGTACAATGCCGACTGTGGCGTCGGGCTTGTTGCCCGCCCGCCGGAGCAGTTCAATGGTGTCACCGATCAGGATTAAACCGATCAGGAGGGCAAGAATAGCCAGAACTGAAATCAGGACATGCTTGCCGAAATACCATGTCAGAAGCGGTGAAATCCTCATGCTTCTGCCTCTTGGCTTATTGCGCGCCGCGCCTTGATCACTGGGCCGCGGAATGTCCAATACAGCCCCAATGCAATTGGGATTGCTGCATTCATGTACATCAATGGAACGAGAGCAGGATTCTTGGCAGCCAAATTTTTCACCGCAATGCCTGTTGCCTGACAAACGACCATCACACCAATCGCAACCAACAGTCTTCCCGTTTGGCCGCGTCGCGAGAAACTGCTTGAAACAAGAACGGCCAACGCGATGCTGGCAAAGGAAATGGCATTCAGGGGAGAGATCAGGCGATCATGTCCCTCTGCTCGGAAAGAACCCAAGTCGTGTTGTGCAATATCCGGTGGTGTTCCCGTTAAAAGATTATACACACTGCGCTCGCGGGCTTCCTGATAACGCAGTCCTTCTTCCGCAGAACCTTGCGCAATATCAACCGCATAGCGATCGAAATAAAGAATCGACATGGTGCCATCCTCGGCATTGACTTCTTGGCGGTTGCCATCGAGCAGTACAATACGTGGACCCTCGTCAGTCCTCAGCAAGGCGCCATGTTTGGCCATCATGGTCGTTTGGGCATCGGGCTCACGTGCGTCATGCACCAGAATGCCCAGCAATTCGTTATCGCGACCGACCTCGCGAACGTAAATGGTCAGGCCGTCAATGTCGGTGAAGCTGCCTTCCTGCAACAGCACCGATGAGAAATCATTGCGGATCGAGAATTGCAGTTCCTTGAACTGTGTGTAGCTGTAGGGAAGGTAAAACAGTGTCAGGAAATAGCAGACTGCCGTCGACAGAAGTGCGACAATCAGTGCCGGCTTGGCGAGTGCCCACTGGCTCAATCCCGCCGAGCGCATGACGATGAGTTCGCGGTCCTGTATCAGTTTGTTGTAGGTAAAGACAATAACGAAAAACAGGGCGATCGGAATAATGATCGTCAGAAAGCTTGGCAGCAGCAGGGATGTCAGCTGCAAAAAGACCGAGATCGACAAGCCCCGATTCACAATCATTTCAACAAAGCGCAAGCTTTGTGAAAGCCAGATCACACACAGAAGCCCCAGTGTGACAAAGACCATCATGATCAATTGCTGTTTGAGCATATATCGGGTTAAGCGATTCATTGGGCGGATTATAGAGAAGCAATCAAAAACCGAAACAGGAAATTGTCGTCAAACCCGTTCAAATCTTGCGGGATTTCCGAATGTTGGTCGGTCGACGTGGTTAAGATCGGATGGGTTGAATAGGTGCACTAAAAAAGTCGCACCACCGTTCTGCATTTGCGGAGATGGTGCGACGTTGTGATGGTTAAAAAGCGCGGCAAAATTATGACTGCGGTTAAAGCAATTCCGTTTCCGTACAATTCCTGATCTGTGCCGCCATGAAAGCAGCCTCTGGCAGGAGTTGAGTGAAAAAGAACATACAGCTTTTTTTCTTTGCCTTGCGCAGGTCTTCTGGTGTTTCGGTGTCGTTCAGAGCGCCAAGAGAGCGCAGCATCAGCCATCCGGAAATGCACAGGGCAGCCTGACGCAAATATGGTGTGGCAAGCACTTGTGCCATATCAGCATCCGCAGCACAGCGTTCCAACACGCACTCCGTTGAATTTTCGAGATCGACGATTGCGTGATCCAGTTCACGGCGTGCCTTGGCGAGGTCGCTTGTTTCATCGATATCTTTCAGGCTGCGGATCGCCTCCTTGATATCTGCAAGCATTGCCGTCAGCGCAGTCGCCTTATCCCTAAGCACCTTGCGTCCGATGAAATCAAGCGCCTGAATGCCGTTGGTGCCCTCATAGATCGGGGCAATACGGGCGTCGCGAAGGTGCTGGGCTGCCCCGGTTTCCTCGATAAAGCCCATGCCGCCGTGGATCTGCACACCAAGCGATGCATTGTCGACGCCAATATCCGTTGCCCAACCTTTGACCAGCGGAATCAAAAGGTCGGCACGCGCCTGTGCTGCCGCACGATCCTGTTTGTCAGAAAGATGGTGAGCAAGATCAAGCTGCGCGGCGGCATAAAGCGAAAGTGCGCGCGCGGCATCGGTCGAGGACCTTATGCGCATCAACATGCGCTGTACATCGCCGTGGACTGCGATCGGCGCCTCTTCGCCGGTTTTGGCATCCCGTCCCTGTTTGCGCGTGTTGGCATAATCAAGCGCCTGCTGATAGGAGCGTTCGGAAATGGCGACACCCTGTTGGCCAACGGCAAGCCTTGCGTTGTTCATCATGGTGAACATATAGGCCAGTCCCTTGCCTTCTTCGCCAACCAAAAAGCCGGTCGCACCGCCTTTGTCGCCAAACTGCAGAACCGCCGTCGGGCTGCCATGAATGCCAAGCTTGTGTTCAAGCGACACACAGGTGACGTCGTTGCGTGCGCCGATTTTACCACTGTCCGAGACCAGATATTTGGGAACGATAAACAGTGAAATGCCTTTGACACCGGCCGGGGCATCGGGCGTTCGGGCCAGAACAAGATGCACGATGTTCTCGGTCATCTCGTGATCGCCATAGGTAATGAAGATCTTTTGGCCGGAAATTTTGTAGCTGCCATCCTCTTGCAAAACGGCTGTACTGCGCACTTTCGAGAGGTCCGATCCGGCTTGTGGTTCGGTCAGGTTCATGGTGCCAGTCCATTCACCTGATATCATGCGCGAAAGATACAGTTCACGCTGTTGGTCCGATCCATGGGCAATAAGGGCCTCAATCGCGCCGGATGTCAGCATCGGGCAAAGCGCAAACGCCATGTTTGCCGCCTGCCACATTTCGGCAACTGCAGCGCCAAGCAATATTGGCAAGCCCATGCCGCCCTCGCTTTCCGGCGCGGATATGCCTTGCCAACCGCCTTCACAGAATTGCGCATAGGCCTCGTTCCAGCCCGTCGGTGTGCGAACAGTACCGTCCTCACGAAGTTTTGCGCCTTCCTTGTCGCCGGCGCGATTGAGCGGGGCGAGGACGGAGGCTGCAAATTTCCCAGCTTCTTCAAGGATTGCGTCAACCAGATCCGCACTGGTTTCACCATAGGGCGGCAGGTTGGAAACCGTATCCAGCCCAATCACGTCATGGATCAGAAAACGGATATCTGAAATGGGGGGCGTAAAGTCGCTCATGAAAAAAGACGTCTCCCTGAAATGTGAGCCGCCCGCTCGGAACAGTCGGCTTTTTGCCAACCTTGTTTTATTGCCTCGTAGCATAACGACCCGATCCCGCAAGATCGAGTCTGATTCGTGCAGTCGGGCAAAAGGACACATTCAACATTGGTTTAAGTCACGCTTTGTGGCTTTCACACTGGCGAAATGACAAAAGACTACCGATATGTTCCCAAGACCCGAGTTTGATGCCTTAAACAGGTAAAAGTTGCGTGATCTGGCATCTATTATTTGCCAAGGGGTCGCCAATCGAAAAAAGGCAGGCTAGACTTGTCGTTGTTCAAGGCCAATTGATGTTCAATATGCATTTGGTCGAAAAAATCGAAGGACAGGAGCAAGCTGTTGCTGCGTAAAGGAATATTGCCAATTTTGTTTGCGGTGGTGATTTCGTTCGCCGGGACAAGACTGGTGGCCTGTGCCGGACCGGCATGGCCAAGCGATGAAGAACGCAGATTTCTGGACGCTTACCGCACCAGCGTGACCGCTGGCGCGAGCGAAGAACAGTTTGCCCATGCCGACAAGCTTTATGTCGAAGCGCTCCAGGTCCTGTCGGAAACCTATGTCGAGCAAATTGATCGCGTGGCGTTTGTTGATAACAGCATTGCGATGTTGGGCGACCTTGAAACCGATGACACATCGCCGATCGGTGTGGTTGGTGCGGTGCTTAATGATAGCCTGCATGACCTTGATCCGCACAGTGCGTATATGACCGACGATATGTTCCGCCGCCTGCAGGAAAGTACAGAAGGCAGCTTTGCCGGTGTCGGGATCGTCATTGCCCTTGATGATGAAAAGCGCATCCGGATCGTCTCGCCGATTGATGACACGCCCGCCGCACGCGCCGGTTTGCGTCCGGATGACCGGATTACCCACATTGATGGCTACCAGATGGTCGGCGAACCGATTTCAGAGGCCGTGCGTCGGATGCGTGGCCGGGTCGGGGATCCGGTGACCCTGACCATCCAGCGTGTCGAAGACAGTTTTGATGTCACGGTAAAGCGTGCCCGGATTGAGGTGCCCTCGGTCACGGCAAGTATCATTGATCAGGATATCGGTTATATCCGGGTGTCGCGGTTTGATGCGACCACACTCGACCAGACTCAGGAATATTTGCGGGAACTCGAAGACCGGATCGCATCGCCACGCGGCATTATTGTCGATTTGCGCCGTAATCCGGGTGGGCTTCTCGATAGTGCGGCAGATATCGCCGATCAGTTCCTGACAGAAGGTCTGATCGTTGCCACCGAAGGACGCGGTGAGCGCAAACTGAGGAGCTACGAAGCCGACCGGTCCGATTTCTTTGAGAAAGTGCCGATGGCAATCCTGCTTGATCGTGGTTCGGCATCCGGTGCAGAGCTGATGGCAGCGGCCCTCCGTGAAAACGGTCGCGGCATCATCATCGGAGAGCGGTCCTTTGGCAAAGGGTCGATGCAGCGCATCATGCCGCTGACTTCGGGCGGCGGGCTTAAAATCACCACCGGTTACTACACCACACCTGAGAACCACATTGTGCAGGGCCATGGTGTGATCCCGGATATCGAAATTACGCTTGCTGATGCCGAGGAATTCGAACGCGAGATTGATCTTGAGCACGCACTGCCTTCGCGCCGTCGCGATCCGCGTCAGTCATTGGCAACCCTTGAGGCCACCAGCTGCGAGCAGGATATCGAGATCGAACGCCTTGGCAAATCGAGCCGCGAGAATCTAGAGGAAAATCTGGCAGACGGTGAGGGTGAGAAACCCCTTCGCGATTCCGTTCTTGAATGCGCGGTGGGCTATTTCGATAAAGGCCCGCTGGCAAACTACCGCAATCAGATGGAGCCGCTGCTGCGCGCAGGTCTCTGATCGGTATCGCCTGATATCGTATCAAAAAAGCGCGACCTTAACGGGTCGCGCTTTTTGTTTTGTCGGTCTGATGCCAGGCGGCAGTTTAACCGCGTGCCAGCAAATCAATCAGGCTTGAGGTGTCCCAACGGTTGCCGCCGCGTTCCTGCACCTGGGCATAGAACTGGTCAACCAGGGCCGTGACCGGTAAACGGGCGCCATTGCGTTTGGATTCTTCAAGGCAAATGCCCAAATCCTTGCGCATCCAGTCAACGGCAAAGCCGAAATCAAACTTGTTCTCGACCATGGTGCTGCCGCGGTTTTCCATCTGCCAACTGCCAGCCGCACCCTTGGAAATCACATCAAGGACTTTTTCCATATCAAGGCCGGCCTTAACGCCGAAATTGACCCCTTCGGAAAGGCCCTGAACCAGACCGGCGATGCAGATCTGATTGACCATTTTGGTCAACTGGCCAGAACCGCTTTCACCCATCAGCTTGCAGGACTTGGCAAAGGCATCAATGACCGGGGCAGCGCGATCAAACGCATCCTGATCGCCGCCACACATGACCGTCAGAACGCCATTCTCGGCACCAGCCTGACCACCGGAAACCGGGGCATCGATGAAAGAAATTCCCATATCCTTGGCCGCAGCATAAAGTTCGCGCGCGACATCGGCCGATGCGGTGGTGTTGTCGATCAGGACAGAACCCTTGTCCATACCGGCGAACATGCCGCCATCGCCCAGCATGACGCTACGCAGATCGTCGTCATTGCCAACACAGGAAAAGACGAATTCCGCACCCTTTGCTGCCTCGGCCGGGGTGGGGGCGGACGATCCGCCAAATTCGGACACCCATTTTTCTGCTTTGGCTGAAGTACGGTTGTAAACGGTAACGTCGTGACCTGCTTTTTGCAGGTGACCGGCCATCGGATATCCCATGACACCCAGACCGATAAATGCACATTTTGCCATTGTTTGCCTCCCGAAGGTTTATATGCCTCCAGTAAAGGTTGCAGCGCGGGCAATGTCAATGAACGCAAATGTTACCACGACAATGTTTTCACCATCCGGAAGACCAGAGATTGAGCGATCTGGTCAATCCTCATCAAGTTCCTCGGCGACGCTGTGAATGATCCGGCGGTCATATACAAGGATTTCCGGCCGTTTTCCGGGGTATTCAAACTTCGACAGATAGAACCGGATGGCGTTGATGCGCGCACGTTTCTTGTCATCTGACTTCACGATCACCCACGGGCTGTCGGTGGTGGAGGTATGAAAGAACATGTCGCGTTTGGCCTCGGTATAGGAATCCCAAAGGTTCTGGGAGGCCAGATCAACTGGGCTCAGTTTCCATTGTTTGAGCGGATCGCTTTGGCGTTGTTTAAAGCGCCGTGCCTGTTCTTTTTTGCTGACCGAGAAATAGAACTTGGTCATGTGGATGCCGGATCGGATCAGCATGCGTTCAAGTTCGGGTACGGATTGCAAAAACTCGCTGACGTCAAACATGCTGCAAAAGCCCATCACACGTTCGACCATCGCACGGTTATACCAGGACCGGTCAAACAGTGCGATCTCACCGCCACTGGGCAGATGTTCGATATAGCGTTGGAAATACCATTGCGTCAATTCGCGGTCGTTGGGTTTGCCAAGGGCGACAATCCGGGCACCACGCGGATTAAGATGTTCGGTAAAACGTTTGATCGTGCCGCCCTTGCCAGCGGCATCGCGCCCTTCAAAAATGATCAGCGATTTGAGGTTTTCCGCCTTGATCCAGTTTTGCAGTTTCAAAAGCTCGATATGAAGCGGGGCAATCAGTTCCAGATATTGCTTACCCTGCATCTTCTTTGCCCGCGCCTTCGGGTTCAGGTCGATATCGGGTGGAAGCTGATCTTCCGCAATGTTGCGCAGGTTCTGGCTGGTTGTTTTATTCGGGCCCGAAGGATGGTCGTCAATCCGTTCCATGGTCAGGTTTTCGGAGTCCAGCAAGAAGTGGTCCTTTGCCTCAGTATCAAGTTTCGAAAGGGCATCTGTGCGGTTGGCCGCAGATCGGCTTTTACCCGTGCGCCGTGTTGCGTCACCGAGCACGTCATTACTGTCCTGCTTGGCTGTTTTCACGGTTTTCTTTGACGTTTTCTTTTCCGAGGTCATGCGCCCGATTCCGCCGGTTGTGGTCAGATGTAACCATAACTTTGCGGGATTATTGAACTCATCGCAATGCAATGGATCAAATTACGACCTGTTGCGCGATCTATGAACATGACGCACGAAAAAGCCCGGTCAATGTGAGGGCATTGACCAGGCCAAGGGTGGGGTGTGCGGTGGCACGAAGGGTGTGGATCTGTCTTGCGCTGTGTTCCGTGGGGGCGGGGTAATGCAGGACAGATCCCGTGCAGGGTTATCGCAGCGGGAAAGACTGCCGGTATTCTTCTTCGGCCTGGGCACGGGTGATCCCGATGTCCGCAAGCTGCTGATCTGACATTCTGAGCAACATCCGACGTTCTTCACGAACCGCAAGCAACCGTGCAAAGCGGTTTGAAAGATCATTGAGGCGGCTAACAAGGGTGGTAATGAACTTACGGATACTTGCTTTGGGCGGGCGCTCCACGGCAGACGGAGCAGGGCTAAGTGAATAAGCCATCATTCTCTCCATGAGTTAATATTGCTAATGCAATGTTTGCTGTTGAAGCCATATTGCGGCTATCTTTGGAGCGCGACAAACGAGTATTTCTGATCAAACGGATTAGGAATTCTAATTCATGATGTTGGAGTAATATCCATGCGGCTTCCGCCTTTGCAGTCCGTGCGCGCCTTTGATGCCGCTGCCCGCCATCTGAGCTTCACCAAGGCGGCCGAGGAGCTGTTTGTCACTCAGGGCGCCATCAGCCAGCAGGTCCGCCAGCTTGAGGAATATCTTGGTTTCAAGCTGTTTCATCGGTTGCCGCGTCAGATCCATCTGACCGAAGAGGGCGCGCAACTGGCCCAGGCAACCACAGCAGGCTTTTCATGCATTGCCGAGGAGATCGAACGCCTGACCACGATTGAGGAAGCCGGTGTGGTGACGGTCAGTGTGTTGCAAAGTTTTGCGGTGAAATGGCTGGTGCCGCGTCTCGGGCATTTCCGCGATGCGTTTCCCGATATTGATGTGCGCATTCATGCCGATGACCGGCTTGTCAATTTACGGACCGAGGGCATTGATCTGGCGGTTCGGTTCGGCAGTGGCAATTATCCGGGGCTGGTGTGCGAAATGTTGATGCGTGACGAGTCTTTCCCGGTGTGCAGCCCGGCCTATCTTGCCGCCAATCCCGAACTGAAAGAACCGGCCGATGTCGCCGGGCACCAATTGCTTCATGATGCCACCACCTTTATGGATCACCCGCATGCCGCCGACTGGGAATTCTGGCTCAACGGTGTCGGTGCCGAGGGTGTTGATGTCAGCCGCGGTCTTCGGTTTAACTCCGGCGACATGGTCATTCAGGCCGCCCTGATGGGGCAGGGGATTGCCATGGCGCGCACAAGTCTGGCCGCCCTTGATCTGGCGGCGGGAAATCTGGTGCGACCGTTTGCACAAAGCGTTGCCTCGAGCGGGGCCTATTATCTGGTGTATCCGGAGGAGCACCTGAGACGGCCGCGCGTTAAGGCATTTGTCAGCTGGCTTAAAAATGAAGTGGCTGAAACCTTGCGCGAAATTGATCCGGATGAGGCGGACGCGCCTGTAGAGGACTAAGCTCAGATTAACCCAAGGTCACGTAATTCATCGGCCATGTCATCGGGCAGGGCGTCGGTGCCGCCACCCTGTTTTTCATCTGGCGGGCATTTGTCATCGGGGAAATAGCGCCACCCCTGAAACGCGCGGTGCGGATAGGGACGGGTGGCGATCAATTCCTCGTCCAGAACGATGCGGCAATATTTCGTGCCTTCTTCATTGACGTATTCTTCAAGATCAATGACTTGCTGCCGGCAGCGCACGGCCCCCTTGATCACCCAGTAAATTGATCCACCATCAAGAATCTCTGCCTTGCGTTTGGGTGTCATGCGTGTGGTGTGGAAAATGCGCCCGTGCATGGCCTGGAAATAGGTCTGCCATTCCTTCAGGCTTTCGGGGCTTTCTGTGCCGACGCTCAGTTTGATGATGTTCAGAGGCATATCAGGAGGGTTTCTTGTGCGGTGGTGTTCAATGACTGATGAGGTAGAACCCGTACGCCGAGCGGTCAATAGTGGATTATTAAAACACAAAAATAAGTGTAATATATGATATTTCACAAAAAAACTTGACCAATAAGGGGTAATCAGCCAAATTCTGGTGCAGAAAAGGTCCGATACAGGACCAAACCCGAGAGATTTACAGGCTGAGAGAACCGAATGTCCCTGCAAGTTGTCACGGCAAACCGTCTGGAAGACGGGTTGGTGGTGTTCCTGACCAGCGATGGTAGCTGGAGCGAAAACATCAACGATGCCCGCATCGCTGACGGCAAAGAGGCCGCAGATGCGCTTTTGGCTGAAGCCAGTGCACCCGAACTCGATATCGTGATTGTCGGGCCGTATCTGATTGATGTCGAACAGCAGGGCGCGGATATCGTGCCGACAAAATACCGCGAAGTTCTGCGCACCAAAGGTCCGAGTGTCCGCGAAGACCTCGGCTATCAGGCGGTATAAGGAGAGCCCCATGTATCGTTATGACGATTTTGACCGCCAGCTTGTCCATGAACGGACTGAACAGTTCCGCGAACAGGTAAAACGCCGCCTAGCCGGTGATATTACCGAGGAACAGTTCCGTCCGCTGCGTCTGATGAACGGTGTGTATCTGCAACTGCATGCCTATATGCTGCGCGTTGCCGTTCCATACGGCACGCTGCGCGCTGACCAGCTGCGCCAGCTTGGCATGATTGCGCGGGTCTATGATAAGGGCTATGGCCATTTCACCACCCGCCAGAACATCCAGTATAACTGGCCGAAGCTTGATGAAATCCCTGATGCGTTGCTCGACCTTGCCAAGGTCGAAATGCATGCGATCCAGACATCAGGCAACTGCATTCGTAACACCACGACCGACCAGTATGCCGGTGCTGCGGCCGATGAAATCGAAGATCCGCGCCCCTATTGCGAACTGATCCGTCAGTGGTCGACCTTCCATCCGGAATTCACCTATCTTCCGCGCAAGTTCAAGATCGCCGTAACCGGATCACCAAATGACCGTGCCGCGGTGAAGGTGCATGACATCGGTCTTCGCATGCATCAGAACGATGCGGGTGAAACCGGATTTGAAGTCATGGTTGGCGGTGGCCTTGGTCGTACGCCGTTTGTCGGCAAGACCATCCGCGAGTTTATCGGCAAGAACGATTTGTTCTCCTATCTCGAAGCCATTCTGCGCGTTTATAACCGCTTTGGCCGTCGTGATAACAAGTACAAGGCGCGTATCAAGATCCTCGTTCATGAGGAAGGCATTGATAAAATCCGCGAGCTTGTCGAAGAGGAATGGGCCCAGATCAAGGACGGGTCGCTGCGCGTTGATGATGCGGAAATCGCCCATTACATCGAACAGTTTGCCCCGCCGGCGTTTGAAACCCTTTCTGACGACGATGCCGATTTCGAACGTCACAAGTCGGAAAACCGTCTTTTCGCCAACTGGGTGCGTTCGAACGTCATTGAACATAAACAGCCGGGCTATGCGATTGCCAACGTATCGCTGAAACCGATTGGCGGCATTCCGGGCGATGCGACCGATACCCAGATGGAACTGGTTGCCGACCTTTCGGAAAAATACAGCTTTGGTGATGTGCGTGTGACCCACGAACAGAACCTTGTTCTGCCGCATGTCAAAAAGGCCGATCTGTTCGCGGTTTGGAGTGAACTGGACAAGGCTAACCTTGGCACCGCCAACCTTGGCTATGTCACCGATATCATTTCCTGCCCGGGTCTTGATTACTGCGCCTTGGCAACCGCGCGTTCGATCCCGCTGTCACAGCGGATTTCCGAACGTTTCGGGGATCTCGATCGTCAACATGACATTGGCGAACTCAAGATCAAGATTTCCGGCTGCATCAATGCCTGCGGGCATCACCATGTTGGTCACATCGGTATTCTTGGCCTCGATAAGCGCGGCAAGGAGTTCTATCAGATCACGCTGGGTGGCGATGCCAGCCAGGATGCCTCGATCGGCAAGATCGCCGGTGCCGGTTTCTCCGAAGCCGAAGTGGTCGATGCGATCGAAAGCCTTGTGACCAAATATATTGATATCCGCGAAAGCGGCGAACGTTTCATCGACACCTACCGTCGTGTCGGCATGGATCCGTTCAAGGAGGTGCTTTATGGCGATCGTTAAGAATGACAGCGTGATCGAACAGGAATGGATCACGGTTGATGCCGAAGGCGACCTTCCGGCAAGCGATGAAAACCTGATTGTGCCGCTCGCCCGTTTCAAGGAAGAACGTGACAGCCTTCTGGGCCGCAATGGCGGTCTGGGTGTGCAGTTGAACCCGGGCGATGCGCCCGAAGATCTGGCAGATGATCTTGACCGTCTGTCGATCATCACGGTCAATTTCCCGGCCTACACCGATGGCCGTGGATATTCCTATGGCCGGGTGTTGCGTGAACGCATGGGCTTCACCGGCGAGCTTCGCGCGGTTGGCGATGTCCTGCGTGATCAGATCCTTTACATGCACCGCTGTGGCTTTGACGCCTATGATCTTAAGGTCGAAGGCGAAGTCGCTCTGAACAAGGTGCGCGCCGCACTTAAGGAAATGTCGGTCTATTATCAGCCGACCGGTGATGGCCGCGTCACGGCACAATCTTTGCGCGAACGTCGTCGCGCCGCTTTGCAGTAAACGGCGAAAAGCATCCGGCCTTCGACCATTGTCGAATAAGTCTGAGCCATTTAATCAAGGGTCCCCGAACAGGGGGCCCTTTTTCTTTTCCCACATGGCTCAATACATTGGAAATCCTCTGATAAGTGAAATTACATCATTGATTTCACGATAATCTTTCTCCAAATCAAACGTATATATAAGATTATTCTTAAGTTTTATGCTTATACGCAAGGTGTCCTCACAATGAATAGGCCTATATCACCTAACGCATAGTGACGTAATCACGCGTATATCACGTAATGATTGTAAAAATATAATATGATGAATGAGGTGACAGAGTAATTGGGAGAACCTCGTTTATGTCGATGTTTAATCGTCTCAAAATTTCAACAAAAGTATATGGCGGCTTTGGCGTTGTGCTGGTTTTGCTCGTACTTGCCTCTCTCTGGTCGGAGTTCTCGATCAGCAGTGTCGGGGATGACTTTGTGCGGTATCGCCATATCGCATTGCAGTCCAACCAAGCAGGCAGGGTGCAGGCCAACCTGCTTGAAGCACGCGTCTCGGTTAAACACTATCTGCTGACAGGGGACAGTGCCGCGGCAGACAATGTCGATGAGCGTCTGGCGACAGCAATAAAGTTGAATGACGAACTTGTTGCCCTGCTTGATGAACCGCAAATGATTGAAACGGCGCAATCTGCCGGGGCAAACCTGATCATCTATCGCGATACCTTCGACAAGGTTGCGTCACTGCCCGTGGGGGATCCGGCGCGTGATCAACTGGTGGCTGATACGCTCGATGAAGTTGGCCCGGTGGTTGCCGAAAATCTCGAAGATCTGAAACTGTCGGTCAAGGCAGAACAGGATCAAATCGGTCCGCGTGCGACCAAGGCGGCGTCACAGGCGGTGATCGTTACCGCCATTGTCGGCGGTGTCGCGGTGATCCTTGGTGGTTTTGCCGCCTGGATCATCGGTACGGGTATTTCGCGTCCGATCCGTCAGATCACCGAGGTCATGAAGGAACTGGCCGGTGGGAACAAGCAGATTGATATTCCAGGCCAGGATCGCCGCGATGAAATCGGCGATATGTCCAAGGCGGTGCTGGTCTTCAAGGAAAACATGATCCGTGCCGATGAACTTGCCGGACAGGAAGCCGAGGCGGCAAAACGCCGGGAACAGCGTGCTAGAAAAATCAGCGAACTGACCACGGGCTTCGACCAGGAGATTTCCGTCGTTCTTAAAACCCTGGCCTCTGCCGCGACCGAGATGCAGTCAACCGCAACCGGCATGAGCAGCACGGCCGAGGAAACAAGTCGTCAGTCGGGCATCGTTGCGGCCGCCGCCGAACAGGCATCGACCAACGTGCAGACCGTTGCCAGTGCGACCGAACAACTCAGCGCTTCGATCGCTGAAATCACCCAGCAGGTCAGCCAGTCATCGACGGTTGCCAATCGCGCAGTCGAAGATGCCGAGAAAACCAACATCCAGATCCGTGGCCTTGCCGAGGCCGCGCAAAAGATCGGTGATGTGGTCGGTCTGATCAGCGACATCGCCGAACAAACCAACCTGCTGGCCCTGAATGCCACCATCGAGGCAGCCCGTGCGGGCGATGCCGGCAAAGGCTTTGCCGTTGTCGCAGCAGAGGTCAAAAACCTTGCGACCGCGACGTCACGCGCGACCGAGGACATCACCAACCAGATCACCGGTATTCAGAATGAAACCGATGGGGCGGTGACGGCGATTGGCACGATTTCGTCCACCATCACGGAGATCAGCGAAATATCAGCCGCCATCGCAAGTGCCGTGGAAGAACAGGGGGCGGCAACCCTTGAAATCACCCGCAACGTTCAGGAAGCCTCCGTCGGTACGACCGAGGTAACATCGAACATCGTCAGTGTGAACGAGGCGGCCGGGTCCACCGGGGCTGCAGCCGAACAGGTGCTTAGTGCCGCGTCAGAATTGTCGCGGGAATCTGAAAGCCTGCGTCACAAGGTCGAGGCATTCCTGAGCGCGGTACGCGCTGTGTAATCCTATACATTCGAACATGGCAAATATGTTCTGACTGAGGGGCACTCGTTTGGGTGCCCCTTTTTCTGTCCGCATGGCGGTTGAAAACTTTAGAAAGTTATTATTTTAGAGTTACTTGAACTGTGCGTCCCGCGAAACCGAGTATCAGTGCCATATTAATCTTTGGTAATATGAATACGTATAGTTTTCGCCAAAAGGGTAGCGTCAGGTCGCAATATCCTGTATGCAATTAATAGCTGTTTATGTTGGTATTTGAGACAACCTTTAAGGTTTTAGTCGGCTGTTCCTTGCGTGACGATAGCAGCCCGGAAGGGGATCTCTGACCGACATCCGTAGTTTTCGATGTGTGCCATCTTTTGGGCAAAGAAGGTGGTTCTAATCACAGACAGCCGTTCTCTTGATCAAGCGAGGTGGCCGGAACCATAGATGACTACTGTATCGGGACTTGCTCATGCGGTTGACGGATGCGTGATTACGCGGGATTTCGCCCGCTATGACCGTGCCTATCACGACAAAGTACAAAGATATAACGATCATCTTGGTGCCATGGCCGGGGTTTTGCGCCGGTTCAGCGAATATAGCCGCACCATGCTTGCGTCCCAGCAGCTTTATATCTATGCCAAGTGGCTTGCACGTTACACGGCCTATTGGCCGCGGCTCGATGATCTTGTAACGCGCCTTGAAAGCAGCTTTGCCGAAACTGATCAAAGTTACGTTGCGCGCCAATCATCGGTCGATGGATCGTGGGGCTGGCAATATACCGAGTTCCATCACAAGTTTGATGCGACCATTGTTCGTCTGCACGAACTGGCAACGGAAAAACGCGCACCGCGCCATCCGCTTCATTTTCTTGAGCCGGTATCAACCATCCCGAAAATGCGCACCTATCTCGAAGACCTTCTGGTGTCGGATATCGCCGCAACCGGGCGCAACAAGCGTGATGAACTGGGCTCGGTCCTGTGTTGTCTGGCGCAGTTGTGCTTCAAGCCGCGCCTGCGCAATTTTGCCCGCGAATATGTGCGCGGGATCGCGCTTGATGATGCCTATATCAAGGCCTTTACCGATTTCCTTGACGACATTCAAAACCCGGAAACCGGTTACTGGGGGCCATGGTATTCATCAGATGGTAAAACCCATCGCTATGATGATCTGAGTTTTACGTTCCACATTGTGTCCTATCGCAAAGGGGATGTTCGTCATTGGCCAAGCCTGATCCGCACGACCCTTGAGCGGCGTGGTGAAGAATATCCGGTTGGCTGGCGGAGCCGCGGCAATTTCAACAACCACAACAATTACGATGTCGCGAAGATATTTCGTCATGGCTGGTCGCATATGACATCAGCCCAGCGCGATTTCGCATCCAGGCAACTTGACGAGATGTTGGACTGGTGTCTGACCCATTCGATGCGCAAGGATGGCAGTTTTGTCTTTGACGAACATTTCTATAATTCGCTTGAATCTTGCCACTATTTCGGCGTTTCGTTTCTTGATGAGGTCGGGTATTTCAGGCCACGCAAACGGTTCTGGACGGATCGGAAATTCCCCGAGGCCAGCCGTGTGCAGCATCACGTTATCGCCCGGCTAAATGAGTTCTGCCCGCAAAATCCAAGCGTCATCGCCGCGAAATGGAAGGCTGGAACGGATCTGAACCTTGCGGCGAAACAACCGGTGTCGACGGCAGAAACAGAACATCTTTCAAGGCGGCAACGGCACAAGTTCCTTGTCAGTGCCGATACATCTGCAAGCTCTTTCAAAAACGATTGATGCCTCGCTTTTCCAACCGTGACGGATCAAACCCAAAATGGCGTTGCAGCAGCAGTATTTTATTGGTGGGTCGATTCTGCGCCATATCCTCGGCATGGCTTCGACAAGCATGCTTGCACTTGTTGCGATGGTGGCTGTCGATGCGCTTGATCTGTTTTTCCTGAGCCTTCTGGGTGACGTCGATATTGTTGCCGCACTTGGCTTTGCCTGGCCGTTGATATTTTTCACGCTGGCGATATCGCTTGGGGTGTCGACATCGATGACGGCATTGGTGGCACGGGCCGAAGGGCTTGGCGACCGTGACCGCGCGCGTGTGATGGCAACGCATATTCTGCTTTTCGGTGTCGGTCTTTCGGTTCTGATGACGGTGGCGATTTGGTGGGGGGCGCCAACGATGCTGGCAGCACTTGGCGCATCAGGCCGCGTCCATGCGCTTGGTACAAGTTATCTTCAGATCGTCATGCTGTGCCTGCCCATTCTGGTGCTTAGCATGGCATCCGGTGCGCTTTTACGGGTGATCGGTGCCAAACAGCGGTCGATGTGGGCCAAGGTCGCAGGGGCGGTCACCAATGGCGTGCTTGATCCGATATTTATCTTTGGTTTTGGCTGGGGTGTGGAAGGTGCCGCCTGGGCCACCGTGATATCGCGCGTCGTGATTATGGTGATTGCGTTTTATGGCGTGCGCAATGTGCATAACATGCTGGGCCGCTTTGATCGTGCTGTATTCGCGCAAGATGTTCGCGAAATTGCCAGGGTCACCGTGCCGGTCGGGCTGGCCAAAACCGGCCCGCCAATTGCCAGCGGCTTTATCATGGCATCAATGGCAAACTTTGGCTCAGATGCCGTCGCGGCAATGGCGATCATCGAACGCATCGCCCCATTTGCTTTTGTCGGTTACATGGCCTTGCCCCAAGCTATCGGGCCGATCTTTGGGCAGAACTTTTCCGCCAAACGTACGGATCGGGTGCGGGCCATCTGGCATTCGGTCTGGGGGCTGATTGTTGTCTATGGTCTGGTGGTGTCGGGGCTGTTGTTTGTTTTGTCTGACCAATTGGCTGAGCTGTTTCGCACCACACCGGAAACTGCAAACCTGCTGGGCCTGTTTTGTACGGCGATTGCGCCGCTTTACATGTTCCTGGGGCTGCAGTTTTCATCCCATACCTTCTTTAACGTCACCGGGCGGCCTAATCTTGCGATGCTTGCCGATCTTGCCAAGGAGTTTCTCGGCGTGATCCCGCTCGTCTGGTTGGGCAGCATCTATTTCGGGGCCGTCGGGGTTTTGTGGGGGCAGGTCGCAGGGATTGTGTTGTTTGGTGCCTTGACCGGCATCGTCAGCTACAGGCTGGCGTGCCAGAAACCTCGTTCAGACCAATTGTTGCAATCGGGGACACACAAGCCCGTGGTTGGGGGCGGGAGCGCAGGGTGATTTGCGATCAGAAAGATCAGCCTTGTTTCTGATCGCGGGCATTAAGCGTCATCAAAAGACACGGGCCCTTGGCGGTTTCATATTCCCGCCCGGCAACAAAACCAATGGACTCATAACACCGAATAGCACGTTCGTTTTCCGGATCGGGGTCTATCCCGATCATGGGCGCGCCACGTTCAAACAATTGGCGTGTCAGCATCTTTAGGAACATTTGTCCATGCCCGCAGCCCATCATGTCTGGCACGCCAATAAAGGCGTCTAGACAACGGGTTTGTTCCGGCAGGGGATCAAAATGCGCCTGTGGCCATTGATGGGCGTCGTAATGCTGGACAAAGGCAAACGGCCGATTGCGGTACGACACAATCAGGGTCGCCATTTCGGCCAGTTCGACATCTTCGGAAATCAGTTCAAGCTGTTCGGCCGGTTCGCCCCACCAGCGGATAACTTCGGGCACATGCAGCCAGCGGCCAATCATCGGCAGATCATTTGGGGTGGCCCGTCTGAAGCTGTATTTTGACGGGCCCATCCATTAGTCCCCGGTCGTTGATCTTTTTGCTGCCAAGGCCAGATTGACCTTTGATGCGCTTGATTTTGCTATCTGATCACAAATCCAGCTTCCTGTCTCGGCAAGCTTTTCAAGATCGATACCGGTTTTGATGCCAAGCCCGTTCAGCATATAGACAACATCCTCGGTCGCGACATTGCCACTGGCCCCTTTGGCATAGGGGCAGCCACCAAGACCGGCGACGGAACTGTCAATTACGGCCACACCCATTTGCAGCACAGCAAGCAAATTGGCGAGTGCCTGACCATAGGTGTCATGGAAGTGGGCGGCGAGCTTTTCGGTCGGTACATGTTTGGCAACAGCGGCGATCATCGCCTGTGCCTTGGCGGGCGTCCCGGTGCCGATGGTATCGCCCAGACTGATTTCGTAACAGCCCATGTCATAAAGCGCCTTTGCGACCTCGGCGACCTTTTCAGGCGCAATGTTGCCTTCATAGGGGCAGCCCAGCACGCAGGAAACATATCCGCGTACTGCAAGACCTGCCTCGCGTGCCGCGTCGGCCACCGGGCGGAAGCGATCAAGGCTTTCTGCGATGGAGCAATTTATGTTCTTTTGCGAGAAACTTTCCGATGCCGCGCCAAATACCGCAACCTCGGTCGCGCCCGCGGCAATCGCGGCCTCAAGGCCCTTCATGTTCGGGGCCAGAACAGGGTATGTCACACCGGGCTTACGGGTGATCTGGGTCATGACATCTGGCGCATCTGCCATTTGTGGCACCCATTTCGGGCTGACAAAGGCGGTGGCCTCGATCACCGATAAACCGGCATCATTCAGGCGATGGATCAGCTCGACCTTGGTTGCAGTCGGGACCATCGCCTTTTCGTTCTGAAGCCCGTCGCGCGGACCGACTTCGACAATCTTGACGTGACTTGGCAGATCGGAAAGCAGGGCCATTATTCGGCCTCCTCAATCGCGATCAGTTCTGCGCCATCATCGACCTGATCACCGACGCCAAAGAACACTTCCTTGATCGTGCCGGTGACAGGGGCGGAAATGGTGTGTTCCATTTTCATCGCTTCCATCACGACAAGCTTGTCACCCGCTGTGACCGATTGACCGGCCTTTGCCATAACAGCGATGATCTTGCCCGGCATCGGTGCGGTCAGTCCACCACCCGTACCTTCGTTGCCACCAGCCGCGGCCAGCGGATCAAAGATGTCGAGACGGTCCGAGCGACCATCACGGAATATCATCAGACGATTGCCGTCACGAAGCACCGAAGCACGTTTGCGGACGTTATTCAGGCTGGCAACGATGGCACCATTTTCATCATGCTCGGCACCGGCGATGATAGCGCTACCATCAGGCATATCGATGACATAGCCCTGATCACGGTAATGCACCTTGACCAGCAGGTCCGACCCGTCATGACGCAGGATCAGGTCATGGTGGTTATCGTCATTCAGCCGGAAACCCGCCGTGCTGTGCCAGGGCGAATAGGGATCGTTGCTTTGGGCTGCATAACGGGCGGCCTCGGCATCGCGGGTCAGCAGGATATCAAGGGCGGCGAATGCCAGCGCCTCGTTATCGGGCGTGGTAGGAGCGGGGATCAGATCATCCTGATAGTTCGGGATGAAACCGGTTTCGACCTCGCCCCGTTCAAAGGCCGGATGACGAGCGATATTGCCAAGAAAGCCGGTGTTGGTGGTGACACCAACAATCTGAACATCGTTTAATGCGGTCGCCATGCGACGCAAGGCCGATGTGCGGTCCACATCCCAGGTGATCAGCTTGGCGATCATCGGGTCATAATGGATGGAAACTTCGCCGCCCTCATAAACGCCGGTATCAACCCGCACATGATCGGTTTCGCGCGGCATGCGCATATGGACAAGCTTGCCGGTTGCCGGCAGGAAATCATTCTGCGGGTCTTCGGCATAGATGCGCACTTCAAATGCGTGCCCGTTGATCGAAAGGTCTTCCTGCGCCTTTGGCAGTTTTTCGCCATCGGCCACACGCAATTGCCATTCCACCAGATCTTCGCCGGTGATTTTTTCCGTCACCGGATGTTCGACCTGAAGGCGGGTGTTCATTTCCATGAAATAGAACGCACCCGACGCATCAAGCAGGAATTCAACTGTTCCAGCCCCCTGATAGCCAATCGCCTTGGCGGCATCTACGGCGGCCTTGCCCATCTGCGCACGGAGGTCCTCGGTCATACCCGGTGCAGGGGCCTCTTCAATCACCTTCTGATGGCGACGCTGCAGGGAGCAATCGCGTTCAAACAGATAGACCGCGTTGCCATGGCTGTCGGCAAAGACCTGAATTTCCACATGGCGCGGTTTGACGATCAGTTTTTCAATCAGGCAATGGTCATCGCCAAAGCTGCTTGCGGCTTCGCGTTTGCAGCTGATCAGCGCGTCCTTGAAATCGGATGCCTTTTCAACCGCACGCATGCCTTTGCCGCCACCCCCGGCGGATGCCTTGATCAATACCGGATAGCCGATCTTGTCGGCCTCAACTGCAAAAAGATCAGGGTCCTGATCTTCGCCGTGATAGCCCGGCACCAGCGGAACGCCAGCCTTGCCCATGATTTTCTTGGCTTCAGATTTTGATCCCATCGCGCGGATCGCACTGGCCGGTGGCCCGACAAAGATGCAACCAGCTTTTTCCAGCGCATCAGCAAAACCGGCATTTTCCGACAGGAACCCATAGCCCGGATGAACCGCGTCAGCACCTGATTGTGCGATGACTTCAAGCAGCCGGTCAGTGCGCAGATAGCTGTCCTTGGGGGCAGGCGCGCCAATGTGATAGGCCTCGTCGGCGTGTTTGACATGCAGGGCATTGGCGTCGGCATCGGAATAAACGGCGACCGTGGTAATTCCCATGCGACGGGCGGTCTTGATCACGCGGCAGGCGATCTCACCGCGGTTGGCGATCAGAAGTTTGCGCGGCATGTTATTTCTTGCTCCAGTTCGCAGGACGTTTTTCCAGAAAGGCACCGACACCTTCGCGGCCCTCGTCGCTTGCGCGTTGATCGGCAATGCGTTGGGCGGTGTCATCAATCACGGCATCTGAAATCGGTTTGTTGGCGACCGCGTAAATCAAGTTCTTGGCGGCATGCATTGCGTCTGACCCATTGGCAAGAAGGAGTTTTGCCATTTCCTGCCCACGGGCAGCCAATTCATCGCCAGAAACAATCTCATGCACCAGCCCGATCTGTTGGGCGGTCTGGGCATTAAATCGTTCGGCAGTCAGGAAGTAACGTCGTGCCTGATTAACCCCGATGGCCTCAACCACATAGGGCGAAATCACCGCCGGGATCAGGCCCAGCTTGACTTCCGACAGGCAGAAGCTTGCGCGGTCTGACGCAATCACAATGTCACAGCACGCTGCCAGACCAACCCCGCCGCCAAAGGCAGCCCCGTTGACCAGTGCGATGGTCGGTTTTGAGGCAAAGTTCAAAACCTTCATCAGTTTGGCGAGCGCACGGGAATCAGCCAGGTTTTCGGCATGGCTGTAGCCCGCCATGCGCTTCATCCAATTCAGATCCGCACCGGCCGAAAAACTTTTGCCAGCCCCGGTCAGGATGATCACCCGAACAGCTGGATCGGCATCAAGGGCTTCGATCTTGGCGGTCAGATCGTTGATCAGGACATCATCAAATGCATTGTGAATTTCGGGCCGGTTCAACGTGATGGTCGCAACACCATTGGCGGCGATTTCACGCAGGGCGGCATCAGAAATGTTATCGATGTTTACATTGCTCATGATCACCTCACATTCTGAACACGCCAAACCGGGTTTCTTCGACCGGTTTGTTGAGTGCAGCAGACAGGCCAAGGCCAAGCACCATGCGGGTGTCAGCAGGGTCAATCACGCCATCATCCCAAAGGCGGGCGGACGCGTAATAGGGGTGGCCTTGTTCCTCGTATTGATCGCGGATCGGGGCCTTGAAGGCCTCTTGCTCGGCTTCCGGCCAGTGTTCGCCGCGCTTTTCGGCGGCATCGGCGCGAATTTGCGTCAGAACGTTCGCTGCCTGTTCACCGCCCATGACCGAAATACGGGCATTTGGCCACATCCACAAGAAGCGCGGGCTGTATGCGCGACCACACATGCCATAGTTGCCAGCCCCAAAGGATCCACCGATAAGAACGGTGAATTTCGGTACATTGGCGGTGGCAACTGCGGTGACAAGCTTCGCGCCATCCTTGGCAATGCCGCCGCTTTCATATTTGCGGCCAATCATGAAGCCGGTGATGTTTTGCAGGAACACCAGCGGAATGCCGCGTTGTGCGCAAAGCTCGATGAAATGCGCCCCCTTAAGCGCGCTTTCGGAAAACAGGATGCCATTATTGGCAATGATGCCGACCGGATAGCCAAAGATGCGGGCAAAGCCGGTGACCAACGTCGTACCGTACTGTGCCTTGAACTCATCAAAGTCGGAGCCATCAACGATGCGGGCGATGATTTCGCGCACGTCATAGGGCTTTTTGGTGTCGGTCGGGACCACGCCATAAATCTCGCGCGGGTCATAGGCCGGGGCGCGCGGCTCGGTCAAAGTCAGGCCAGGGTTCTTCGTCCAATTGAGGTTCTTGACGATATCGCGCGCAATCGACAATGCGTGGCTGTCATCCTGTGCATAATGGTCGGTTACACCGGACGTTTTGCAGTGAACATCAGCCCCGCCAAGATCCTCGGCCGAGACGACTTCACCGGTAGCGGCCTTCACCAGCGGCGGACCGCCGAGGAAGATCGTGCCTTGTTTGCGGACAATAATGCTTTCATCCGACATCGCCGGGACGTAAGCACCACCCGCGGTGCAGGACCCCATGACAACCGCGATTTGCGGGATGCCTTTGGACGACATGGTTGCCTGGTTAAAGAAGATGCGTCCGAAATGGTCGCGATCCGGGAACACATCATCCTGACGGGGCAGGTTGGCCCCGCCGCTATCGACCAGATAGATGCAGGGCAGATTGTTTTCGAGTGCGATTTCCTGTGCGCGAAGATGCTTCTTCACCGTCATCGGATAGTAGGAACCACCCTTGACCGTGGCGTCATTGGCGACAATCACGCATTCAACGCCTGAAACACGGCCAATGCCGGTAATGATGCCGGCTGCCGGAACGTCTTCATCGCCATACATGCCATGTGCGGCAAGTTGGGAGAGTTCCAGAAACGGGGAGCCGACATCAAGAAGCTGGCGAATACGTTCACGCGGCAGCAATTTGCCCCGCCCGGTATGACGATCACGGGCGCGTTCACCGCCGCCCAGTTTGACCGCAGCGATTTGATCGCGCAAATCCGCAACCAGCTTTTCCATATGTTCGGCATTGTTGCGGAATTCTTCGGAACGGGCGTTCACCGCAGATTTCAGTACCGTCATCGTCCGTTTTCACCGTTTTTTTGTTATGGGCAAATCGGCCCGCGTGCAGGGTGTTTATGGCTGTTGTTATCGGTGAAGTTTACGTAAACGTCAATATTAAATCGGTATTTCAGTACCGAAATTAACTATATGCTATCAAATCACCCATAGCGTTTAGCGCATATGGGTTGTTTGCAGATGACCAGTGGTCGCCATAAAATCGCAGCCGATCCTTATTTTGATCGATCGTGTCTTGGGAATGCGGGCGAAAAAATAATGTCATACCGGACTTTGATCTGTTTGGTTTTTTGTTCATGTGTTGCTGTGGTTTTCGGACAAAGGTCCGCGCATGCGCAAGATACGCTTCATGAAATTCATTGGCTTAAGGCAGATGTGCCGCCGATTGGTATTGGCAGCGGGCCGTTGGCGGGCAAGGGGCTTCATGGCGGGATCCTTGATATATTGTTCGGTGCGTCGCTTGATCCCGACATGGTGAAGGGGCATGCCAATATGGCGCGTTTGTTTGCCTTGATGAAAACTGGAAACTACTGCGTACCTGGACTGATCCGGACCGCTGAGCGCGAAGAGGTTGTCTATTTTTCCGAGCAGCCAAGCGCGGTTCTTGAGAGCAGTCACCTGGTGTATTCGCCGGATAACCGAAAGCTTCGTGAAGCGATTGATGACAAGGTCTCGCTGGCGCAGTTGCTTGACGCGGGCTTTGTCGTCGGAATCGGGGCGGGCATTTCGTATGGCGAAGAAACAGACAGGATCATTCAGCGCTATTCAAACTCAGACAGCGTCATTCGACATCCCACGCCCAATTTCCTGGCGCCGATGTTGTCGATGATTGAAATAAAACGTGTGGACTTTTCGCTGGCGCCACCTTGGGCATTGACGTGGTTTCTGGTCAATCAAAAGAACGGTCTTGGTGGTGATAGCGCCCCGATGATCGTTACCCACCCATTCCGCGAGGCATCAGAAAAAATCAACTACCACGTAGTTTGCACCAAGAATGCTTGGGGCAAGAAAGCGGTCGCCATGATCGATGAAGTGCTTGCACGCGATGATATCCGCCAAGCTCTTGCACGCAATGCGCAAATCTGGTTGTCCACCACGAAAGTGCAAGAAAAAGTCGTTAAGTAGAAAGGCTGATCTGCTCCTTCCAGAAGAGCTTGTTCTGCATTCAACGGCGACGTTTGACGGGTGCTACTGCCCGGGCTTGTCTGTTGTGCTGCCAAGTGTGAGTTTGCGCAGTGAAATCCACTGGGCGAGCTGATCGATGCGGTCATTCCCGAAGAAAGGTTCGTCCTCGTAGAAGAAGAAGGGCGATCCAAAGGCACCCATCTTGATCGCGTCCTCGGTAACAGCGCGGACATGGTCTTTCCATTTCTGGGATTCGACGGCGGCACGCATTTCGGATGCATTGATGGAATGGCGGGTTGCGGCGGCAAAGACGTTTTCCGGGTTGGACATATCAAGTCCATCAGCGAAATAGCCGCGATAAATATCCTTGGCGAACTTGCGCGCCAGCATCGGTGAGCGCGATTCAATCCAGTAATAGGCCCGGGTCGGTACAAGGGCCGCATAGGGAAAGTTTTCGGGGATGCTGAATGGAACGTTTTGCAGGCGTGCACAGCGTTCCATGTCGTGACGGAAATAAGGACCGCGGATCGGTTGATCCAGAAGCGGGCTTTGCCCGGTCTGTTTGAAGGCGGCGCCAATCATGAAGGGGCGCCAGACGACGGTCACGCCATGACGGGCTTCAAACTCTTCCATCCGTTCGGCGGCCAGATACCCGTAAGGTGACGAGAAATCAAAATAGAAGCTGACCTCAGACATGTTTCTGCACCCGCTTTCTGTAACTGATTCTACCAGAAATTGTTATATGCAGGTCTTATGCCTGCTTTTCGGGTGTGATTTTGATCTATTAAGTTGTTGCAAATCAACAAAAAAATTAACAGATCCTAGTCCTGGTTACGGGATGACAATGCCTGGCCGGACTTTCACTTCTTCCATAACGACATATGTATGAGTCTGACCGACACCCTGAACAGAAGACAGGCGTTCGAGGAACTCGCGATAAGCATACATGTCCTCAACGCGTAGTTTGGCAAGATAGTCAAAACCACCCGCGACCATGTGGCATTCTTCGATTTCAGGGAGCTTCTTAATCGCAGCGGCGAAAACGTCAAAAACATCGGGTGTGGTGCGGTCAAGGATGATTTCAACGAACACGACCAGCGACTGGTTAAGTTTCCGCGGGTCAAGTGTTGCCATATAGCCGGTAATAAAGCCGTGCTGCTCAAGCCGGCGGACGCGTTCAAGGCACGGTGTCGGGCTCAGATGGACCCGGCGTGATAGCTCGACATTGGACATGCGGCCATCATTTTGCAGCTCGCGGAGGATCTGTTTGTCGATCTTGTCGAGGCTTTTGTGGTTCTTCTGCATTATCGATATCCAGCCAGTGTTTGTGACTACAGGAATGTAAAAACCGTGGATGATATATCGTATTTTTTGCAAAATTGGCAGCACATTTTTCGAGTGAAATAATATTGTCGGTCAACATAGAGGTGCAACAGGCCCCGAAGCGCTTGAAAAACGTGCGTTCTTCGGAGTTGGCAAAAGTCAGATATCAGGGAGAGGCTTTAAAATATGTTCCGTACCGAACTGCCCCAACCAAATGAAATTCGCCAGACGATCCGCGATTCCTATCGTGCCGATGAAGAGGCTGTCGTTGAGCGCATGATTGAAGCGGCGCGTCTTTCCCCGGAACAGACCGCGCGTGTTCAGGATCGCGCCTATCAGCTTGTCGCGCGCGTCCGCGAAGCCGATAACGGCAAAAGCGGTATTGATGCCCTGCTGCATGAATATGAACTGTCCAGCAAGGAAGGCGTCATCCTGATGTGTCTGGCCGAGGCATTGCTGCGTGTTCCGGATGCAGTCACGGCCGACAAACTCATTCAGGACAAGCTGTTTGACGCCGACTGGCAAAGCCATCTGGGCCATTCCGACAGCTTCTTTGTCAATGCGTCGACCTGGGGGCTGATGCTGACCGGGCGGGTGATCAAGTTCGGCAAGGCGGAAAAAGCCGACCCGGGTCGTCTGATCAAACGCATGATCGGCCGTTCGGGCGAGCCGGTCATTCGCAAGGCCTTTAACCATGCGATGCGGATCATGGGTCGCCAGTTCGTGATGGGTCGCACCATTGACGAGGCATCTGAGCGCGCCAAGGCAAACGAAGAAAAAGGCTATCGTTATTCCTATGACATGCTGGGCGAGGCCGCCCGCACGATGGAAGACGCCGATCGCTATTACAAGGCCTATGAAACCGCCATTCACGATATCGGGCGCGTTGCCAATGGCCGTGGACCGATTGACAGCCCGGGTATCTCTGTGAAGCTGTCGGCGATCCACCCGCGCTACGACTTTGCCAATTACGAACGGGTGATGACCGAACTGACCCCGCGCCTTAAGGAACTGGCACTTCTGGCCAAAAAATATGATATCGGCTTCACCGTCGATGCCGAAGAAGCCAACCGTCTTGACCTGTCACTTGATGTGATTGGTGCGGTCTTTGCCGATCCTGACCTTGATGGCTGGGAAGGCTATGGGCTTGCGGTTCAGGCGTATCAGAAGCGCGCATATCATGTTCTGGAATGGCTGGCGGATCTTTCGACCAAGGTCGGGCGCAAGATGATGGTGCGCTTGGTCAAAGGTGCCTATTGGGATACCGAAGTCAAATTCAGTCAGGAAAACGGTTTTGACGGCTATCCGGTCTTTACCCGCAAGGCATCGACCGATGTGTCCTATTTGGCCTGCGCGAAATACATGCTGTCGCGGCGCGATGCGTTTTATTGCCAGTTCGCCAGCCACAATGCCCACACCGTTGCATCGGTTCTGGAAATGGCAGGCAATGACCGCACCTTTGAATTCCAGCGCCTGCATGGCATGGGCGAAGCGCTCTATGAGCAGATTGTCGACAAAAACGGCGAAAACGTTCCGTGCCGAGTCTATGCGCCGGTCGGCACCCACGAAGACCTTCTGGCCTATCTGGTCCGTCGTCTTCTGGAAAACGGGGCAAACACCAGCTTTGTGAACCGCATTCAGGATGAACAGCTGCCGATCGAGGAAATGATCGCCGATCCCATCGAAAAGATGGCGGCCCTGCCGCGCAAAGGCCATCCGAAGATCCCGGCACCGATTGATCTGTATGGCGCAACCCGGGTGAACTCGCGCGGGATTGACCTGACAGATACCGAAAAGCTGCTGCCGCTGAGTGCCAAGCTTGCCGAAATCAAGGACAAGACCTGGAACGCAGCCCCACTGATTGATGGCAAACTTGTCTCGGGGACGCCGGTTGATGTGATGAACCCGGCCAAGCTTGATGAGAAGGTCGGGGATCTTGTGCAGGCGACCGAGGCCGATGTTGAAGCCGCCGTGGTTGCAGCCGTCAAGGGCTATGAAACCTGGAACAAAACACCGGCAAGTGACCGGGCAACCGCCCTGCGTCGTTTGGGTGATCTGCTTGAAGAAAACATGGACGAGTTCATCGCGCTCTGTCAGCGCGAAGCGGGCAAGCTTTATCTCGATGGTGTTGCCGAGGTGCGCGAGGCCGTCGATTTTTGCCGCTATTATGCCAACCGGGCCGAAGAAACCTTCCGCGAAGGCAGCCCGCTTGAAGGTCGTGGCGTTATTGTCTGCATCAGCCCGTGGAACTTCCCGCTTGCGATCTTCCTGGGGCAGGTGACCGCAGCGCTGGCAGCAGGAAATGCTGTCATTGCCAAACCGGCAGAGCAGACTTCACTGGTTGCAGCACGTGCGGCAGAACTGATCCTTGAATCCGGTGTGCCGGGCTCCGCGTTCCAACTGGTGCCTGGTCCGGGGCGCGTGATTGGCAATCAGCTGATCAATGATCCGCGTATTGCCGGTGTGGCCTTCACCGGGTCGACCGAAACTGCACAGTTGATCAACCAGGCGCTGGCAAAGCGTCCGGGTGTTCCGTTGCCGCTGATTGCCGAGACCGGGGGCCAGAATGCGATGATCGTTGATTCAACCGCACTGCCCGAACAGGTGGTGCAGGATGCGATCATTTCCGGTTTCCAGTCGGCTGGTCAGCGTTGCTCGGCACTGCGTGTTCTGTTTGTTCAGGAAGACATTGCTGACAAGCTGTGTGAGATGCTGGTCGGTGCGATGAAGGAGCTTCGCGTCGGGGATCCGAAATTCCTTGATATTGATGTTGGTCCGGTGATTGATGAGAAATCGCGCAAGGTGCTTGAAGCCCATGCCGAACGCATGAAAAAGGAAGCCAAGCTTCTGCATGCCTGTGACACGCTGCCGGAATGCGAAGGCGGGAATTTCTTTGCCCCGCATTGCTTCGAAATTCCGTCGATTGAGGTGCTTGAACGTGAAGTGTTTGGCCCGGTTGTGCATGTGGTGCGGTACAAGGCACGTGATATGGATAAGATTCTTGATCAGATCAATGCGTCCGGCTATGGCCTGACCCTTGGCATCCATTCGCGTATTGATACGACCGTGCGCGAAATTTCCCATAAGCTGCGCGTTGGCAACTGCTATGTAAACCGCAACCAGATCGGTGCCGTGGTTGGTGTGCAGCCGTTCGGCGGGCAGGGCAAATCGGGGACCGGTCCGAAGGCCGGTGGCCCGCACTATGTCGAACGTTTCGCCAAGCCGGTCGCACATGCAGATATGGTTTCTGCCGATGATGTTTCAGATGATCGCGCGCCGATCATCGTCAAGGATGTGATTGCGACCAACGAATATGCTGCAATGCTGTCTGCTCAGGAAGAATGGCAGGCAACAGATGGCAATGCGCGGGTCAACATCCTTGAAAAGCTGTCTGCCAAGATGGAGACATCTGGCAATGAGGCCCTGATCGAAGGGGCAGATCATATTGCGAACTTTGCCGCCCTTTCGGAAAACGGTTTTGTCGCGCCGACCCGGATGCCCGGACCGACCGGCGAGACCAACGACCTGTATTGTCAGGGCCGTGGGGTTTACCTGATCCAGGCAGACAAGGATGCGAAACCGGCAAAGGTCATCCGTCATCTTGGGGCGGCGCTGGCGGCAGGCAACGCGGTTATTCTTGCGGGCGATCAGAAGTGGCTTGCTGATATCCCGGCACTCGCACAGAAGGCGGGTCTTCCGGCAAAGCTTGTTAAGACGGTTGGAACCAACACCGGACTGGGGGCGATGTATGATGGTGATATCGCCGGGGTGTCCTGTGTGGCATCGCTTGATCGGGTAACCTCATTCAAGCAGCTTCTGGCCAAGCGCGAAGGCGCGATCCTGTCGCTGATTTCCGATAGCGGGGCCGAGGATGATGGCGCATTGCCTGATGAAGCGTTCCTGCATCGTTTTGCGACTGAAAAGACGATCACGATCAACACCACGGCGGCGGGCGGTAACGCATCGCTGATGTCGATGGAAGAAGATTGATCTGCAAGATGGGCATGTCAGATGGACCGGGACGAAATTCCCGGTCCATTTTTCTTTCTTTTATTCGTGATCTCTGATGTAGGATGTGCTCGCCTGAACGCGGTCGGGCTTTTTTTCGTCAAAATTGGCTGCAATAGCTATTGGTCGGAACAGTTGACGTCCTGCGGCGTTTGAACTGACGCAAGAAGATTGACCCATGTCAGGCAGGCATGAACAAGGAGAACAGGAATGATCAAGGTAAACCGCGGCATTGGCCGTGTTCTGAAAACGGTATCGGTATGTGCGCTGCTGGCGGTACCGCTGGCGGCCTGCGGACCGCTGCAAATGCCGTTGGAAGACCGCACCGGCAATGATCAGTGGCAAGATACCCAGATCAAGTCTGGCATCCTTGGCGAGTTCTCCAAGGTCGATCACACCTATCTGATGGATGTGAATATCGACATCTGGGAACAGAATGTCATGGTCACCGGCATGGTGGATTCCAAGGGCAAGTATTATGACGTCATGTCGCTGGTCAAACAGGATAACCGGATCAAAACGGTCTATGACCATCTGGTAATTGCCGATCAGGAAACGATTGATGCCTATCACCGGGCCGAAGATGAATACGGCAAGAACGCCGTTCCGACCGATTCGGCAACCCAGTCGGTGTCCGACGTCTGGATCGAAAGCCAGATCAAGGCATTGTTATTGGCCGAAAAAGGTGTGAGCTCCGTCAATTATCGTTGGCAGTCGGTGCAGAATGTCGTCTACATCATGGGCGAAGCCCAAAGCGATGCAGAGCTTGAAAAGGTCCTGTCGATCGTGCGCCGGATCAAAGGTGTGACCAAGGTGGTTAGCCACATCGCAAAGGCCTGATCACTTTTATCGCCTTGTGATGAAACAGTTTTTCGAAAATTCCCCGCAGGCGTTCGGCCTTGCGGGGAATTTTTTTGTCCGGGTTTGTTGCAAAAGTGTTTGAAAACCATTCGCATTTATCTTAGAGGTGGCGATACGTAATTAATAACTGATTGCAATCGCACCATGTATGTCTGCATTTGTAATGCGCTTAAGGAAAAAGACGTCCGCCGTGCCGCCGAGCAGGGCGGGGCGACACGTCCGGCGGAAGTTTTCCGTTTCCATGGTTGCGCGCCGCAATGTGGCAAATGTGCTTGCCACATGCGCGCAGAACTGCTTCAGGCCAAGACCTGCGGCAATTGCGATTGTGATGATGCAGCAGCTGTGACGGCAAATATCGAACCGATTGCCGCCGAGTAAGCTACTTCGGGATATTCAGGCAAAACGAAAAAGGCGAGGCCTATGCGGCTTCGCCTTTGTTGTTTGTGCATGATGCTGCTTGATCAGCACCGTTACTTTTTCAGGCCAAAGCGTTCCTCGGCCAAGCGGTCGGCGACAAAGCCGGTCGACAGGTCCTGGTCCTTGGCGCGTTCAAAAATCTCGCGCACGGTCTCACCAATGCCTTCGATATGCATGTTGGTTTCGGCAACCGTTTTGCCTTCACGGCAGTAATAGACTTCGATGACACCGCCGGCATTGATCACGTAATCCGGGGCATACAAAATCCCGGCTTCGCGCAACATCTCGCCATGGCGATCATCTTCAAGCTGGTTATTGGCTGCACCGGCGATCACGCCAACCTTGAGTTCCGCGATAGTACGGTCATTGATCACCCCGCCAAGGGCACAAGGGGCAAGGATATCGGCTTCAAACGACAGGATTTCATCCACCGGAACCGCGGTTGCGCCAAATTCCATGGCAGCGGCCTTCATGCTGGCGGCATTCAGGTCCGCAACAATCAGCTTGGCCCCGGCGGCATGCAGCATCCGGCACAAGTGGTAGCCGACATGCCCCAGACCCTGCACCGCGACCCGCATGCCCGCAAGGTCGTCGCTGCCATGTTTGAAGCGCACCGCTTCCTTAAGCCCGATGAAAACGCCATAGGCGGTAAAGGGGGATGGATCACCTGTGCGTTCCGGGTCCTTGCCATCATTGATGCCACCGACATGCTTGGTCTGGCTTGCGATATAGCCCATGTCTTCGGGGCTGGTGCCGACATCCTCGGCAACGATATAGCGACCGCCAAGTTGTTCAACAGCGCGACCCATTGCGCGGAAGAATTCTGGCGTCTTTTGACTGCGCGGATCACCGATAATGACCGACTTGCCGCCGCCAAGCGGAAGGTTGGCGAGGGCGGATTTGTAAGTCATGCCGCGCGACAGGCGCAAAACATCATGGATGGCGTCCTGTTCGCTGGCATAGGGCCACATGCGACAGCCGCCCAGTGACGGGCCAAGGTTGGTGTTGTGGACCGCGATGATGGTTTTCAGGCCGGTGGTTTTGTCGCTGGCAAAGACGACCTGTTCGTGGTCATCAAAGGCGATATCGGAAAAGACGTTCATCCTCTTGCAGCCTCCTGGCAGCATCATTTTTCTGGTGCAGGCTGTTTCCTGCTTATCCCTTTATGTTTGATGCATCGCGCATTGGATCAATTTTTAATTCCGCGAATGTGCAAAAAAGATCGTTTTGGTTGAGGGGCTGCTTTGGTGTGGAATTATTCGGAGTTTGCCAAAGCTGCATTGTAATTTTATTGCGCGCACTGTGCGCTGCAGCATCTTCGCTGTTTGAAGGTAGGCGGCATTTTCGATCCGACCGAGATTCTTTTGTGGGTGAAATTGGTCGGTTTCAGCCTGGCTTTTATGGTGCAGTGCACTGGCGGCGATTTGTCCTGAATCAGGGCATTCGTCATGCGCCTATGCCAAATTCGCACTTGAAACCGGAGCAATTAATCTGGAAGTATCAATTAACCGGATAATTTACGGCTCGTTAAGGTGCGAAACGTAGACTCACGGTTGGGTATCTTGTGATTGAGATTCCCGGTTCAGGACAGGTTGGCGTCTGGGCGGCGCCAGCGAACAAAATATAAGGAGAGCGGCGGATATGTCTGCATTCACAGGCCATCGCCAAACCGTATATGAAGTTGAACTGCACAATCAGGCTGTGCGCGAATGTGTCAAAGAGAACCGATCCCACGACCTCTTTGATGACCGCTGGGCTGATGTTCAAACTCATGAAGTTGCGGCCAGCGACGAAACCAAGGCCCTTGCCATGATCGAAAATAGCTATCCGTCAGAAGATGGTTTCGTTGTCGATCACGTCAAACGCCTAGGATAACAGTCACCAAACATATTCGAAAAAAAAGCGTGGTCAGCTTTGCTGCCACGCTTTTTTTCTGAGCCGAACCTTCAAAACAAACCAGGTTTCATCGAGGCGATTTGGCCTATGACCTGAGCTTGCCCAGCATTTCCCGCCCCTTGGCAACGGCAAATTTCTGTGCCTGCGAGAAGGTCGGGTTTGGCGGCATGATCAGGGCGTCAGGGTCAACCGGGACCTGAATGACGGTTGGCTTCTTGCTTGCAAACGCTTGAGACAGCGCGCTTGAAAGCTCCTTGATGTTTTCCGCACGCAGGCCAAGACAGCCACAGGCCTGGGCAATGGCCGCCATATCCGGGTTCTTAAAGGCGATTGCATGTTCCGGCAGACCTTTGGCTTCTTGTTCCAGTGCGATGAAGCCAAGCTTGCTGTTGTCAAAAACAACCGCCGTAATCGGCAGATCGTATTCGGCTGCGGTCAAAAGCTCACCCATCAGCATGTTGAATGCGCCGTCACCCGCAATGGCGATGACCTGACGATCAGGATAGGCAAGCTGCGCGCCATTGGCCCCGGAAAGGGCAAAAGCCATTGTGCCGAGCCCGGATGACAGGGTGAAACGCTGGTTGCGTTTTACCCGCAAATGCCGCGCGGCCCAGGCCGTGGTCGTTCCGGTATCAACCAGGAAAATGGCATTGTCGGCGGCATGGTCACCGATTGCGGACATGACGCTTGCGGGGTGAAGCGGGCTTTTGTCGGACTTCTCGATCTTTGACCAATCGTCTTGCTGATCCTTGACCTTATCGATCCAGTGTTTGCGCTGTGTTTCAGTGTCTTTGGGGGGGACGCGATCCAGAATACCCTGCACCGATAGCTTGGCACTACCGATCAACGGGGCATCAATATCAAGCCGTTTGCCGATCTGGCTGCGATTGCTATCGATCTGGATGGTTTTGGCGTCTTTGGGGAAAAATTCCTGATAGGGGAAATCGGCGCCAATGATGCACAGCAAATCGCAATCTTCGACAGAATCCTGACCCGGTTTGCCACCCAGAAGGCCCAGCCCACCAATGCAAATGGGATCGTCGTCATCAAGCCAGTCTTTGGCGCGCAGGGTTCTGACGATCGGTGCATCAATCCGGTGCGCCAGATCAAAGATCTCTTGGGCTGCTTCGGCACCACCGATACCAGCAAGAATGACGGGCTTCGATGCCTGATCAATCAGTTTGGCAGCGTGATCAAGGTTGTCGCTGGACGGAGAAACTTCACGGGTTGCCAGCAAGGTTGCAATATTGATCGGATCACCGGCGCAATCGGCACTGGCGATATTGTTCGGGATACAGACATGGGCGGGCGCACGATTTTCAATCGCGGCCTTGCAGGCTTCTTTGAGGATACGCGGGGCCTGTGCCGGATCCATGATCGTCTCGGAATAGACGGTCACGTCTTCGAACAGCTTTTTCAGGTCAACTTCCTGATGATACTCGGTGCCGATAAATTCCGAATCAACTTGGCCTGTGATGGCAAGAACCGGGGCATGGTCGTGACGGGCATCATAAAGGCCGTTCAGAAGATGGATGGCACCGCCACCCGCGGTGCCGACACAGCATGAAAGATTGCCAGTCAGTTTTGCCTGTGCGGATGCGGCAAAAGCACCACCTTCTTCATGCCGGACAAGGACGAAATCAATTTCATCCCTGTTTTCAAGGGCAAATGTAATGTCATTGATGGCGTCACCTGGGATGCCAAACACATGTTTGACGCCAAGATCACTCAGTAAATTGATTGCGATATCGGCAACTTTCATGGGGAAACTCCTTGGTTTCAGTCGTGAGAGAGCCGCAAACTACAATCGTATCAACGGCCGGGTTTGATTACGAAAGCCAGAATGCATTCATGGTTTCTGCTATGCGTTTGAACGAAGCAAGATTGGCACCATCGCGATAATTGATGATTTTTCCGTCCGGACTGTTTTCGATGCAGTCCTTGTGAATTTTGGACATGATCTCACGAAGGCGTTTGTCGACGTTTTCCGTATCCCAACTCAGACGTTGCGCATTCTGGCTCTGTTCAAGGCCGCTTACTGCAACGCCGCCGGCATTGGATGCTTTGCCTGGGGCATGCGGGACATTGGCGTTGATGAATACTTCCTGTGCCTTTGCCGTCAGTGGCATGTTCGCGCCGTCACAGAGCATCATCACCTTGTTTTCAACAAGCTGCTTGGCGTCTTGTTCATCAAGCTCGTTTTGGGTCGCGCAGGGCAGGGCAATATCGCACTCAAGCCCCCAGGGGTTCTTGTTTTCAAGGAACTCGGAATTCTTGCCGCCGTCAAATTCTGCCAGCGATTTGCGTTGGTTGTTTTTCCAGTCATCAACCTGATCAAGAAGGTCGTTTGTCAGGCCATCGGCAAAGTGCATGGTGCCGGAACTATCACTCAGACTTATGACCTTGGCTTCAAGTTCAATGGCCTTGCGCGCGGCGTGAAGCGCAACATTGCCTGCGCCACTGATCGCGATGCGTTTGTCTTTGATTTCCTTGTTTTCCTGATCAAGCATGTGACCAAGGAAATAGATGCAGCCATAGCCGGTTGCTTCTGTGCGCCCGGCACTACCGCCGAAGTGGCATCCTTTCCCGGTCAGCGCACCGGTCCACTTTTGCGTCAGCTTGATATAGTGACCAAAAAGGATGCTGATTTCACGTCTGCCAACGCCGATGTCCCCGGCGGGCACATCGGTATCTGGCCCGATATGCCGATATAGTTCCTGCATGAATGCCTGACAGAAACGGCCGATTTCCTGCGGGGATTTGTTCTTTGGCGAAAAGTCGGCACCACCTTTTGCCCCGCCCATCGGCAAGCCGGTCAGGCTGTTTTTCAGGGTTTGTTCAAACCCGAGAAACTTGAAGATACTGGTGCTTACCGTTGGGGCAAACCGAAGGCCGCCCTTATACGGGCCCATCGATTGGTTGAACTGAATGCGCCAGCCGCGATTGACCTGTATCTGTTGGTCGTCATCTTCCCATGCCACGCGAAACTGCAGCACGCGATCCGGTTCCGTGCAGCGTTCAAGAACCGCATTTTTGCGCATCTCGGTTTGATCGAGATACCAACCGGCAATAGAGCCGACGACTTCCTCCACTGCCTGGTGAAATTCCGGCTCGTTCGGTGTCTTTTCCTCAAGCCGGGTCAGGAAGTCCTTTTGAAAATCAGATGCGCTTTGTGTCATTTAAATGCGGGCTTTTTTACTGTTTCTGCTGCTCTGGTTAACGTGCCAGAGGCGAAAAAGTGCCCGCATAATATTTTGTTTTGGTGGTTTTTAAGGTGCGATGGCGCGCTTGATCAGGCGTTCTGTTGAAGCGTTCTTTCAACAAAATCAAGGCGGTCCTGCCCCCAGAACATCTCGTTGCCGACGAAATAGGTTGGCACACCAAAGATGTTGCGATCGCGTGCGGACTGGCAGTTCTCGTCATAGATTTTGGCGATCTCTGGCAGGTCGGCATGTTCGAGATATTCCGTCGACAGGCCATTTGATATCAGGGCCTCGCGCACGGTCGCGGGCAGCGAAACATCACGTTCACGCAGCCAGATATCCCCCATCAGGGTTTCAGTCAAAGCACTGACGTCCTTGCCATCGTCCTGAACGGCGATGATGGTGCGCGCGGCAAGTGTTTCATCGACCGGGAAATGGGTCGGATGCATATTGATCGGAATGCCGAGATAATCCGACCAGCGTTTCAGTTCAACAAGTCGGTATTCTTGACGCGGTTTCGGGCGTTTTGCCAAAGGCACGCCACCACCATGTTCCCAAACATCGGCTGCCCGGCAGGGCTTATGAATAATTTCCACGCCATGTTTTTTGGCGATGTCGACAACGCGGCGAAACCCGAAAAAAGACCACGGTGATTGCACGAAGAAATAGTGGATGATGGGTTCGGACATATGGGCCTCCTGGCGCCGCGATGCAGATTATGTTTTTGAATTGCCGGCATTCGACACCCACCACACTGCCCAAACAGGGGTGCTGCGTCAAATGTCCTTGGCGTAATCACGCACGGGTTCAGGTCATATGTTTGTGATGATGGAATGCGAAATGTCTGCGCGACCTAGTAGTCAAGCCACCAGGAATATTCATCAATACCCGCCATCAGAACCCCGTCAAAGCCAAGCTTCATGATGTTGCCAAGATAGCTGTTTTCGCTGCCAAAGATGATGCTTTGCCATTCGCGTGACCAATAATGCACGTGGTTTTCCTGTCCCCAACGTGCCATCAGGTTACCTTCACTGATGAAATCGGGACTTCCGGCACGCCATCCGCTTTGCCAGTAATAACGATATGTCTCGGCTGTCGCGATATTGAGGTACGAAATCAGGTTCCGTGGTGTTCCGGTCTTCTTGTAACGAAGCCGCTTCATATCATCATAGGTCAGCGGAATGGTCCCGCGATGGAACGGATCAATGATCAGCGTGTCGTAGTTGGTCGCAACCAGCGCATCGACATAGGCGTCCTTGGTGCCATAAGGCGAACTATCAAGCACCAGGGCAAAGTTCTTTGCCTCGCGGATATTGTCGATCACATGCGGGTTTGCCCCGAAAGGGGTGCTTGGAACCTTTGCCAGCGATGAAAGCTGCATGCCGGGCGGTGGGGCTGCGTAATAAAGTGCATCCAGCCCCCGAAGCTGCGCGCGCGCCTTGTCCATGTCGGATCGATTTTCGGTGTAGTCGACCGCAAGATATTGCAGGCCCTCAAGTTTCAGCCGTTCCAGATAGCCCAGAATATATTTTGTCTCTTCGGCGTTGGTGGCTTCGCCGTATTTCTCAAAGCCGTAAAACGGGGCTTCGACCAAAATACCGTCAAGGGCACGCAAGTAGTTTCTGGCCGGTTCCGCAACGCCACGTGTGGCAAACAGGGTTTTTTCAAGAAACTCGGTCAGTTCCAGGCCATTCATCGCAATAATCGAAAAATCACTGCGATAGCTTTTTGCCCAACGGCTGATCGCGATGACGTAATCGCGCATTTCCTCGACGAAGTCTTTTTCGGGCTTACCGGTGTCGGTCAGGCCGGGGAGACCCTCGGTCAGGCTATTGGGGGCGGGGATAAAAGGTTCTAGCTGCTGTGCAACTGCGCCAAACGGTGTGGATGCCAATAATGCCCCGCCAAATCCCGCCGCGCCGGTGCCAAGGAAATGTCGGCGCGAGATGGATTTGGGCGCGGCATTTCCGCCAGACGCATTTTGCGCCGGTTGTCGGGTCCGCCCTGACGTGCTGTAAGGTTGCTTGGCCATGCCTTTATCCATCGCTGATGATATGGGCGATCTTATGATGCTGCCTTCATTGCGCCTTGCTGTGTGATCAACTCGGTCACCCGGTTGCCGATAGCAAGGGACGCAGTAAGACCCGGTGATTCAATACCATAGAGCATTACAAGACCATTAAGCCCGTGCTGTTTTTCATCAGCAATCATGAAGTCACGCGCCGCTTCGCCCGGGGCCTGAATTTTTGGTCGCACCCCGGCATAGCCGGTCTGAAGCGCACTTTCATCAAGATCGGGATAGTATTTGCGGATGGCTTCGGCAAAGGCGGTCCGGCGTTCTTCGGGAACGTCATAGTTTGGTGCATCAACCCACGTCACGTCCGGGCCAAAGCGCGCCTGTCCCCCCATATCAAGGGTGAGGTGAATGCCAAGGCCTGCCTGTTCGGGTGCCGGATAGATCAGGGTGGAAAACGGTGCCTTGCCCGATAGCGTGAAATAACAGCCACGCGCATAATGTTGTGGCGGGACAGATGCCTGTGGCAGGCCGGTAAAGTTCCGGCCCAAGGTCTGGCTATGCAAGCCACCGGCAACGATCAATTCCGCGCAGGTCAGGCTCATTTCTTCGCCATCGGCATCGGTGGTGCAGACGGTATAAAGTCCGTTTTCGAAACTGACGGCCGTGACCTTGGTGTTGATCGCAAGTGTTGCGCCATTGTTTTCCGCCTCACCCAGCAGGGTGACCATCAGTTGATGACTATCGACAATGCCGGTTGAGGGGCTTTCAAGGGCGCCGACACAATTAAGGGCCGGTTCGCGTTCAAGGGCCGCTTCGCGGGACAGCCAGACAAGGTCGGTGACGCCGTTTTCAAAAGCCTTGTCCTTGATCCCGGCCAGTGCGGCCATTTGGTCTTCGGCCGTGGCGACAATCAGTTTGCCGGTGCGTTTGTGTTCGATGCCGTTTTCTTCGCAATAACGATACAGCATCTCGCGCCCGGTGACACAAAGCTCGGCCTTCAGGCTGCCTTTCGGGTAATAGATCCCGGCATGAATGACTTCGCTGTTGCGTGCGCTGGTTTCGGTGCCAATCGCATCATGCTGTTCAATGATCAGGACTTCGCGGCCGGTTCGCGCAAGTGAACGGGCACAGGCCAGGCCGACAACGCCGGCCCCGATGACGATGGTTTGGATATCTGCAGTCATGATCACGTGTATCTTGGTTAGGGTGGTGGGTTTAGTTTGCCTGGCGGAAATAGACAGCCTGTCCTTGGTTGTCCTTGCCATTACCGGTGACAACAGCCGGGGATTCGCTTGTGTAAATACCGCGCGCAAAGCTGCTGTCGTTACAATAGACATACCAGCTTCCGAACGGAAGCGTATCACTTTGATAGGCACCGCCTTCGTGGCGCCAGATGCCCTCGCAATGGCGTTGGTCATCATCAAGGATCATCGTGCCTTCGCCCGATGGCTGATCAAAGCGCAGCGTGCCGGTTCCACGCACCGATTGCCAGTTGGTGACGATATCAATGCCATCAATCGGCGGCGGGGTGGTTTCGCCTTCAGGCTGCTGAAGCGGGGTTTCATCTGCCGGTCCGACAACAGTGACGGCAATTGCCGAATTTTCCGCGAGCTCGATGTTCAATCGGCCAAAGAAACCGGCGGCAAATTCCTGAGCATCAATCATTGGCAGACCACTGAGTGGCGCACTGCTGCTACCTGTGGCCTGAACCTGTGTCGGGGTGCAGTAATAGCCCAGCAGGCGACTGCCTCGTTGGGCCGGTGTTTGCGGATCCCATTGCCCGACAAAGGAAACGCATTGCGAACCGTTGCGAGTAAAGGGCGACAGGGCAATCGGGCCGTACCGGGTTTCCTGCACGAAGCTTGCGCCATTCAGGCTGGTGCGGCCGCGAAGCGCGTCAAACATATCAAGCAACTGCTCGGACGCCATGGCGGTGCTAAACCGAAAACCGGGCGCGGAGGTCGTATAGACCGTTTCAAGGTAAAGGTCGCTTGCAGCGGCAGGGGATTCGCTTACCGAGTGCTGCGCATACCAGCGGCCAACAAAGACCGTACTGTTATCGCGATACTGACGCAGGAAGCTGTTCTGACCCTCGACGTCCGAGGCAAAGACAATAGGGCTCTGGTCTTGCGGGATTTGTTCGAACCCGCCGGTTTGCTGTGCGACGGCCATCTGTGGTGTTGCCACCAGAAAGCTTGCAAACATGCTGCCGATCAAAGCCGCCCGATACCTCACATTGCGTCCTTTCTATATGTTTTCAGGCGCATTTTTGTATTGCGCTACCCTTATCTTTACCTTTGTGCATCTAGATTGGCTAGGGGGCAGTCAACCGATGCCTGTTAACGTGATCTCTTTTACCTTGATTTTTGGGTGCAAACGGGCTCATTGGGGAGGTTGGCCTTGGGGACAAAGTCAAAAAGCCTGAAGATACGGAGCATTTTATCATGACGGTGCAACAGACCGGCGCGAACGGGGACAGCGCGGGCCAGCAGACGGCAACGGACAAACAACCGCCGTCCAATCGCGCCCATGTAATCGTGATTGGCAATGAAAAGGGTGGGTCAGGCAAGTCGACAACGGCGATGCATCTGATCGTTTCCCTGATGAAGATGGGGTTCAAGGTCGGATCGCTTGATATCGATGCCCGTCAGGGGACGCTGACACGCTATGTCGAAAACCGGAACGCCTTTAACGACCGCAAGGACCTTAAGCTTCCGGTGCCCGATCATCGGCCGATTTATCGCAGCGAACTGCCCGATGCCAACCAAGCCAAGCTGGACGAGCGCGAACGCTTTACGACCGCACTTGGTGAAATGGTAATCGGCTGCAACTTCATCGTCATGGATTGCCCGGGCAGTGACAATTATCTTTCGCGTTTGGCCCATGCCTGTGCCGATACGCTGATCTCCCCGATCAATGACAGCTTTATCGACCTTGATATGCTGGCCCGGATTGATCCGGACAGCCTTGATATCAAGGGACCCAGCATCTATGCCGAGATGGTCTGGGATGCGCGCAAGCGTCGGGCGGCGATTGATGGCGGCACGATTGACTGGATCGTCATGCGTAACCGTCTTTCACATCTTGATGCGCGCAACAAACGCGACATTGCCGAAATCGTTGACAAGTTGGCCGATCGCATCCGCTTCCGTCAGGCGCCGGGCTTTGGCGAACGTGTGATTTATCGCGAACTTTTCCTCAAAGGTCTGACGCTGCTTGATCTGCGTGAAAAGGGTGTCGGCATCCCGATGAGCATGTCGCACATGGCCGCCCGTCAGGAAGTCAGATCGCTTCTGGAAGTGATCGGCTTCAAACCGGCCGACGGCGAGGAGTTGCCGATCTGACTGCATCCGGCCTATATCTTGTGGGACGACAAATTGTCCAACCGGAATATGAAGCAGGCAGGTCTCCTTGACGCGCAAAGACATCATTCCAGAGACATCCGACGCCAACGAAGTGGCAGACTTCTTGGGTAAGGCGCGGCAGATGGCGGTACACGCGCCATCATCCGGGCCGGCACAGGGGCGACTGATTTTTGCCATGGATGCAACCGCCAGCCGCCAGCCAAGCTGGGACAGCGCGGCTGAAATTCAGGCCGAAATGTTTGAAGCGGTCGATGGTGTTGGCGCCCTTGATGTGCAGCTTGTGTTCTTTCGCGGGCTTTCAGAATGCAAATCAAGTGGCTGGTGCCGCAACGCCAAATCATTTCGCGATTATATCACCAAGGTTACTTGCCGTGCTGGACATACACAGATCGAACGGGTTCTGGCCCATGTCGAACGTGAAGCGGGTGATAAAAAAATTGATGCCTTGATTTATGTCGGCGACTGTATCGAGGAAAATCCAGATCATCTGGCCCCGATTGCCGGGAAACTGGCGCTTAAGGGGGTAAAGGCATTCATGTTTCAGGAAGGCCATGACCGGGATGCGGCATTTGCCTTTGGTGAAATTGCGCGGATAACCGGTGGTGCCTTTATGCAGTTTGATGCCAGTGCAGCCGGCAAGCTTCGTGATTTGCTGGGTGCAGTGGCAAGCTATGCCGTGGGCGGGCAGTCCGGACTTTCGATCTATCAAAAGAAAACCGGGTCCGAGGAAGTGCTCAGGCTTGGTCATCAATTGCGAAAGCCGCGTTGATGCAGTGGCTTTTGATCGGAATCGCAGCATTTATCGGGGTTGGCTTCTTCATTCGCTGGATGACAGAGGCCGAGCCCAAAGAAATCCGTAAAATTGTCTTATTTATGATCATCTTGGTGTTGATCATGCTTGCGGGCTGGTTGTTGCTCACAGGCAAGATTGCCGCGATGGGCGCGGCTTTGGCGGCGACTGTGCCGTTCTTGTTTCGGATGATGAAGCTTGGATTTCTGTGGCCAATTTTTCGCAGGATCTTTGCAGCGTCCCGAAAACGCGCCCAGCCGGGAAGTTTTGGCAACCGCACATCCGGTGCGGGACCAAGTTCGGAAATTCGCACTGAATTTCTGCATATGGTGCTTGATCTTGAAACCGGGCAAATGCGCGGTGGCGTTGTCAGCGGTCCCTTTGCCGGGGCCGATCTTGACAGCTTGGGACTTGACGACCTGCAGTCGCTTTATGTTGACTGTTGCAGTGCAACCGACCAAAGCTGGGCGGTACTGGAAGCCTATCTTGAACGCCGTCCTGATTGTGCGGGATGGCAAAGCTGGCGCCAGAAAGACAACGGCGAAGACGGAGCACAAAACGGAGGAAGCGACCGCAACCATAACGAGCAAGGCCAAGGTGACAAAAGGAGTTCAAGTGCGTCTGGCATGACGGCGAAAGAGGCCCGAGAAGTCCTGGGTGTGGCGGATAATGCCTCCCGCGAGGAAATCAACCGGGCCTATAAAAAGCAGATCAAGGCGGTCCACCCGGATCATGGTGGATCGGACTATCTGGCCTCAAAGATCAATGCCGCGCGGAGCCTTTTGTTACGGCTATGTAAAGATTAGCGTCAATAATACGTGCGCTTGCTTGATCCGTGTTCTGGAATTGTGGCAGAAGCATATATGCGGGCAATTCCAATACGGACTGGCATGCAGCGGTTGAAAAAGGAAAGTATTGAATGTCAAAAAGAATCAAGAAGGCAGTTTTTCCGGTCGCAGGCATGGGAACCCGTTTTTTGCCCGCTACCAAGGCAATGCCAAAAGAAATGCTGCCGGTCGTTGACAAGCCGCTTATTCAATACGCTGTCGAAGAAGCCATTGCGGCCGGTATCGAAGAATTCATTTTTGTGACTGGTCGCGGCAAAACCGCGATTGAGGACCATTTTGATCGCTCTGCCGAGCTGGAGGCGATCCTGACCGAGCGGGGCAAGGAAGAAGCACTGTCCAAAGCGCTTGAAATGATCCCGGAAAACGGTCGTGTGACCTATACCCGTCAGGGCAACCCGCTTGGCCTCGGGCACGCTGTTCTGTGCGCCAAGTCGCTGGTCGGTGACGAGCCGTTTGTCGTGCTGCTGGCCGATGACCTTATCCAGTCAAAAGTCCCCTGCATGAAGCAGATGGTCGATAGTTATGGTCGTACGGGTGGCAACATGGTTGCCGTGATGGATGTCCCGCGCGATGAAGTTCATCGTTATGGTGTGCTGGAAATCGAAGGCACCAACGGCCGCCTTGTCAGTGCATGCGGCATGGTGGAAAAGCCAAAACCCGAAGAAGCCCCGTCGACCTTGTCCGCCATCGGGCGTTACATCCTTGATCCTGGCATTTTCGAGGTGCTTGAAAACATTCCGCGCGGCGCTGGTAATGAAATCCAGCTGACCGATGCGTTGGCCGCAATGATCGGCAAGGTGCCGTTCTATGGCTATAATTTCGAAGGCCGTCGTTTTGATTGCGGCAACAAGATCGGCTTCCTGAAAGCCACAATGTCATTTGCCCTTGCCCGTGAAGATATGCGCGACGATGTCCGCAAGCTTATTCACGAATTCGCCGAAGGCGAAGCGGCAGAATAATCATTCATGTCAACAATGTCCGACCGGAATAGCGATGTGATCTGTTCCGGTCGGGATTTACTTACCAGGATAAAACCTCCATGCGCGTAGCTATGATCGGGACCGGATATGTTGGACTTGTTTCCGGTGCCTGCTTTTCCGAGTTTGGTACGGACGTTGTTTGTGTCGACAAGGATGTAGAAAAAATCGCCCGTCTCGAAGACGGTATCATGCCAATCTACGAGCCCGGGCTGGATGTTCTGGTCGAAAATAACGTCAAGGCAGGCCGCCTGACCTTTACCACCGACCTCAAGGAAGGGGTCAAGGATGCGGACGCTGTCTTTATTGCCGTTGGCACGCCGACCCGACGCGGCGATGGTCATGCCGATCTGAGTTACGTTTATGCTGCGGCCGAGGAAATTGCCGAAGCCATGGACGGCTTCACCGTCATCGTTACCAAATCAACCGTCCCGGTTGGAACCGGTCGTGAGGTCGAACGCATCATTCGTGAAAAGCGCCCGGATGCAGAATTTGCTGTGGTCTCGAACCCGGAATTCCTGCGCGAAGGATCGGCGATTGGCGATTTCATGCGCCCGGACCGCGTCGTCATCGGCACCAGTGATGAGCGCGCCCGCGAAGTGATGTCGGATCTGTATCGTCCGCTGTATCTGATCGAAACCCCGATTGTCTTCACCACCCGTGAAACGTCGGAAATGATCAAATATGCGGCCAACACCTTCCTTGCCGCCAAGATCACCTTCATCAACGAAATTGCCGATCTTTGTGAAAAGGTCGGTGCGGATGTCCATGATGTTGCACGCGGCATCGGCCTTGATGGCCGTATTGGCAAGAAGTTCCTGCATCCCGGTCCGGGCTATGGCGGGTCCTGCTTCCCGAAAGATACCATCGCACTTGTGCGCACCGCACAGGAATATAACAGTCCGCTTCGCATCATCGAGACGGTTGTCGATGTCAACGCCAAGCGTAAAAAGGCGATGGCAGATCGCGTGATCTCGGCATGCGGTGGCTCTGTTGCGGGCAAGACCATCGGTATTCTTGGTCTGGCTTTCAAACCCAATACCGATGACATGCGCGATGCACCGAGCCTTGATATCGTGCCAGCCCTGATCGCGGCAGGGGCGAGTGTCAAGGCCTATGACCCCGAAGCCATGGAAGAAGCCAAGAAGCTTCTCGATGGCATTTCATATTGCGACAACGCCTATGATACGGTCGAAGGCGCAGATGCAATGGTGGTTCTGACCGAGTGGAACGAATTCCGCGGTATGGACCTTGATCGCATCAAGGACGCGCTGAAACACCCGATCGTCGTTGATCTGCGTAACGTTTACGATCCGAACGAGATGGCTGAAAACGGTTTCAGCTATTCCTGTGTCGGTCGTGCATCTATCGGAGGCAAATCCTAATCATGACGAATTCCGCCGGACACAAGTTTGATAGCTCTGTTTTGCGCGAATATGACGTGCGCGGCGTTGTTGGCAAAACCCTGCATGCGGCAGACGCCAATGCGCTGGGTAAAGCCTTCGGAACCATGGTGCGCAGATCTGGCGGAAAGCGCGTCGCCCTGGGGCGCGATGGTCGTCTGAGCTCGCCAGATCTGGCGGCGGCATTGGCCGAAGGTATTCTGTCGACCGGTTGTGACGTGGTGCGCATTGGTCGCGGGCCGACCCCGATGCTGTATTTCACGGTTTATGATCAAAAAACCGATGCCGGCATCATGGTCACCGGTTCGCATAACCCTTCGAACTATAACGGCTTCAAGATGCTTAATGCTGGCAAGTCGGTATTTGGCGACGCCATTCAGCAACTTGGCAAAATTGCCGCCAGCGGTGATTTCGAAACCGGGCAGGGCACGGCAAGCGACATTGATATCGAGGATCGCTTTGTCGAACGCCTTGTGGCCGAGCTTGACTGTGATGTCCCCAATCCGATGACGATTGTCTGGGATTGCGGCAATGGTTCTGCCGGTGACGTGGTGCGCAAACTGACGGCCAAGCTGCCCGGTACGCATCATCTGTTGTTTGATGATATCGATGGTAATTTCCCCAACCATCATCCCGATCCGACGGTCGAGGCCAACTTGGTTGACCTCAAGGCGGCCGTTGCCAAACACAATGCCGACTGGGGTGTTGCCTTTGACGGCGACGGTGACCGGATTGGCGTGATTGATGGCAAGGGCAACGTCCTTTGGGGCGATCAGCTGTTGCAGATCTATGCCGCGGACGTTTTGCAGCGTCAGCCAGGGGCTGCGATCATTGCCGATGTCAAGGCCAGTCAGACCCTGTTTGACGAGGTCAACCGGATTGGTGGCAAGGCCATCATGTGGAAGACGGGCCATTCCTTAATCAAAACCAAGATGATCGAGGAAAAGGCACCGATTGCCGGTGAAATGAGCGGCCATATCTTCTTTGCCGAACGTTATTACGGCTATGACGATGCGACCTATGCCGCCGTCCGCCTGTATCGCATTCTGGTTCAAAGCGGCAAAAGCCTTGCCGAATGGCGGGCCGCCATGCCGGTTGCGGTCAATACGCCGGAAACCCGTATCGACTGCCCGGATGACCGCAAGTTCGCGCTGATTGAAGAAGTCCGTGCTCGCCTGGCTGAAGCCGGTGCCGAGGTCAGCGGTATTGATGGCGTGCGTGTCAGCACCGATGATGGCTGGTGGTTGCTACGTGCATCCAACACCCAACCTGCCATCGTGGCCCGCTGTGAGGCCGCCGATGATGCCGGGTTGGCACGTTTGAAGGGGCAGGTGAGCGATCAACTGGTCAAAAGCGGTCTGTCTTCGGATGACTTCTTTGCACCGGGTGGTGGTCATTAATTAAGACGTTCACCGAAGACAAAATGAAAAAGGCCCGTCAGATTTTCTGACGGGCCTTTTTGTATCTCTGTGCGATTTGGCTTTTAGCCAGCATCACCCGCATTGACCGGGATGCACGCAACATTTTCACGCTTGAGCGCATCACACGCAGCGCGTGCTTCGTTCTCGCCATCAAAGCCCAGCAGACGGGCACGATAGACAACACCGGTGCCACTGGCTTGCTGCTCGACCGCAGCACGGGTCAGGCGCAGAACATCGGGGGCGGTACGTGCCGCGGCAAGGACCGCTTCCTGTGCCCGGCGCTGATCGCTAAAGGCGCCAACCTGAATGCCCCAGCCCGCACCGGTTTCCGGCTTCAGGCGGGTGACAACGGTTTGGGTGTCAATACGGCCCGGCTGTTCTGCTTCGCGAAGCGTGCTGCGCTTGGCAATCAGCAACTGGGCATCTGCTGGCAGGATCTTGTCTTCCGGGCTGATGCGCGGACGCGGAACAACAATTTCACCGTCCTTGGTCAGCTTCATATAGGCCTGATCAAGGAGCTTTTTCATCTGGTCATCACGGGTGCGGGCGGTGCGACCCCCAAACACAACGCCAATCAGGCGTTTACCATTGCGATTGACCGAGGCGACAAGGTTGAAGCCCGATGCGTTGATATAGCCGGTCTTGATCCCGTCGGTACCATAGTAGGACGCCAGAAGATTGTTGTGGTTGCCATAGGTGCGGTTGCCAAAGCGGAACTTCTGGGTCGCGAAGTAATGATAGTAGCTGCCATAATTCTTGCGCAGCGCCACAGCCAGTTTGATCATGTCACGTGCAGTGGTCATCTGCCCGCGGTTGGGCAGGCCGGACGCATTACGGAAGGTGGTGCGCGACATGCCAAGGCGGCGCGCCTCGGAAGTCATCATCTGGGCAAACTTGATTTCCGTGCCACCAAGATGTTCGGCGACAACAACTGCAATGTCGTTGGCCGATTTGGTGACCAGCGCCAAAATAGCATCCTTGACGGAAATGGTTTCGCCCGGCTGAAGACCAAGTTTGGAGGGGGCCTGGCCCCAGGCACGCTTGGAAACCTTCATCCGAGTCGAAAGCGATACCTTGCCGTGTTCCAAGGCATCAAAGACCATGTAAAGGGTCATGATCTTGGTTAGCGACGCCGGATAGACCTTGTGATCCGCCCGATATTCGTGAAGCGTTTCGCCAGTGTCGCCGTCAATAATCATCGCCGTGTAAGTCCGCGCCTGCGCAGCGGAGGGCGAGAGAACTGTGAATGAAATAGTCGCAACCAGACACAAAAGCACAACAACAACGCCACGCATGCTCAGCGAGCGCGTCACGGACAGAGCTTTGGCCATTGCAGTTGGCCCGGAAAGGGTCATTAAACGCATTATATCGGGCTCGGCTTTGAGGTTTCCCCAAGAACTAAATAAGTTCACTGTCGCATCACAGCCTTAAACAAATGTTTAAGAGCATCGAATTTCGGTGGTCGTCACTCGGGCCTTGAGATGGCCATTTTTATTCGCAAGACTGTATTTTATATCTCCAGATTAGCAAAAAATCGAGGATGGAATGTCAGAAAAGACGGCTCCAGTTCACACCAATACGGGGACCCGCAGCGCCAGCTGGGCCAAAGCAGGTCTTGCCGCACTGGTGATTGCAGGCCTTGCCGGTTGTACCTTTACCCAAACCAGTGACGTCAGTAATCCGCTTGTCCGAAAGGCATCATGGTTTTCTTATCTTAATGCCGATGATCTTCGTCAGGCTTGTGCAGCAGGCGATGCAGAAGGACAAATTCGCATTATTTATAATGCCGAATATTACAAGGAAGTCCGCGTCTTTGAATTAACGCCGTATCCCGGGTTTGAGGAATTCAATCTGACCACCCGTGTCTTCGGGCCGATACAGGTCAAGGAAATCAATGTTGAACTGAATGCACCGCTTGGTGCATTTGGGGGCGAAGAGGCCGTTGATCGTATTGACCGCGATTCTTATCTTGCCATCACCGATGCGCTGCAGGCCGAAGGTTTCGGAACGCAAAACCGTGATGGTCTGCGTCTGTATTCCGATGATTTTTACTGGGTCGCCATTGGGTGCTCGTCGGGTGGCATCACGCTGGGTACTTGGGCATCCGGTGTGGATGATTTGCGTGCCCTTGAGTTCCCGGAAGTTCTGGCAAACCTTTCTTCGGTTGAAAAAGACCTTCCCGAGCCGCCTGCCGCTGAAAACGCACGATCGCAATCGGCGGCACAGATGCATCATGTCCAGAACAGCGACTCCGGTGAGTTTTACAGAACCGTGCGCGGAAATATGCTTCGTTAGGGCGCCAATATGTTGCAACCGGGCGATGGCGTGACGTGTTCATGTTATTGCCCGGCTTGCTAGTTTTATTGCAATGCAGCAAAACTTTGGGCTAATGCCTTGATCAAGTTGCTGTTTTGAAAATTTCTTGGAATTCCGGCGTTTTCTGTTGAAGGCGTGCCGGGAAATATGGCGTATTTGTCACTAAACTGTACTTGACGCGACAGGGTAATTCCATCTAGGGTTATGTTGCAATGCAACATTGATCCGGATAGATATTCCGGTGATCAGGAGGTTGAGGCAATGGCTGATTCCAAAAAGAAACTAGCCGGGAAAACTGCAACCAAGCAGGCTTCCGCGTCGTCACCCAAAACTGTAGCAGCTTCAGTCCCGTCGGCAGCGCAGTCTGCGCCTGCCAAGCGGAAGGTAATGACATCTTCCGAGATAGAAGCCGCAGCTCAGCAGCCTTCGGCGGAAGCGCAAAAGGCATCGCCTTCACCATCGCCCGATACGGCAAAGACGCCGAGTGACGAAGGAGCGTCGATCAAAGCTGCAGGTCAGGCTGTCTCGTCTGCGACGGTCGCGAAGGTTGATACATCTGCGTCTGCTGCCAAAACGCCGGTCAAAGATGCCGCGTCGGCCGGTGCTTCCGAAAAAAATGCAGAGTCCCCGAAACCTGCCAAGGCTGAGACATCTTCGCCATCTGCGCCGGCATCAAAGCAGGCTGAATCTGCCACGAAACCTTCCGTTGCGACTTCCGGGGCCGCGCGACCTGCTAGTGAGGTGACGTCGCCAGCAAGCAAGTCGACAGCGCCCAAATTCCCCACCAAAAGCGAAAAGGCCAATACTGTGAGCACGAAACCCAAAACTACGGCAACCAGCAAGTCTGCCGCTTCCGCCGCCCCGAAAAAGAAAACCGTTGCCAAGTCGGCGCCGAAAAAGGCTGCTGCTGCACCGGCAAGTACGGCATCGAAATCTGCGCCTGCGCCGAAGGCCGCGGCATCCGCGACGTCTGAGAAATCGGCAGCACCGGCAACCGTGGCGGCAGAGTCTGCTGGTTCCAGGCCTGCGGCAACGCCGACCGCGACCCAAACCCCAAGCAAGTCGACTGCAACCGCAAAGCCGGTTGATGCCAAACCTAAGGCAGAACCAAAGCAGGGCGACGTTTTTGGCTTTGGTGCATTGTTCATCGACGGAACGGGGATGGAGCCCTATTTCGAACTTTGGAAGACGCCAGAGGTCGAAGCAATGGTCACCGCTGGCAATGAGGCATTCGAAGAAAGTGTTTCTGCTGCCAATGAGGCATTCGGCAAGATCTTTGAAACCATGACCGGTCAGGCCGATGTTTTTTCCGGTGCCGGGTCGCGGGTTGCTGCTCAGTATGAAGAGCTGCTTGATACCCAGAAGAAAAGTTTCGAGGAAGTTTGGCAGGCAACCATGGCGATGTTTGAAAAGACCGGTGGCATTGGCACCGAGCTTTCGAGCTGGATGCAAAAAGAATTTGAAGCATCGCAGGAAGATCTTGATGAGTTGACCAAGGTTGAAAGCCTTGCAGACCTTCAGGAGCTGCATTCACGCATCGTCAATCGCTGCTATGAAAGCAGTTTGGCCGAAGGTGAAAAGATGCAGGAACTGATGTTTTCTGCCTTTTCGGACGGCCTAAATGCGATTAGCAAGGCAACGAATGTTACGCTGAAATGAGGCAATGGATGCATGTTGGATATCCCAGCACCTTCCAATCCCGAGCGGGTATGGCTTTTAGCCATGCCCGTTTTTTATGTGTCTTTTCGCGTCCCGGATAATTTTGGAGTGACAATAATCACGAAGTTTGTCGCCTGATCTTGCAGTGCGTTATTCGCAGCCTAAATGAATCGAAGATGGACAACGAACGAAACTCGGATGCACAATAAATTCCTAGTGAGAACCGCGTAGCGGACTTTGAAAGAGTTTGGCAATGACCTATCATGGAGATCATGCAGGAAATAAGGGTTCCGGTAAGTAGACGATGACTGAACAGGATAATGACGGCACTGATCTGCCGAACACGGGGATCGTAACAAAGACACGGCCCAAGACCAAAAAGCCGTCCATGTACAAAGTGCTGTTGCTGAATGACGACTATACTCCGATGGAGTTCGTCGTTCACGTACTGGAACGGTTTTTTGAAAAGGGACGTGAAGAAGCCACCGAGATCATGCTTCAGGTGCACCGCAAGGGTGTCGGAGTGTGCGGTGTATTCACCTACGAAATCGCAGAGACCAAAGTAAACCAGGTCATGGACCTGGCCCGCCAGAACCAGCATCCGCTGCAGTGTACCTTAGAGAAGGAGTGACATATGCTATCGCGCAATCTTGAGGAAAGCCTGCACCGTGCGCTCGCATATGCGTCGGAGCGCAGGCATGAATATGCCACTCTTGAACATCTTCTGTTATCGCTGACCGAAGATCAGGATGCGCTGGCAGTGCTGAAGGCCTGCCGGGTTGATATTGATCGGCTGCGTTCCGATCTGCTGGAATTCGCCGATAGCGAGCTTTCCGGCCTGATCAGTGCGCGTCTGGTGGACCCCAAACCGACCGCCGGTTTCCAGCGCGTGATCCAGCGTGCTGCGATCCACGTCCAGTCTTCTGGCCGCGAGGAAGTGACCGGTGCCAATGTGCTTGTTGCCCTGTTCTCTGAACGGGAATCGCACGCGGTTTACTATCTGCAACTCCAGGATATGACCCGTCTTGACGCGGTAAACTACATCTCACACGGTATCGCCAAGGCGACCGAGCTTAATGAGCGTCGCATTCCGCGCGGTGCCGATGAAGAGCCGGTTGCAGGCATGTCGCCAGAAAGCGACGAAAGCGGCCCGGCCGAGGGCGAGGCGCTTAAAGCCTATTGTGTGAACCTCAATGTCAAGGCGCAGAGCGGCAAGATCGATCCGCTGATCGGTCGCCAGAACGAGATTGACCGCACCATTCAGGTTCTGTGCCGTCGTACCAAGAACAACCCGCTTTATGTCGGTGATCCAGGCGTTGGTAAAACCGCCATTGCCGAAGGGCTCGCGCGCCGTATCAATGATGGCGATGTGCCAGAGGTTCTTGAAAACGCGACGATCTTTGCCCTTGATATGGGCGCACTTCTGGCAGGAACCCGTTATCGCGGGGACTTCGAAGAACGCCTGAAGGCTGTGGTCAAGGAACTTGAAGAGTACGAAGGTGCTGTACTGTTCATTGATGAAATTCACACCGTGATTGGTGCTGGTGCGACGTCGGGCGGGGCAATGGATGCTTCCAACCTGCTGAAACCGGCACTGGCAAGCGGGTCACTGCGTTGCATCGGCTCAACCACCTACAAGGAATTCCGGGGTCACTTTGAAAAGGACCGCGCCCTTGTGCGTCGTTTCCAGAAAATCGATGTCGAGGAACCGTCAGAAGCCGATACCGTCAAGATCCTCAAGGGGCTCAAGCCCTATTACGAGGAGCACCATCAGGTCAAATACACCAACGAAGCCCTGCGTTCTGCGGTTGAGCTGGCATCGCGTTACATCAGCGACCGCAAGCGGCCCGATAGTGCAATTGATGTGATTGACGAGGTTGGTGCATCGCGCATGCTGGTCGCCCCCAGCAAACGGAAACGTACGGTGAGCAAGCGTGACGTCGAGGAAATCGTCGCCAAGATCGCCCGCATCCCACCAAAATCGGTTTCGACCGATGACCGCAAGGCGCTGGCAAATCTTGAGCGTGACCTGAAAACGGTTGTGTTTGGCCAGGACAAGGCAATCGAAGCAGTTGCCAGTGCGATCAAACTGGCCCGTGCAGGTCTGCGTGAGCCGGAAAAACCGATTGGCAGTTATCTGTTCTCGGGCCCGACCGGCGTTGGTAAGACGGAGGTCACCAAGCAGTTGGCAACGGTCATGGGGATCGAGTTCATCCGCTTTGACATGTCCGAATATATGGAGCGCCACAGCGTATCACGCCTGATTGGTGCGCCTCCGGGCTATGTCGGGTTTGACCAGGGTGGTCTTTTGACCGATGCCGTTGATCAGCATCCGCATGCGGTCGTGCTGCTGGACGAGATCGAGAAGGCTCATCCGGACCTGTTCAATATTCTTCTGCAGGTCATGGATCATGGCAAACTGACCGATAACAACGGCAAGACGGTCGATTTCCGTAATGTCGTGCTGGTCATGACGACCAATGCCGGTGCATCTGACATGGCTAAGCCGCCGATCGGCTTCAAACGTGAAATGCGTGTTGGCGAAGACGAAGAGGCAATCAAGCGCACCTTCTCGCCGGAATTCCGTAACCGTCTGGATGCGGTGATTCCGTTTGCCAACCTGCAGCCGGAAGTCGTCAAGATGGTTGTCGACAAGTTCATCTTGCAGCTTGAAGCACAGCTGGCGGATCGCAATGTTTCGATCGAACTGACCGAAGCAGCGCGGGCCTGGATGGCCGAACGCGGCTACGATGCGGCCTTCGGGGCGCGTCCGTTGGGCCGCGTCATTCAGGAGCACGTCAAAAAACCGCTCGCCGAAGAGTTGCTGTTTGGCAAGCTTTCGAAGGGTGGGGCTGTGCTGGTCGATATCGAAGACGATGCTGTCACCTTCCGTTATCCGGAAGATGAAAATGGCGAGAAACAACAGAAAAAAGATCCGGAAATGGCCGGTTAAAATGGACCTTTTTCGGTTTTCAGGTTGTTGTTAATGATTGGCAGTATAGATTGGTGCCCGGGGATATCGTTCCCCGGGCATAATCATATAAAGAACGCCAGAATATCATGAGCCAGGCTGCACAACGAAAATTTCGGAACGAAGTCGAGGAGTTCCTATCCAGACTTGAGCTGCGTGCGCGAAAGTTGATCGCGCTGGCCAATACGCTTGAAAAGAACGCCGACAAGTCCGACGTCACCGGTTATCGACCGTTTCGTGAGGAAGTCGACAACTTCAAGGCGTTGTCTCTGGTGATTATGGAGCGGATGAACAAGCTCGAATCCCATCCTAAAAAAGAAGAACTGGAAAAACAGTTTCACAAGCTTCAGGTCGTCATGCTCAGGATTGTCATCAAGACGAGCCTGAAATTCTTCTTTGTCATGAGTGCAAAGGAAAACCTGCCGCTTGGTGCGCGCGAAATGTTCCAAAGTGAACTCAGGACCCTTTATGAGGCAGAGCGGATGATCTCCGATCCGCGCTATATCAGTCAGCTCGACGACTCTGCAAAGGACGATCTTGAGATCGCGAAATCCATTCTCGAGGAAATCATCGAGAAGGCGCCAGCGCTTCTGAACTTCAATAGTCGGACGAAGAAGAAACGCGCTAAGTAGGTGTATAAGCTTACTGAAAATTAAGCGGTTCTAATTCTCTCCAGCATATTTTTGCAAAATGCAAACTTATTAATTCGCATTTTGCAATCTTTGCATTTTGAAACGCAAAGATTATCAGGTAACGTATTTCAGTCATGTGGGATGGCGACCGGAATTTCCCGAAAAACCACGGTTTTTTGAGGGGTTTATAAAGTTGGCACGCATCCTGCTTATGACAGCATGGACAGTTGTTCTTTGCAGGGGCGCGTCTCGCGCCTGGAACAACGTAATCTTCTGCAGTTTGCTCGTGTCCCAACCAAACTCAGCGGCGGTTTTTACCGCCGCTTTTTTCTTGCCTGATTTCAGTCGCCCATTTTCCCGCATATCCCAAGGTCGCAGTGTTGTTTCTTTGCGCGCAATCCACATATAGCTTATGTGGAAGCTCCTCTCGTGCGGTTCCACATCGCTATAGATTCTAAAAAAGGTTGTATTTGTTTTTTACCTTTTGTATAAGAATCTATACTAATAGATAGTCTTGATCTGCCATTGGCATAGACTGGGGAGTAAGCGAATGAAATTCAAAAGTGGTGTGGCTTTGGCCGGTATGCTCGCAGCGACAGTTTTTGTTCTGCCACATGCTGCTTTTGCCAAGGCAGAGTTGCCGGGGGACCCCAATGCACTGATCACGGATGAAGTGATTAGAAACATTCGGGAATGGTTGGCAAATCCGGTTGTTGAGCTGTCCATTAGTTCGCAGAACAAGCTGCGCAAGGACATGACACAAGAACAGATTGATGCGGCAGACCTTCAGTGGCGCGCTGAACGCGAAGCAGAAGATCAGCCGTTGGTTGCAGCAATTCTGACCAATCCGCTGTCGAGCTACCTGACACAAGTCCAGGCACGCTCCGGTGGTATGTTTGCCGAGATATTTGTGATGGACGCCGTTGGCCTGAATGTAGGGCAAAGCTCCATCACGTCCGACTTCTGGCAGGGGGATGAAGCGAAGTTTCAGAATACCTATCCGAATGGTCCCGACGCTGTGTTTATCGACGAGGCCGAATATAACGAGGGTTCTGACGCCTGGCTTGCCCAGCTCAACATGACCATGAGCAACGCAGATCGTCAGCCGATCGGGGCCGTGACCGTTGAGGTCAATCTCAATGAACTCGCGCGTCGCAGCGGTCTGTAGGGAGAAATACAATGAAATTCTTTGAGAACCTCTCTATCCCGGCAAAGCTGATGAGCTGCTTTGCTATTATGATCGCGGTAATCTTGATGGTGGCTGGCGCAGGCGTTTTTTCGACCATGCAGGTCAGCAACGCCAACGATCAGCGCGATTATCTCTCGAAATTTGAACGCGACTATCGCGACCTTGATCGCGCCTATCTTGTCGCACGTCAGGAACTTATCTACTTCCTGACGACCGGCGACCGCGCTGGCTTGGCTGGGTATGAAACAGCGCGCGAAGAAATCGACATTCGTACGGATGTGCTCAAGACATATGCTTCAGTCAGCCCAGAGATCGCTGCCCTGATTGAAGAAATGGACGGCGCTATCGACCGTTGGGAAGAAATTGCAGCGCAACAAGCACAACTGATGCGCCACTATCTGACGGTTAACCATGCTCGTGCGATTGAAGCATCGGGTGAGCCGCGTGAACTATCAGACCAGGTCACTACGGTTGCAAGCGAGCTTGCCAAGAATATCGATCAAATGATTCTTGATGTTGAGGCAGAAGTCGCCCAAGCCATGCAGATCTTCCAAGTCACGCTTGGTGTTGGCGTCGTTCTACTTATCATCATGGCCGTGCTGTTTGGTGGTACCTTGTCGCGGATGATTGCGACCCCGATTCGTAAGATGACCGACGCTATGGGTAAACTGGCTGCTGGTAATCTTGACATCGAAACGCTTGACATGAAACGTGCCGATGAAGTGGGCGCCATGGCCAAATCGCTTGAAGTCTTCCGGGAAAACGCACGTGAACGTGCCCGCATGGCCGAACAGGAAAAAGTCGAGGCCCAGCGTCAGGTTGAACGTAGCCAGCGCATGGGAACTCTTACCAAGGGCTTTGACGAAAAAATCCAGGATGTTCTGCATGCGGTGAACGCCGCCCTTGATGATGTCCGTTCCGCATCCGAGACGCTGACGTCACACGCCCAACGCGCCAACCAGGATGCGCAGGACGTGGCCGAACAGGCGCAAGAATCCTCGACCAATATCGAAACCGTGGCATCTGCAACCGCTCAGTTGTCGGCCTCTATCTCCGAGATTTCCTCGCAGATTGCCCGCGTGACCGAAATCACGCAGGAAGCGGTCGGTCAGACAGAACGCACCAACGAGCGTGTTGAAAAACTCAATGAAGCGGCACAAAGCGTTGGCGAGGTGGTCAATCTGATCAGTGATATTGCCGATCAGACCAACCTGTTGGCCTTGAACGCAACCATCGAGTCCGCTCGTGCGGGTGAAGCCGGCAAAGGCTTTGCCGTGGTTGCCGGTGAAGTCAAAAACCTTGCATCCCAGACGGTCAAGGCAACCGAACAGATCACGGCCAAGATTGCCGAGATGCAAAGCGAAACCGGTGCTGCTGCCGAGGCTGTGCGTGGCTTTGCCGACACCATCAACAAGATTGATGAACTGATGTCGGTTGTCGCCAGTGCGGTGGAAGAGCAGGGCGCTGCAACCGAGGAAATCTCGCGCAGTGTCGAAGGTGCTGCGAACGGTAACGTTGCCATCACCAATGCTGTTAAAAGCGTTGCCAGTGCAACCACCGAAAGTGGTGACCTTTCCAGTGGCCAGCTTGACAGTGTCGGGCGATTGGCGGCCGCCAATGACGAACTTCGCAGTCACGTTAACGGCTTCCTCAATGACGTCCGTACTGTCTGACGCCTAAGACATATCAATGCCAAAAGGCGCGGGAATTTCCCGCGCCTTTTTTGTTTGGGGTATCCGGGCTGGGTTACGACCCTGATGGTTCTTTGCGATAGGGGCTGTGTTCGGAAAGGATGTAATCGCGGTCCTGACTGATGTGATTGCGTTCCTGGGTCAAAAATTGCGCGACCGCGCGTTTCAGTCCCGGATCAGCAATCAGATGGGCGGAATGGGTTATTACCGGTTCATAGCCGCGCTGGATTTTATGTTCGCCCTGTGCGCCCGCCTCGACGGTTTTAAGGCCATGCTCAATCGCGATATCAATCGCCTGATAGTAACAGGTTTCGAAATGCAGAAGCGGCGTACGGTCGATCGTACCCCAGTTGCGGCCATAAAGGGTTTCAGACCCGATCAAGTTAAGAGCACCGGCCACCATTTCTCCGTCATTGAACGCACATACAAGAACCGTGCGATCACGCATACGGTCATGCAGCAGATCGAAGAATTCCCGCGTCAGATAAGCCTGGCCCCATTTGCGGTCAGATGTGTCGCGATAGAAATGATAAAACCGGTCCCAATGGTCGGATTTCAAATCATCCCCACGCAGTGCCTTGAAACTGTAACCAGCTTCAAGAACTTGCTTGCGTTCCTTGCGCAGGTTTTTGCGTTTGCGCGAATTCAGTGCGCCCAGAAAATCATCGAAATTCTGATAGTCGCGATTGCGCCAGTGATACTGCATGCCCGTGCGCGCGAGAAAACCTGCCTGTTCCATCAACTGGCTTTCATCGCCGCTGCAAAACGTGACATGCAACGTCGCCATGCCAAGTTTTTCCGGCAGGATCGTCATGCCGCTGATTAAGGCGTTGCGCACGCTGTCGGGATCGGGATGATCCTTGGCGACAAGCAGCCGCGGGCCCGGCACCGGGGAAAATGGCACAGCCGATTGCAGTTTGGGGTAATAGCGTCCACCAGCACGTTCATAGGCCTCTGCCCATGACCAGTCGAAAACATATTCGCCGTAAGAATGGCCTTTTACATAAAGCGGCACAATCCCGATGACATCACCAGTCTCATCCTCTGCCACAAGGTGAAACGGCTGCCAGCCGGTTTCGGCGGTTGTTGATCCGCTGTCTTCCATGGCGGACAGGAAGGCAAAGCTGACAAACGGGTTGTCAAACCCGGCGCACTTGTCCCACTGGGCCTGCCCGATTTGATGAATATCGGTGACGGTTTTGATTTCGACAGCCAAATCTGAATTCCTGCAGATGGTCCCCATGGCGCCCGGTTTAACTCCCGAGGCCTTATTTTTATACGCATTAGCCGGTATATGCGTTCAGAAGATAGGCGCAATGCGCATTTACGCAAGGGAAAGCCTTTGACGGAAGCGCATCTAAGTCCTATTTCATTGTGCCACAGGCCATTTGGAATTGGTCTGAAAACGGCTCGGGGATTTTCCCGTGTCGCCCTCGCGAAGAAAAGGATGGTGCGCCGTGAACAGCAAACTTTCGTTGGAGAAGGACAAGATCAAGGTTGTCCTGCTCGAAGGTATCCATGAAAACGCTGTAAAGATGTTCAAAGAGGCCGGCTACTCAAATGTCGACCATTACCCTGCTGCGCTCGACGCGGACGAACTTAAGTCCGTTGTCTCCGAAGCGCACTTTTTGGGCATTCGTTCCCGTACCAAACTGACCGAAGACGTTATCGAAGCTGCGTCCAAGCTGACCTCGATCGGCTGTTTCTGCATCGGCACAAACCAGGTTGACCTGCAGGCTGCCGCGATGCGCGGTATCCCGGTGTTTAACGCACCGTATTCCAACACCCGTTCGGTTGCCGAACTGGTGCTGGGCCAGATCATCATGTTGCTGCGTGGTATTCCCAAACGTAACGCAGCCGCCCATGAAGGCGACTGGCTGAAAAATGCCCATGGCTCATACGAGGCACGTGGCAAGACGCTTGGTATCATCGGCTATGGCCATATCGGTTCGCAGCTTTCGGTGCTGGCAGAATCGCTTGGCATGAATGTCATCTATTTTGATGTTATCAATAAGCTTGCCATGGGCAATGCCAATTCCTGTTCGTCGATGGATGAACTGCTTGCCAGATCGGATGTGGTATCGCTGCATGTTCCGGCCAACGAGCAGACCAAGAACATGATCACGGCGACTGAGCTCGCCAAGATGAAAAAGGGCGCACACCTGATCAATGCGGCACGTGGCAATGTCATCGTGATCGAAGATCTGGCTGCTGCCCTTGAAAGCGGCCATCTGGCAGGTGCGGCGATTGACGTGTTCCCGGTCGAACCGGCAGGCAAGGACGAGCAGTTCGAGAGCCCGCTGCGCGGTATGAGCAACGTCATCCTGACCCCGCATATCGGTGGTTCGACCCAGGAGGCACAGGAAAATATCGGGATCGAGGTCGCTGACAAGCTGATCACCTATTCCGATAACGGCTCGACCCTGGGGGCTGTGAACTTCCCGGAAGTATCGCTTCCGGTCAAGGATCGCACCCATACCCGCTTCATGCACATTCACCGCAACGTTCCGGGCGTGCTGCTTAAGATCAACGATGTGTTTGCCCGTCGCGGCATCAACATCAGCGGCCAGTATCTGCGCTCAGAAGGCGGTGTCGGCTATGTGGTGGTTGAAGTCGACGAGGAAATCAAACCGGGCGAGGGCGTTCGCAAGGAACTCTCGGCAATCGAAGGCACCCTTCGCGTCCGCTTCCTGTTCTGATCTGAACAGATTTTAGAGAACAAAGAAGGGCGGGTGCCAGATGGTGCCCGCCCTTTTTCCGTTTTGTGGTATCTGTGTTGCTTAAAGCTTGCGATACATTACCAGTGCATCGGTTTCGCCCAATGTCGGGTGCATGAAGGCACCGGGCAGGCGCCCGACAATCTCAAACCCAAGCTTTGGCCACAGATGTACTGCGGCGGCGTTACTGGCGATGACGAAATTGAACTGCATCGCGCGGTATCCAAGATCCTTGGCACGGACCAGCGAATCTTCACACATGCGCCGCGCAATGCCCCGGCCACTTGCCGCAGGGGATGTCATGTAGCCGCAATTACAAACATGCGATCCGCCGCCGCCCTGATTTTGGCGGATGTAATAGGTGCCAACGATCTTGCCGTCTTCCTCGGCAACCAGTGTGACCTTGTCCTTTCCCATCCAGTAGGCGATGACGTCGTCGTCACTTAGATTGCTATCAATGGCGTAGGTATCCCCGGTCCGAAGGATGGGGGCGACAATTTCCAGAATGGCGGGAATGTCGTTGTCGGTGGCGGGGCGAATTTGCATGGGGTGCTCGTCTTGGCGTGAAGGTCAATCGGCTCGGCTGAACTCAGGAGGGCGCGTGTGGCTTACTATCGCCGCCTGTCAGCGTTTCTTCAAGGATTTCGGGATCGACTTCAAACGGAAGGTTGGCGCGCCCCGTCAATGCCTTTGCCAGTTCGTTGCGATAGCGTTCGCGCGGAATTTCCTCGACCCCGAACTGTTTGAGGTGATCATTGACGAACTGCGTATCAAGCAGGCTGTAGCCCCCCTGACGCATCAGCGCGACCAGATGGACGAGGGCGACTTTTGACGCATTGGTCGCGCGTGAAAACATGCTTTCACCAAAGAACGCCTTGCCCAGACTGACACCGTACAAGCCACCAACCAGCTCGCCGTCTTTCCATGCCTCGATCGAATGCGCGCAGCCCATCTTGTGAAGCGCACAATATGCATCAAGGATGTTGCTGTTAATCCAGGTGTCGTCGCGGGTATCGGTGGGCTCCGCACAGGCGCGGATGACCTCGGGAAAGGCCCGGTCGACATGGATCTTATAGGTGCCCTTGCGCACAGCCTTGCGCAGGCTGCGCGGGACATGAAACCCGTCAAGCGGCAAGACGCCGCGCCACTCCGGATCAATCCAGTACAGGGTTGGATCATCATGGCTTTCGGCCATTGGAAACAGGCCGACGGAATAGGCGCGGATCAAAAGATCAGGGGTCAGCTGGTTTGACATGATCGCAGTGATAATTGCTTTGGTCCTGTTTTTCTGGTGGTTGTTTACATATGAGTGACCCGGTCGCATGCGACAAGGTTGTTACCATTTCCAGTTTGAACCGGTCCCTTATAATAGGGAAGCGCGATTAAATTTTTGATTTAAATCTCAAACGAAAAACGGGAACCCGAAGGTTCCCGTTTGAAATCATCTTAGGCGCTGATCACAACGTTTTGTTAATGCCCATGAACTTTTCCAGCCAGTGGATGTCGTAATCCCCTTTCTGGATGTCCGGGTTGGCAAGAAGTGTTTGATGCAACGGAATGGTGGTTTTGATGCCGCCAATCGCGTATTCCGCCAGCGCACGACGCAGACGCATCATGCATTCCTCACGGTCGCGACCATGAACAATCAACTTTGCGATCATGCTGTCATAATAAGGCGGGATCGAATAACCGGTGTAAATACCGCTATCGACACGAACGCCCAGACCGCCAGGTGCATGATATTCCTTGATCTTGCCCGGTGACGGGACAAAGGTCTGCGGGTCTTCGGCGTTGATGCGGCATTCAATGGCGTGACCATGAATTTCAAGGTCTTCCTGCTTGAATGACAGCTCAAGTCCCGCTGCAACCCGGATCTGTTCGCGCACAAGGTCAACACCGGAAATCATTTCGGTGACCGGGTGTTCCACCTGAAGGCGGGTGTTCATTTCGATGAAATAGAACTCGCCATTTTCATAGAGGAACTCGATGGTGCCGGCATTGCGATACCCCATGCCGATCATGGCATTGGCAACCGTGGAACCGATCCGTTCGCGTTCTTCGGGCGTCAGGGTCGGAGACGGGGCTTCTTCAAGCACCTTCTGGTGGCGGCGCTGCAACGAGCAATCGCGTTCAAACAGGTGAACGGCGTTGCCGTGCGTATCCCCGATGACCTGCAATTCGATGTGGCGCGGTTTGCCAAGGTACTTTTCCATGTAAACGGCGGCATTGCCAAAGTTCTGCAATGCTTCCTTACGGGTCATGGAAAATGCTTCGGCAAGATCTTCTTCGCGCTCAACCACTTTCATACCACGACCACCGCCGCCGCCTGATGCCTTGATCAGGACTGGGAAGCCGATCTCCTTGGCACATTTGCGGGCTTCGTCAACGCTGGTGATTTCACCATCAGATCCCGGAACACATGGAATGCCAAGCTTTTCGGCCGTCTGCTTTGCCGTGATCTTGTCGCCCATCATGCGGATATGTTCCGGCGTCGGGCCGATGAAGGCAAAGCCGTGCTCTTCGACCATGGAGGCGAAATCGGCGTTTTCCGACAAGAAGCCGTAGCCCGGATGGATGGCCTCGGCCCCGGTGATTTCAGCGGCCGAAAGAATGGCCGGAATATTCAGATAGCTGTCTTTGGATGCTGCCGGGCCGATGCAGACCGATTCGTCGGCCAGACGCACATGCATGGCGTCCGCATCAGCAGTGGAATGCACCGCGACAGTTTTGATGCCCATTTCGCGGCAGGCGCGCTGAATACGAAGCGCGATTTCGCCACGGTTGGCAATCAGGATTTTGTCGAACATGCGGTTGATACCCCGGCTTATTCAATAATGACTAGCGGCTCGTCATATTCGACCGGATGGCCGTCGGTCGCGATAATCTGGGTGATCTTGCCAGATTTTGGTGCGCGGATCGGGTTGAAGGTTTTCATCGCTTCAATCAGCATCAGGGTCTGGCCTTCGGCAATGCTTGCGCCGACCGAGATGAACGGAGCCGCACCCGGTTCCGGTGCAAAATAGACAACGCCGACCATCGGCGATTTAACCGCACCCGGATGGGAGGCGGCATCAGACGGCGCCGCAACAGCCGGCGCGGACGCAGCCGGAGCCGCCGGCGTCACAGCCGGAGCAGCAGCAACCATGGTGCCCTGACGGGCGACGCGAATACGGTTGTCACCTGCGGCAACTTCAATTTCGGTCAGATTGGTGTCGTCCAGCAGCTCGGCGAGCTGGCGAATGGCGTCATTGTCGATGTTGAACTTGCTCATTTCGATATCTTTATGATGGTGTGTGGATCAATCCGCGCATGGCATCCAGGGCGTTCTTGGTGCTCCGGGAGCCAAAGCCGTAGATCATGCCGTTTGCAGCTTTCGAGACGTTTAAATCGTGTCTGAATGCATTCCGCTTTTGAATATTGGACAGATGAATCCCGAATTTCGCCATGAACAATGCGGCGAAAGCTTCAAGGATCGCAACCGATGTGTGCGTATATGCCTTAGCATTGCCAAGAATGCCAGAGTCTTCTTGTCGGTTTTGCTTAAAACCAGTCAACTCGTTCACTTCCATTCTTGCTTCGAAGCATCCATCGCGCATCAGTCCGCAGGGTGTCTCGACCGTTCAGGAATGCCCGAACCGCGAAGCAATCCGCTTCTGAATGCCCAACATTTGGAGTTGCGTTTATAACACGACCAAAGTCTGACGCAACTTTGCATTGGTCTTTGCAACGCGGCCTTGATGCTTCTGGGGAGCATGATTGACCAGCAAGGCGAGCTTGCCGGGGCATCGACACCAAAAAGCCATGCAAGACGGCTTGCTTCGGGCGAGCGTGCTGCGCATACTGCGCGGCAATTGTGAATAATTTGATACTACATGGATGAAACGGAAAGATGCGTCTTACGATCAACGGTGAAGACCGCACCATCGAAAATGCTGGAAACGTTGCCGAACTTCTTGGCGAGCTTGGAATCGCCCAGACCAAGGTCGCGGTCGAACGCAATCTGGAAATCGTTCCCAAGACGGCCTATGGCGAAACCCGGCTGGCCGATGGCGACAAACTTGAAATCGTGCATTTTATCGGCGGTGGGTCACATGAAGCAGGCCTGGCTGCGGCAGATGACGACGGTTTCGTTGTTGCAGGCAAGAAATTCTCGTCCCGCTTGCTGGTGGGCACCGGCAAGTACAAGGATTTTGAGGAAACCAAAATCGCGATCGAGGCATCCGGTGCTGAAATCGTCACAGTTGCCGTGCGCCGCGTAAACCTGACCGACCCGAACCAGCCGATGCTGGTCGATTATGTCGATCCGAAAAAATACACCTATCTGCCCAATACGGCCGGCTGCTTTACCGCCGATGATGCTGTGCGTACGCTGCGCCTTGCACGCGAAGCAGGCGGCTGGAATTTGGTGAAACTCGAAGTACTGGGCGATCAGGCCACACTTTATCCCAATATGCCCGAAACGCTTAAGGCGGCCGAAGCCCTGATCAAGGATGGCTTTGATGTCATGGTGTATTGCAGCGATGATCCCATTCAGGCCAAAATGCTCGAAGATATGGGCTGCTGCGCGATCATGCCGTTGGGCTCTCTGATCGGTTCTGGCATGGGGATTTTGAACCCGGTCAATATCGCGCTGATCAAGGAAAACGCCAATGTGCCGGTTCTGGTTGATGCGGGCGTTGGCAGTGCATCCGATGCCGCTGTTGCCATGGAACTGGGGTGTGACGGTGTCTTGATGAATACCGCAATCGCCGGGGCAAAGGACCCGATCCGTATGGCGCGCGCGATGAAACATGCCATCATTGCCGGGCGGGAATCCTTCCTGGCTGGCCGGATGCCCAAAAAGAAATATGCCGATCCGTCCTCGCCACTGGCCGGGATTATCTAGGCGATATCCTTGCGAAAAGCTGTAATCCAAAAGGCCGTTTCGATAGTGAAACGGCCTTTTGCTTTTTCATTGAGACCGCGAAACAACAAAACTGCAGATGTTGGCGTTTTGTGTTTGGTCAGGTCGTTTTGATCAGGATGCGTCTTTCAGTCCGGCATCGACCAGCGCATTGACACGCTCCATATCCGCACCCGAAACCATTGTGCCATTGATCAGGAAGGCCGGGGTGCCGGAAATGCCAACGGCACGCGCCATGCTCGAATACTGGGCCAGCATGCCGGTGATTTCCGGCGCCTTCATGTCCTCAAGCATCTGTTCCACGTCGATGCCAACACCGGCTGCCAGTTCATTGATACGTTCCTGATCAAGCAGGCCACGGTTGGTCATGAAGGCTTCGTGCGCTTCCATGTATTTGTCCTGCTTGGCAGCAGCCAGTGCGGCACGCGCGGCAAGGGTACTTTCCTCGCGCAGGATCGGGAACTCGACAAAGATGGTGCGAACCTTGCCATCACTGTTTTCGGCAATTTCCTTCACGCCGTCGAAGGCGCGCTTGCAATAACCGCAGTGGTAATCAAAAAACTCGATCACAGTCACCGGCGCATCAACCGGCCCGACCGAGGGAACGGAACTGTCAGCAACCAGTGCATCCCAGACAGGGGTGATAGCTTCTGCCTGCTGGCGGGCCTGTGCGGCCGCTTGCCAGGATTGGACATTCTGGATCGCGCGCAAAAGAACATCCGGGTTATCAAGCAGGTATTGTTCAATAACGCCCTCGATTTCGGTTTTCTGTTCAGCGCTCAGGCTATCCTGCGCGAAAGCTGCCTGCCCGCCAAGCAGCATGCCGATACCAAGTGCTGTGCCAGCAAGAAAGCCTTTTGCGATATGGGAGTTCATTGGACGTCCTTTTGTCTCTGGCCAGTGTGTAATGCTGTGGTCCTGACCCTGATGAAATGTGATGGTTTTTGATACGTGATCTCGTTGCTAACGTGAAAGTAAAATATGCGTTAGATGTATCACACTATTCTGTGCGGCGATGTGATCATCGCCCGAAACAATGCCGATCCATACAAGGCGCACCTCGTCGGCCTGTGCATCCGGCCAATATCGACGATAAAGCGTCGCCAGATCGAAATATTCGCGGTGCCATTCACCGTACCGCACTTCATACTGGCCAACGGCGATGCGGACTTCCTGATCCATGGTTGGTTTTCCGGATCCAAGGTCGCTTTCTGTCCAGCTTCCCTGTGCCTGCCGTCGGAAACCAAGCACCAGCTCAACATCCCCGACTTGGGCTGCACTGTTGAATTGCCAGTCAAAAGACAAAAACGGTGACGCCAGCACGATCACATTTGTTCGCCGACCGATTTCAAATGCCCCCATCCCGGGGCGCGCGGCAAGGGCGATGCGTCCGTCCTTGTCCTCCCAGCCAAGCGGGGCCGGGTTCACGTTAGACTTTTGATTGACCTGCCAATAGCGCGGCGGGTTGGACAGTGAAAAAGGCGCATACAAAAGTTTCAGGTCACCACTGACATCCACACCAGCACCGGGCAGGCTGCAACTTGTTATGCTCAGCGATCCCAGCACGACCATTACAGACGCCAAAACCCTTCTGGATGTGAAGGCGCGCGCGGCCCGTGGCTTGGCGCGCAGTGCGGGCGAAGACGTCAATTGGCGGCGTCCTTGCCCGGTACGCCATCAGGATTGGTCGCCTGAAGAATGTCCTGCGCACGAACCCATGTGGCCGTGCCCTTTTCAAGCTTACGGTCCGCCTGAACCGCATGATAGCTCGCCGCTTGCCGATCACCGGTCAGAAGGCTGTATTCCGCCTGTGACAGGGATGCTTCGCCCTCATTGCCAAGACGGTTTTCGACAATTGCCCGGAACCGCCATGCAGATGCATTGCCGCGCTCGCGCGACAGTACCCCGATCAGGTTTTCTTTGGCCGGGGCCAGATACGCCTCATCGCCGGTTTCGATCATTGCATGCGCCAGAAGAAGTCGGATCAGCGGCGCACCGTTTGAAAGTTCTGCCGACTTTTGCAGCGGTGGGATGGCATCGCGCGCACGCCCGAATTCCAGAAGAATCTGGCCTTTCAGTTCTTCGAAATAGGGATTGGATGGTTCCTCGGCGATCAGGCCTTCGACAATCTCAAGCGCAGGCTCAAGCTGTGAATCCCGGTAATAGGCGATCGAGCGGGCATAACGCGCGGCAATGCTCGTATCGCTTTCGGGATAGGTGCGCATGGTATTTTGAATATGGCTGGTAAAGGCAAACAGTTTGGCGCGCATGCGGGCATGGCGCTCATACATATCGGGGCTGACCTTTGCATCCTTGAGCGATGAGTTGGACACATAGTTTTCAAGGAAGTCGACACGTTCGACGGTCAACGGGTGGCTGCGCAGATACGGGTCCTGGCTTGCGGTACTCAGCAATTCCTGACCTTCAAGGGTCTGCATGAATTCCAGCATCCCGCGCGACGAAATGCCTGCCTCTGTTAAATACTTCACACCGGCCTGATCGGCACTGCTTTCCTGGGTCCGCGAATAGGCAAGGAAGTTACGGGTGGCCACGTTCTGACCGCCCAGAATGGCGGCAGTACCGACATCAGACCGGCCGGCAGCCACACCGGCAGCAACACCGGCAATTGTGGAAAGAATCGAGATTGCAGACGCATTGCGCAACTGGTCATGAACGCGTGAAAGATGCCCGCCCGATATGTGGCCGGTCTCGTGGGCAACAACGCCGATAACCTGTTCGGGAGTCTCTGCTTTTAACAACAGCCCAGTATTGATAAAAAGCTTTTGGCCCCCGGCAACAAATGCGTTCAAGCTGTTGTCGGAAACGATATAAATGGACACGCCATTCGGATCGAGGCCCGCTGCCCTGAAAATGGGCGTGGCATACATCCGGAGGGTTTCCTCGATCTCTGTATCGCGGATAAAAGAACGACCCTGCGCGAAAACCGTGCTAGGCAGGGCAACAAGGAAAATGGCAGTGAGAGTAATAATGCGTCTGAGCAAAATGTGCGTTCCATATTTTCGTTCGACTGATGTCGGTTCCGTGCCGACGCGCAAGCCATCATGGCGGATCGCGGTCGCAATCGCAATGACTGCCGGTCTTGCCGCATGTAGTGCTAATGAAACAGAAAATCTTGGTCAAATAGGGGCAGTGTCCGGTTATTTCGGTGGTGTGGTCGCTGATGAGCCACGTGCCGTTCGGAATGCACGGGATGTTTTGTCTGCCGGTGGCACGGCTGCGGACGCTGCTGTGGCGCTTTACGCCACCATGACCGTGACCAAGCCATCCGTTGCCGGAATTGGCGGTGGTGGGGTTTGTGTTGTGCATGATCGCGCGACGAAAAAGGTCGAAGTTCTTGATTTCTGGCCACGTCCGGGCACACGGACCGGTTCCGATCAGACGCCAACCACCATCCCGACTGTTCCGCGCGGCCTTTATGCGTTGAGCGCACGTTATGGCCGTTTGCAGTGGGGCTCGCTGATCAGTGCGGCTGAACAATATGCCCGCCTTGGCGTGCCGGTATCGCGTTCGCTGGTCAAGGATATCGAGGCAAACCGTGCCCGGATTGAGGCCAGCCCGGCATTGCGCGCGACCTTTATGCCAGATGGCAAGATGCTTGAAGTCGGTGACCGTATCCGTGCGGTTAATCTGGCAGCCCTTCTGACGTCACTGCGCGTCAAGGGACCGGGCGAGTTTTATAGCGGTGCGTTGGGGGCTGATATCGCCAATGCCGTCACCGCAGCGGGCGGTACATTGACAGCTGATGACATGCGCACCTATCGCCCGCAGTGGAAAACCGCGACCGAGGTCAAGGTTGGCAATGAAACGCTTTATCTGGCCTATCCGCCGCGATCCAATTCTGGTGCTTCGGTCATCACCGAGGGCGGTGAACTTGCCGATATCCTGAACCGTTATCTGGCGGATATCGCATCGGGTTCTGAAGCCGCACAGGCCAATGCCGGACGTAGTGGCTTTGTTGTTGTGGATCGTGCCGCCAATGCGGTTGCCTGTGTCACCACCATGAACAAGCCGTTTGGTGCGGGGCTTGGTGCGGATGCGTTTGGCCTTAATCTGGCTGCGGGGGATGCAAACATGATTTCAACCCCGCTGATGGGGCCGGCATTGATGGTGAACCCGTTTGTCTGGGAATACTATTACGGCATTGCTGGCACGGGCACGCCGGCCGGTGCGACCAAACAGATCGCCACCATGGCCGAAGACCTGATTGGTACTGGTGCTGCATCGGGTATTTCGATGAATTCCGACGGGGCGTCTTCGGTCAATGTCATCAAGTGCCTTGAAGGCACGCCACCTCATCCGGAAAGCTGCCAGTTCCTTGCCGACCCGGCAGGCGGCGGCATGGCCGGAACCCGATAATCATAGACCACCCAACAGGGCAGGGGACATCCTGCCCTGTTGCTCTTAAACACATGTCAGGACCCCACAAATGGCATTGAAGCAATCCCTTCGTGGTGCAATTTCGCCCTTTATCGTGATGGATGTGATGCGTGCGGCCAATGCGCGCGAAAAGGAAGGCAAGGCTGTCTTTCATCTTGAAGTCGGCCAACCCGGAACCCCGGCACCGCGCAAGGTGCGCGAAGCTGCTGCTAAGGCGCTTGAGTCTGATTTGATCGGCTATACCAACGCCATGGGCATTGATCCGCTGCGCGAAGCCATCGCCGGGCATTACAAAACCAAGTTTGGCGTTTCGGTCGATCCGGCGCGGGTTTGTGTTGCCAGTGGCTCTTCATCGATCTTTGTGCTGGCGTTTTTGGCGGCCTTCGACGCCGGTGATCGTGTTGCGATGGCAGCCCCCGGTTACCCGGCCTATCACAACATTCTAAGTGCGCTGGGTATTGATACGATCAACCTGCCCGCCGGGCCGGAAACCCATTATCAGCCGACGGTTCAGATGCTGCGTGATCTGGATGAACCGGTTGATGGCCTGATCGTTGCCAGCCCGTCCAATCCGGCTGGCAGCATGATTGATGTTGAAACCTATCGCGAACTGGCAACCTATTGCCGCGAAAACGGTATTCGCCTGATCAGTGACGAGATCTATCAGGGGATTTCGTTTGGCGATGTGGCCGAATGCACCGCGCTTGAATTCGGTGATGAAGCCATCATCATCAACAGTTTCTCGAAATACTTTTCCATGACCGGATGGCGTCTGGGTTGGGCGATTGTCCCGCCCGATCTGATGCGTGCGGTCGAATGTCTGCAACAGAACCTGTTCATCTCGGCCCCGGCGTTGTCACAGTTGGCGGCGGTGGCGGCCTTCGATTGCGAGGATGAGCTGCAAGCCAACATCTCGGCCTATGCGCGCAATCGTGAAATCCTGCTGGATGGATTGCCGAAGGCGGGCTTCACCAAATTTGCCCCGGCGGATGGTGCGTTTTACCTCTATGCCGATGTGCGCGACCTGACCAATGACAGCGAAGCGTTCTGCAAGCAGATGCTTGAAGAAACCGGCGTTGCCACGACACCGGGGACGGATTTCGACCGCATGCGCGGCAAGGGCTATGTGCGCTTCTCGTTCGCTCATAGCGAAGACACCATGGTCGGTGCGGTCAAGGCGCTTCAGAACTGGAAACGCTGATCGTTCATTAAATCACCACGAAAAAAGGGCTGCCCGATGGGCAGCCCTTTTTGTTTGTTCAGATGCCCGATCTTAACGACCGAGGCTCCACCAGCCGCGTTTCTTTGGCTTCGGTTTTTCGTCTTTTGCCGGCGCAGGCGCCGGTTCAGCTTTCTCAGCCTTGGCAGGCTCAGCGGCTTTCGGCTCGGCCGGTTTCTCTACAGGCTTCTCGGCAGGTTTTTCTGCCGTATTTTCGACAGGGGCTTCTGCCTTTGGCGTTTCTTTCTTCGGTGCCGGTGCGCTGACTTCTGCCGGGGCAGATGCCGGTGCGCTTGCGGCCTCCGGTTTTGCTTCCGCCTGGGTTTCAGGTTTTGCTTCCGGGGCCGGGCCCGACTGGATCGGGATGTTTTTCACATCACCCCGATCTTCATCACCGTCAGTGCGATCAGAACGGCTGTTGCGATCACGGCGATTGCGGCGATTGTCATTGCGATCACGGCGCGGACGGGCCGGGGCCGGGGCAGTGGTGCTGCGGGTACGACCGGCGCGAACGCCTTCCTGATCAAAGCTGTCGGCATCCTGACCTTCGCTGTCGGCGTCGATCACGGTGTTTTCATCCGTGCCGTCCGGTGCTTCGTGATCACGATTGCGGCGTGCAGCCGTCAGGGCCGGATCATCAGCCGGTGAACGGGTGCGGTTGCCATCAAAGTCCTGACGACGCGAACGACGGCGACCACCACGCTTGCCACGACGGCGGCGCTTGCGATTGCTTTCGTCATCATCGTCGTCATTATTGTTGCCATCTGCATTATCAGATGCGCCATCGCTGTCGTCTGATGCTTCCTGCGGCTGATCATTGTTGCGATCATCGCGGTCATCATTACGGCCACGGCGACGACGACGGCGACGACGGCGCTTGCCGCCCTGATCGTCGTCTTCGTTGCGTTCGATTTCGTCTTCTTCTTCTTCGAGATCAACCGGGTTTTCGATCGCAGTCAGCGATACACTGTCGGTATTGAGAACCGCAGAAACCTCTTCGACCTCGTCACCTTTTTTCGCGCGTGTACGCTCGATACGGTGATCAGGTGAAATCAGGCTGTCATCGCCAAAGATCATGACGCTGAAACCGTAACGGCTTTCGATCTCGCCAAGCGAGTCACGTTTGCGGTTCAGGATATAAAGCGCAACTTCACTGGCAACATGGACGGTCAGCGCGCCCGAACGGCGACGCATGCCTTCTTCCTCGATCACGCGCAGCAGGTGAAGGGCTGCACTTTCAATCGAACGGACAAGGCCGACACCACGGCAGTGGGTGCAAACTTCAAACGCGCTTTCGACCAGCGACGGGCGCAGGCGTTGACGCGACATTTCAAGCAGACCAAACGGGCTGATACGGCCGATCTGAAGACGTGCACGGTCGTTGCGCATTGCTTCCTTAAGCTTGCGTTCGACAGATGCCTGATTGCGGTGGTCTTCCATGTCGATAAAGTCGACAACGATCAGACCGGCAAGGTCACGCAGGCGCAGCTGGCGCGCGAGTTCTTCGGCCGCTTCAAGGTTGGTCTTGTAAGCGGTTTCTTCGATGTTGCGTTCGCGGGTCGAACGGCCGGAGTTAACGTCAACCGCGACCAGTGCCTCGGTCGGGTTGATAACCAGATAACCACCGGATTTAAGCTGTACGACCGGGTTGAGCATCGCATCAAGCTGGCTTTCCACCTGGAAACGGTGGAACAGCGGCACGCCCTGATCTTTGTAGGGCTGCACGCGTTTGGCATGCGACGGCATCAGCATCTTCATGAAGTCTTTGGCAACCCGGTAACCATCATCACCTTCAACCAGAACTTCATCAACATCACGTGCATAAAGGTCACGGATGGAACGCTTGATAAGGTCGGCTTCTTCGTAAATCAGGCACGGTGCCTGGCTCTGAAGGGTGGTTTCGCGGATACGATCCCACAGGCGCATCAAATAATCGAAGTCGCGTTTGATTTCGGCTTTGGTCCGTTCTGAACCAGCGGTACGAACGATCACCGCCATGCCGTCCGGAATCTCAAGCTCGGCCAGAATGGATTTCAGGCGCTTGCGATCCTTGGCATTGGTGATCTTGCGCGAAATGCCGCCACCACGCGGGGTGTTTGGCATCAGAACGCAATACCGACCGGCCAGCGACAGGAAGGTCGAAAGAGCCGCACCCTTGTTGCCGCGTTCTTCCTTGACGACCTGAACCAGAATGATCTGGCGGCGTTTGATCACTTCCTGAATTTTGTAGCGTTTCTGAAGCTGACGGCTGTGTGACTCAACGAACTCGTCACCGTCGTCATCACCACCCATATCCTCGATGTCTTCTTCAACATCGGCGGTCGCGTCAAGTGCGGTTACTTCGTTGGCGTCGTCATCGACATCAACTTCAAGCTCGGCGATTTCCGCAGACATGGCGGCATTGCCACCAGTCGGGGTATCGTCACCGTCCGAGCCGTTGTCATCGTTGCCGTCAGAGGATGCTTCTGCGTCGGTGCCAGATGCTTCGACATCATCGCTTTTCTTGCGACGATTGCGCGGGCGACGGCGACGCGGCTTGGCTTCTTCTTCCTCGCCTGAACCGGCATTGTCGGTTGCGGCATCTGACGGGGCAGCGGCCTCGGCCGATGCGGCCGCGTCGGTGTTTTCTGCCTCTGGCGCGTCGGATGCTTCGTCCTTGCTCTGGGCGCGCGGTTTGCGGCGCGAGCGGGAACGCGACGGTTTCTTGTCTTTTTTCGGGCTGTCTTCGGTATCGCCGATATTGTCTTCGACGATTTCGGCGTCCTTGACCTGTGTGTTGCTCTGCTGGGCAAGAGCTTCACGGTCGGCAACCGGAATTTGATAATAGTCGGAATGGATTTCGCTGAACGCAAGGAAACCATGACGGTTTCCGCCATAGTCAACAAAGGCCGCCTGAAGCGACGGTTCTACCCGCGTGACTTTCGCGAGATAGATATTACCCTTGATTTGCTTTTTTGTCGAAGTTTCGACGTCGTATTCTTCTAGGCGATTTCCGTGAATAACAACGACGCGGCTTTCTTCCGCGTGCGTTGCATCGATAAGCATACGTTTGACCATTCGGAACCTGTTCCTGGAGGCCCCGCCAGTTCAATGCTATGGGCGCAATTGCGCTGATATGCAAACAAACCGGCGTGTCCGGAGGCGCCAACCATAAAGGTCGCGATATGTCCTGTATGTATCTGGGTCATCGCGTGTCGGCTGCTCTTCCGGTTGGACCTGGTTTTGGTGTTGAAACAAAAAGAATTAGATTGCGTGTCTTCGAGCGCGCCAAGACAGCCTTTTTAAGGAGGGCTCTATCGGGAGCGGGAATTGCCGCGTCACCGAGACACCGACCGTAAGAACTGCACTCGTCGCGTCCTCAGCCTGGTGGCATTTTGGTTGCTTACCACAAAGCATAGGAATCTCGGGTGCAACATATCCCTTTTATGCGTATGCTACAAACAGTTTTGTTGCGTGATGTGACGACTTTCTGACAGTAACGTGTAAAAACACACAGAAATCCGCGCGATTTTCCTTTGGATGATTTGGTTCGGGCAAATATATGAAAACACACTGTTTTTACAGTTTTGTCCCATGCCATGCCTATCGCGGAAAGTTGAAAGGTCTGTCATGCAAGTTCTGTCGTTGGTCAATTGCCCGTTAACCAACGCATTGCTATAAGCGCTTAACAGATGCTCTTGCAGGGTAACAGGCGCTGAAACGACAGATGTATTCACAGCACGCGACTTCATTTTCCACGCCGAAAAACGCACCATCGCGATCATTGCTGGTTAAAATTGCCAGAACGATGATGGTGGTGTTTGCGCTGTTGTGTGCCTCCCAGATCATCGTATCAGGGGCGTCTGCCCAAACGGCCAAGGTGCTTGGCGCGCGGCTCGGGGTTTATCCCGATTACACGCGCTTTGTGATCGATCTCGATCAGGAAGTCGACTTTACCTATTTCCTGCTGCCCGATCCGTACCGCATCATCATTGATATGCCAGAAATTGACTGGAACGCCCCGCCGGGCAAGGTGACTTCGGGTGGTGGGCTTATTTCCGGTCTGCGGTATGGCCTGTTTAAACCGGGCACGTTCCGTGTGGTGCTTGATGTTGCCCAACCATCGCTGGTTTCAAAGATTTTCTCGTTGCCGCCCGGCGGCGGGAAGCCCAACCGTCTGGTGGTTGATCTTAAACCGACACAGCGCGATGCGTTTCTGACCGCGTCGCGCCAGAGTATGGAAGCCTATTCTGCGCGCAGCCGTAACGATACCAGTGCGACCGAACAAAGTGTCGATGTCGCGGTGCAATCGGGCCGGGGGGGCGAAGAAAAGCCGCTGATCGCGATTGATGCCGGACATGGCGGGGTGGACCCGGGCGCAATTGGTGTTGGCAATGTCTATGAAAAGGACCTGACGCTTGCGGCTGCACGCCAGTTGGCCGAAACCCTGACAGCATCGGGGCGCTATCGCGTTTTGTTGACGCGCGACAAGGACGTGTTCCTGAAACTGCGTCAACGCGTGGACATCGCACGCAAGGCCGGGGCAGATTTATTCATATCCCTGCATGCGGATTCAATTGGCAATCCCAAGCATCGAGGCGCATCGGTCTATACCCTGTCTGAAAACGCGTCGGACAAAGAGGCCGCGGCACTGGCATCCAAGGAAAACAAGGCCGACGTCATCGCCGGTATTGATCTTTCCGATGAAAACACGCTGGTGCAAAGCATTCTGATCGATCTTGCGCAACGTGAAACCATGAACCTGTCGGCGACCCTTGCGGCCAACATGGTCAGTCAGCTTGCCCAAAGCATCGAACTGCAACGTCGCACTCATCGCTTTGCCGGTTTTGCGGTTCTGAAGGCACCGGATATTCCTTCGGCCTTGTTTGAAATGGGATATCTTTCGAATGCGACCGACGCCAAGTTGTTGCAAAGTCCGGCTCATCGCAAAAAGATTGCCGATGCGGTCTTGCGGGCAATTGATATCTATTTCGAGAAACACAAATTCTAATACTCGGGCGTGATGCCGATGATTTCGCTGGGGCCTAAACGGTCAGCGAAATCATTGTGTGGTGTTTGCGCGAACAAATGCTGTCTGGCGTGGCGGCTGTCACAACCTTGTCATTATTTTGCCGCTATAATGCGGATACATCCGTTTTTTCGGCACAGACAGGCGAAATGTCTGCCGGGACATTGCATTTCCGGTAAGAGTGCATGAATATGCGCCCCTACCGGATCAGGCCAACAAAATGAAAAAGACCTGCTTACATGCGAATTTTACTTAGTATTTTCGGCTTTCTGTTCTTGATGGCGGTTGCGGGCGGCGCCGGTATGCTGGCGATCTTCTGGCACTTTGGCCAAGGACTGCCCGATTACACCCAGCTTGAAAATTACGAGCCCGAGGTCATGACACGTGTTCATGCATCCGACGGTGCGCTGATTGCCGAATATGCGCGTGAAAAGCGTGTTTTTGTGCCGATTTCGGCCATCCCGCCCAAGGTGGTTGATGCCTTTGTCGCGGCCGAGGACAAAAACTTCTTCTCCCACCCGGGGATCGATTTTGCCTCTGTCTTGCGTGCAGCTGTGACCAACGTGGTTAATATGGGCACGGGTAAACGCCCGGTCGGTGCATCTACCATTACCCAGCAGGTCGCCAAGAACTTCCTTTTGACCAACGAAGTTTCCTATGAGCGCAAGATCAAGGAAGCCATTCTGTCCTTCCGGATCGAGCGCGCCTTCTCCAAGGAACACATCCTCGAACTTTATCTGAACGAGATTTACCTTGGCAGTGGCAGCTATGGCGTCGCCGCCGCAGCCTTGCGTTACTTCGACAAGTCACTTGATGAACTTAATATCGAAGAAGCTGCCTATCTTGCAGCCCTGCCAAAGGCGCCTTCGAACTATCACCCGGTCCGTAACCACGACGAAGCCAAGGCGCGTCGTAACTGGGTAATCGGCCGGATGCTGGAAGAAAATTACATCACCGAGGCCGAAGCACAGGCGGCATGGTCGGCCCCGCTTCAGGGCAAAAGCCGTGAATCGGTTGATACCTATCAGGCTGATTTCTTTGCCGAGGAAGTCCGTCGCCAGCTTGTTGATCGTTACGGCGAGGGCATGCTGTATGACGGTGGCCTTTCGGTACGTTCGACCGTGGTCCCGCGTTTGCAGGATATCGCCGACAAGGCGCTGTTTGACGGCTTGGTCGAATATGATCGCCGTCACGGCTGGCGCGGCCCGATCACCAACATTGATCTGTCGGGCAACTGGCAGCAGGCCTTGCGCGAAGTTGAAACGCCCGCCGATATCCCGTGGGATCGTGCGGTTGTTCTTGATACCGACGCCAACGAGGCAAAACTGGGCCTGATGAATGGCGAGCAGGGCCGCATTCCGCTGCGCTTCCTGACATGGGCGCGCCCGTGGCAAAAGGGCCAGACATTGGGTGCGGTCGTTAACCGCCCGTCAGATGTCCTGAAACCCGGCGACGTCATTTACGTCAAACATTTCGCCGAACTTGATGGCGAAAAACTGCCGCCCAATACCTATGGCCTGCGTCAGATCCCGAACGTCAATGGTGGTTTGGTGGCGATGGATCCGCATACCGGCCGCGTACTGGCGATGTCGGGTGGTTTTTCGCATGATCTGTCGAAATTCAACCGCGCGACACAGGCCCGCCGTCAGCCGGGTTCGGCCTTCAAGCCGTTTATTTATCTGGCTGCCCTGGACCAGGGCTTTACCCCGTCCACACTGGTGCTTGATGCGCCGTTTGTGATTGATCAGGGGCCGGGGCTTGGAAAATGGAAACCGGGCAACTATAGCGGCCAGTTCTATGGTCCTTCGACCATGCGCCTTGGTATCGAAAAATCGCGAAACCTGATGACGGTGCGTCTGGCACAGACCATCGGCATGCCGACGGTTGTCGATTATGCCGAACGGTTTGGCATTGTTGATGAAATGCCAGATGTCCTGTCGATGTCGCTTGGCGCGGCTGAAACGACGGTGATGCGTTTGACCGCGGCCTATGCAGAACTGGTCAATGGTGGCAAGAAAATCACCCCGACCCTGATCGACCGTATTCAGGATCGTCGCGGCAATGTGATTTATCGTCGTGACGAACGCGAATGCACCCTGTGTCAGGACGTGGAATTCCGCAATCAGATGCCGCCTGATTTGCCTGATACCCGTGAACAACTGACCGATCCGGCCAGTGCGTTCCAGATGGTTCACATTATGGAAGGCGTCATTTCACGCGGTACCGGCCGGACAATCGCCGAGCTTGGTTATCCGCTGGCCGGTAAAACCGGCACGACCAATGATTCGCGTGATGCATGGTTTGTCGGCTTCTCGCCGGATTTGGCCGTGGGCGTTTATGTCGGCTTTGATGACAACCGATCCCTTGGTGACAAGGAGCAGGGCGCAAGTGCCGCAGCCCCGATCTGGAAGGAGTTCATGCGCGGTGCGCTTGAAGGCACCAAAGCCATTCCGTTCCGTACACCGCCGGGCATTCGCATGGTCCGTGTTGAATCGCGTACCGGCCTTCCGGCTGGCCCGGGTGCTCAGGATGTGATCTGGGAGGCCTTTAAACCCGGCACCATCCCGGCATCAAACGACAACGTGATTGATGGCGGTTATAGCGGATCCGGAAATTCGGATAACAGTGCAGGCGCTGTGTCCGGGCCGGGTGGCATTTACTAGGCCGTATTTCGCGGACCTTTGAGTTCGTCCGAAAAAGACATTAACCCGGCACAAATTCTGTGTCGGGTTTTTGCATGGTTGCAGGGGTTTCAAGCCGGACAAAAACTGTTATAAGCCACGCCGACATTGCTACATCTTTGATGTGGCAAAACAGATTTTCAGACGAATAACGGAGACATCAATGCGCGCCGAAGCACAGGCATTGGTCGATGAAATCAAGCAGTCGATGGCACTGCTGAGGAGGCATCTTTGACTGGGATAACGCTCTTAGACGCCTCGACGAACTGAACGCACTTGCCGAAGACCCGACCCTTTGGGACGATGCGGCAAACGCGCAGAAAGTCATGCGTGAACGTACCCAGCTTGATGACGCCATCAATGGTTATAAAAAGCTCGCCCAGGAGCTTGAAGACAGTGTTGGTCTGATCGAACTCGGCGAAGCCGAAGGAGACAACGAAACCGTTGAAGAGGCCGAAGAGGTTCTGCGCTCGATCCGCGACATCGCGGCAAAGCGTGAACTTGAAAGCCTGCTTTCTGGCGAAGCTGATGGAAATGACGCCTATCTTGAAATTCATGCCGGTGCTGGCGGGACCGAGGCCCAGGATTGGGCATCGATGCTGGCGCGCATGTATTATCGTTGGGCGGAGTCCAAAGGCTACAAGCTTGAGATGCTTGAAGAAAGTGATGGTGAGGAAGCCGGTATCAAATCGGTGACCTACAAGATCACCGGCCATAATGCCTATGGCTGGCTCAAGAACGAGGTAGGTGTGCATCGTCTGGTGCGTATTTCGCCCTATGACAGTTCGGCACGTCGCCATACCAGCTTCTCGTCGGTTTGGGTTTATCCGGTGATTGACGACGATATCGAAATTGAAATCCTTGATAAGGATCTTCGTGTCGATACCTATCGCGCATCGGGTGCCGGTGGTCAGCACGTTAACAGAACCGATTCTGCTGTGCGTATCACCCATATCCCGACCGGCATCGTTGCCCAGTGTCAGAACGACCGTTCGCAGCACAAAAACCGCGATACGGCGATGAAGATGCTGAAAGCCCGCCTGTATGAGGCAGAGCTGCAAAAACGCGAAGCCGAGGCACAGGCTGTCGAAGACAGCAAAACCGATATCGGTTGGGGCCATCAGATCAGATCGTACGTCCTGCAGCCTTATCAGATGATCAAGGACCTGCGCACGGGTACGGAAACGTCTGATACCCAGGGCGTTCTGAACGGCGATCTTGATGCCTTCATGGCCGCGGCCCTTGCTGCCAAGGTCACAGGGTCGGCCGGGGAAATCGAAGATATCGACTGATCGGCTATCCTGAACCACCTGCATTTGAAAACACCCCGTCCGGATCTGGCGGGGTGTTTTTTGTTTTGCGATGGTCAAACCGGCAGAAAATCGCAAATCGAGCGCAAATATCCCATTTCTGTCACAGAATTGCCGGATAGCTCTGCAACAGTGTGGTCAAGCGCGATCTGTCGCATACAACAAAACACCCGGGTAATACGGGACACGGGCAGGTCGTGCGGAGCAAACATCCATACTCTCACGGGAAGATCCAAATGGCCCATCAGTCCCATGGTCCGGTCGCGGTCGGCGACCAGTTCAAACTCGCTACACCCAACGGTCCGATTTTCGAAGTCATCAAAATCCGCGAAATGGCCCCGGTTGATCATGCGCTGATCACCAAGGTACGGGATCAGAAATCCCCGACGCTGATTGCGATCACCACCTTGCTTGATCGTGATTTCTATATTCCGGTTCCGCCGGAAAGGCGCCAGATGCCTGATAATGACGGCATATTGCGCGGTCTTTGATTGTAAAGCGTATCGATAGGCTGTTTAGCGCCTGTTGATATGAAAAACAGGTTGGCTTGGCGGCCCGGACGCGATGAAATAGCAGCATGTAAAATCACCGCCATCCGGGACCGCCAACATGACCGATACCAACGCTGATCAGAATATCCTCGCCCGCCTGTTTTCCGTGCTAGAGGACGACATTCTGCCCAAAACCCGTGCCGGCGTATCGGGCGGCAACAAGCTGTTTGGTGCGGCGATCCTGCGCAAGGATGACCTTTCGCTGGTCATTGCCGAAACCAACAATGAAACCGAAAATCCGCTCTGGCATGGCGAGGTCCATTGCCTGAAGCGGTTCTATGAAATGCCCTCTGATCAGCGCCCGGCAACGTCGGAGCTGATTTTTCTTTCGACGCATGAGCCGTGCTCCATGTGCCTGTCGGCTATCACCTGGGCCGGGTTTGATAATTTCTATTATTTCTTCTCGTATGAAGATTCGCGTGATGCCTTTGCCATTCCCCATGATCTGAAAATCATGAAGGAGGTCTTCACCCTTGAGGACGGCGAATACAACAAATCCAATGCCTTCTGGGATAGCCATTCCATGATGGGCATGGTTGCCGATCTGCCCGGCGATCAGAAGGCCGCCTATCTGACACGCGCCAAGGCAATTTCGGATGAATATGACCGATTGTCGGCCCAATATCAGGACAGCAAATCTGATAACGACATCCCGCTGAACTAAGCCCGACGCAAAGCTTTAAACGCACGAAAAACGCGCCCCACCTTCAAGCGGGGCGCGTTTTGGCGTTTCCGGGCAGTTTGATCAGGCGGCGCGAACCGTTGCGATGAAACTGTCGACTTCTTTGCCAAGGCGGGCGGCCGATTTTGAAAGCTCTTGCGCGCTGGCCAGGACCTGGGTCGCGGAATGGCTTCCTTCATTTGCGGCCTTGGTGACATCGCCAATCGCATTGGTCACTTCCTGTGTGCCGTTGGCCGCCAGTGCAATGTTATGGCTAATCTCGTTCGTGGCGGCGTCCTGCTGTTCAACTGCTGCCGAAATCACGGTCGAGCTTTGCTTGTTGTTTTCGATGACATCGCTGATTTCATCAACCGCGGTGACCATTGTGTTGGTAATGCCCTGTACCTTTTCGATCTGGGCGGTGATGTTTTCGGTCGCACGCGCCGTCTGGTTGGCCAGATTTTTGACTTCCTGTGCGACAACGACAAACCCCTTGCCGGCATCCCCTGCACGTGCTGCCTCAATGGTGGCGTTCAGAGCCAGCAGATTGGTTTGTTCCGCAATGTCCTGAATCAGTTCCACCACGCTGGAAATTTCGCGTACAGCACCTGCAAGCCCGTTTGCCGTTTCGCGGGTCGAGCTTGCCGTTTCTGTGGCCCGAGTGGTTATGTTGGTTGCGTTCTGGACCTGCGCGCTGATTTCGCGAATGGATGCGGCCATCTCTTCGCAGGCAGATGCCACCGTTTCGACATTGGTACTGGCAAGGCCAGACGCATTTGAAACAGATGTTGCCTGTGCATTGGTCTGTTCCATGATCGCGGTAAGGCCTTGGGCGGTTGCCTCAAGTTCGGTTGCCGCCGACGCCACAACTTTGACAATCGTGCCGACATTGTCCTGAAACGCATCGGCCAACTTGTTCATTTGTTCGCGCTTTTCTGCCGCGGCCTGCACCTTGGCTTGCTCGGCTTCGGCCTCAAGTTCCTTGGCGCGGATCATGTTCTTTTTAAAGACTTCGGTTGCCTTGGCGATGTCGCCAATCTCATCGGGACGATCTGTACCAAAGACTTTGGTATCAAGCTTGCCATCGGCAAGGGTGCCAAGGTTGCCGACAATTTTTTTGATCGGTTGGGTCACTGAACGGGCAAAGAGGATACTCGCCCCGATGCCAAGCACTGCCACAAGGCCGACAATCACCGCCGCAATCATCAGGGCACGATAAACCGGGGAAAATGCCTCGGCAGTGTCAATCTCGCCCAGAACAATCCAGTCGACGCCATTGAACTGGATCGGCGTATAAACTGAAATGACCGGGACGCCGCGGTAATCAACAATTTCGTGAATGCCGCTATTGCCCGCCAATGCATCGCGGGTTGCATCCTCGTTCACACGGTTTTTAAGGATCGTGCTTTCTTCGGAAAACCGGGAGTCACTTCGCATCAACCCGTCTTCACCAACGATATAGGTTTCACCACTTTCGCCCATACCAACCGATGCATTCATGATGCTGTTGATGCGTGAAATCGGCATCTGGAAGGCAATCACACCAAGTAATTCGCCTGCTTCAGACCGGACTTGATGGGCGATGAAACTGGCCGGGGCATCGGCACTGGGTGCATAGGGGCTGAAATCGGTAAAGGCGATGTCCTTGGGGGAGTTCAGCGCCAATGTATCGCGAAATACCCGGCCCAGATCGGTCTCCGCCCATTCGCCTGTTTTGAGGTTGGTGGCAAAGTCCGCTTCCTTGAAGACAGAATAGACAAGCTCCCCATCGGCGCGGATCAGGAAGATGTCGTAATAGCCTTTGAGTTCAAGAAACTCGCGAAAATGCGGGTGATAGGTCCGGTGGGCCTGGCTCCAGTCCGATCCATCCCCGGCATCGGTCAGCAGATGCTTTTCGCCAAGCGGGTAGCTGTTCTCGGTGATGTAAAGATTTTGCAGGGTGGCCATCGGATTGCCATCCAGCTGTTCCCAGCTTCGGGAAAAAGCGTTTAGCGCATCGCGGGTAAAGCCACTGTCAGCCTCGATGATCAGGTCTTCTTCAATCGATGTCAGGTAGGACTGGATCGACTCTTTGCGCGCATCCGTAAGCGCCAGAAGCTTGTTCTGCACCTCGGTTTTCTGGGTCACCCAAAGTTCAAAGGATAAAATTCCGCCAGCGCTCAGCGCTGTCAGCAGGATCAGGCCTGCAATGATCGTCGGTAGCTTCACCGAAATACGTTTCATGACATTTCCTCTCGCATTGCCGTTGCCCTGTTCCAGAGTTCTGGTCGGCTTGCACCCATGGTTTAAAAGCAACAAAATGTGCCGCGGGTTTCTTTATTCGCTTTTTTGACGACGCGAAAACATCCCCATTTAGGGACAATACTTGCTTCTTGAGTATTTAATCATTAAACGCAAAAGTTGAAATGTGATTAATTATATTCTCAAAAAAGTTTTAAAACGTCTGAGTCCGAATCTGGCGAGTTTTATCGTGCGGTTCTGCTAAACTGCGCGGCATGGAACAGCTCAATAACGATATTTGCTATCAGGCACTCAAAACCCGCGACCGTCGGTTTGACGGGCGGTTTTATACCGCTGTGCGGACGACCGGGATTTTCTGTCGCCCGATTTGCCCGGCGGTCACGCCCAAGCGCGACAATGTGGAATTCTATCCCAGTGCCGAGGCCGCAATTGCGCATGGTTTTCGCCCATGCCTGCGCTGCCGCCCCGAAGCCGCCCCGGGCAGCCCGGCAAGTACCGGTGTGCATGCCACGGTCGTCCGTGCGGTACGTCTGATTGATCAGGGCGTGCTTGAAAATGGCTCGATCACTGATCTGGCCGACCGGCTTGGTGTCGGGGACCGGCATTTGCGGCGTATTTTCAAGGAACACACCGGTGTCACGCCGCAAGAACACGCCAAGGCACGCCGTCTGTTGCGGGCACGGCAGTTGATTGTCGATAGCAACCTGACCATGACCGAAATCGCCGACATTGCTGGCTTCGGGAGTTTGCGTCGCTTTAACGATGCGATGAAACAGGCCTATGGGCAGGCCCCAACAGCCTTTCGCCGCGGTGTCGAAACTGTGAGCCCGGAAAAACTGGGCTCGGATGATCCGTTTGCTGCGCGCAATGATGATTTGATTTTACGTCTGCGTGCCCGACAACCCTTTGATGCCGAATATCTTCTGAGCTTTTTCCGCGCACGTGCCATTCCGGGCTTGGAAACCGTCCGTGAACGCACCTATGCGCGCGGTTTCAAAATTGATGGCAAGCTCGGCTTGATGATCTGTCATTTCAGCGCCGACCAAGCCGGCGTGGATGTCATCCTCCGTGGTCCGGCCCGGGAGGCGGTGCTTGAAATCGGTGCAAGGGTGCGCAGACTTTTTGATCTTGATGCCGATGTGCCGTCCATCACAGCACAGTTTTCCGACGATGCCTTGCTGGCGCCGTTGGTGCAAAAACGACCCGGTCTGCGCGTGCCTGGATGCTGGGATCGGTTTGAACTCGCCCTTCGGGCCGTTTTGGGCCAACAGGTTTCGGTCGCGGCGGCACGTACCTTGGCCTGGCGACTTGTGGCCCGGTTTGGCGATGTCTTGCCCGATGATCTGATCACTGGGACGGGGATCACGCATGTCTTCCCGTCACCCCAAAGTCTGATCGGGCAGGAACTGATCCCGATTGGTTTGACCACGCGCCGGGCTCAGACCCTTGCCGACGTGATTGATCTGTTTGCCAGACCGGATTGTGATCAGATGTCAGGGCATGAGCTGATTGCCGCCATGACCGCGATCAAGGGCATTGGCCCCTGGACATTGAACTATTTTGGCCTGCGCGGGCTTGGTGACCCGGATGCCTTCCCGGCGGCCGATCTTGGCATCCTGAAGGCATCTGGCATGGGCGGTGGGCCGGACAAGGCCAAGGCACTGGAAAGCATTTCGGAAAACTGGCGGCCATGGCGGGCATATGCCGCGCAATATCTTTGGTCCGCATTGGAAGGAGAATGACGATGTCCACCCAAATCAACGTCGTGCGTTATGCCAGCCCGATCGGGAAACTCTCGCTCGCCTCGATTGATGGCGAACTGGTGCATCTTGATTTCGAAGACAACGATGATCGCCTTAAAACCATTCAGACACGACGGTTCAAGAACCTTGAATGGAAAGAGGGCGGCGCGGTACCAGCACCGATCACTGACTGGCTGGATGGCTATTTCTCCGGATCCGTCGGCGTGCTGCCGATGGATGCGATCAACATGGTCGGGACGGCGTTTCAGAAATCGGTTTGGGATGCCTTGGTCAATATCCCGAGTGGAAAAAGCGTTTCATACGCCGGGCTGGCAGATCAGCTTGGCAACCCCAAGGCTGTTCGGGCGGTGGCACGTGCCAATGCGTTGAACCCAATATCGATCATTGTGCCGTGCCATCGGGTGATCGGATCGAACGGCACATTGACCGGCTATGCCGGTGGGCTTGTGCGCAAGAAATGGCTGCTCGATCATGAGGCCGCGATGCGGGCCAAAGCGGCCTGAACCCAAAAGAAAAGGCTGCCGAATGGCAGCCTTTTTGCAGTCGAAATAGTGCCTTAGTCGATCAGATCGACATAACAATACGGCCATCGATCTTGCCATCGCGCATGCGGTCAAAGATCGAGTTGATGTTTTCCATCGGCTCGGTCGTGAAGTGGGAATGCACCTTACCGTCACCGGCGAAATCAAGGGCTTCCTGAAGGTCGGCACGGGTGCCGACAATCGATCCACGGATGGTCTTGCGTGACAGGACCGTATCGAAAATATCAAGCTCGAACGTTCCGGGCGGCAGGCCGCACAGTGCCATAGTCCCACCACGGCCCAGCATGCCTACACCCTGTTTGAAGGCAGCGCGCGAAACGGCGGTGACAAGCACGCCATTGGCACCGCCCATCTGTTTCTGAACTTCGGAAACAACGTCTGTTTCGGCCGCGTTCATCGTCCAGTCCGCACCAAGGTCTTTGGCGAGTTGAAGTTTCTCGTCGGCAATGTCAACGGCGATAACTTTCATGCCCATCGCCTTGGCGTATTGAACCGCCATATGGCCAAGCCCGCCGACGCCGGAAATCACCACGGTCTCGCCGGGCTTGCATTCGGTTTCCTTAAGCCCCTTATAGACCGTGACACCAGCGCACAGCACCGGGGCTGCATTGCCAAATTCAAGCGGATCGGGCAGGTGGCCAACATAGTTCGGGTCGGCCAGGACATATTCGGCAAAGCCGCCATTCACCGAATAGCCGGTATTGAGCTGTTCGCCGCAAAGTGTTTCCCAACCCGTAACGCAGTGATGGCAATGCCCGCAGGCGGAATGCAGCCACGGGACACCAACACGGTCGCCTTCCTTGACGGATGTCACGCCTTCGCCAACTTCGGCAACGATGCCGACACCCTCGTGGCCCGGAATAAAGGGCGGGTTCGGTTTGACCGGCCAGTCGCCTTCGGCCGCGTGAAGGTCGGTATGGCAGACACCGGACGCTTCGATCTTGACCAGGATTTTCCCCGGCGTGACCTTGGGTACGGTGACTTCTTCAATCGACAGCGGCTTGCCAAACGCCCGAACGACGGCGGCTTTCATGGTGGAGGGCATGGTGACATCTCCTTGCTGATGATACGGAAAAGAACGTCTTTTCTTCAAATATCGCGAAGGGGAGTGTCGTTGATTTCAGATTGCACCACCATGAGGTGTATCAATTTTTTGATGAATTCTTATCAGGCGCGCAAAAGCCTTATGCGCTATCACCGTCAATGTCAGGTAGTTCAAGGACATAGTCCTGATAATAGTCCGGCGGCATGCCGGCTTCATAGCGCGCTTCGTCATTAAACGGTGGTTTGAGCGGTCCGCGGAAATGCTTGCGCAGCATATCATGCCATGTGGTGTAGTAGGGCAGGTCGCGCTGATCACAGACATATTCGTAATATTTTCGGCCCGCGGCGACATGGGCGATTTCGTCATGTGCAATGATTTTAAGGATGCGGGCACTTTCCGTATCCCCATGCGCCAGAAGCCGTTCAATGGTCGGCGGCGTGGCATCAAGGCCGCGTGCCTCAAACACCATCGGCACGACCGCCAGACGCGGCAGAATGTCATAGGCCGTATCCATCGATGTCTGCCAAAGCCCGTCGTGTGCGGGAAGGTCACCATATGCCGCGCCCAGTTCCCCAAGGCGTTTGTTGATCATTTTGAAATGGCGCGCTTCGTCATCGGCGACCTGAACCCAGGCATCGTGAAAATCACGCGGCATGTCTGCCTCGGGAAAGCGCACACACAAATCCCATGCGAGATCGATGGCATTGAGTTCGATGTGGGCCAGCGCATGCAGAAGGCCAATACGTCCCTGAACGCTGCCTTTTTTGCGCTTGGGCATCTTGTTGGGCGGCAGCAATTCCGGCTTTGCCGGACGACCGGGACGATCGGGCAGATCAGTTGAGCCCACTTCACTGATCTCGCCATTGCGCCACATCGCTGCCATTTCGGCAGTGACATCGGCCTTCTCTGTGGCGTCTTCTGTCAGAAGGGCACGTTTGGCAGCATCAGCAAGGGTCAGTTTGGTCATGATCGTCCGGGTATGGGGTTTGGGTTCAGTTGCGCTTTGTCTGCCACTTGGTGGCCATAGGGTCAATTGGCAAACAAAAAGGGCGGCCCACCATCAAGGTTCGGACCGCCCTTTGAAATCGTTTGGCGCTTGCGCAATCAGGTAATGTTAAAGCGCGCCAGTGCCTCTGCCAGATCCTCGCCAAAGGCATTGCCCTTGCGGATGATCGCGGTCCGGCACGGCAAATCCTGAAGCGACGGATGGTTCGGTGCATCCGAGGTCAGAACTGCGGTCGGAATGCCGCGTGTTTTCGGCATCGCCTGCAGGGCATTGGCCAGATCAACACCGGTCAATTCATCAATGGTCTTGGCGACAATGATGAAATCCGGGCGGGTGCGCACGGCAAGTTCGATCGCCTCGAATGATGTTTGTGTGACCGAACTGCGATAACCACAAGCGGCTAGTTCGCGTTCCAGAATGGTTGCCAGGGAGCGTTGCGGAATGACCAGCAAGGCTTCGACATTGGCCTGTTTCAGCCATGCTGGGTCAATATCAGGGGTCCGTTTGGACGGCAGTTCGCGCACGAATTCGGCGGTGTCGGTCCCGCCAGCCGTCATGTCACCATCAAGCAGGGACTGGATCTTGTCGACGAAGGCCTGGATATCTTCAATTGCGCCTTCGTTCAGTTCCTTGCAGGTCGTGACGTAATCCGCAAGACGATGGCTGGTCAGGTTGATCAGCGGCGCTGATACTGACTTGCCCTTGTATCGCAGATTGAATATTTCGCGCTGGATGGCGGTCAGATGGGCGGGATCTTTTTTGCCGCGTGCGTTTTGCAGATGAACGTCAATCGAATTGATGATGTCATGTGCTTCGTCGCGAAAATCCGCCAGCATTTGATCGTCGAGATCAACAACATTGTTATTCATTTGATTACCCGCTTTGCCGGCATGCCGGTGAGTTTTCATCGAACAGGCGAGAATTAGACCTCACCCATCACTCCCATATCCGAATTGTTAGCCCGACAAACAAGGGATGGCAACAAAATCAGCAAAACGCAATACGGCCAGCCGTCTGAAAGAAAACGATTTTACCGCCAAAAAAACAAAGGCCCGGCAACTGATCGCCGGGCCTTGATACGGGAAAAATCTAAATTCAAAGGGCTTTGACAGCCTCAAGAACCTCGGCAACGTGGCCTTTGACCTTTACCTTGCGCCAGGCATTGCGAATGACACCGTTGCCATCAATGACAAAGGTCGACCGCTCGATACCCATGAATTTTTTGCCATACATGCTTTTTTCTTTCCAGACACCGTAATCCTCGCACGTAGTGCCGTTCTCGTCGGAGGCGAGAATGAAGTTCAGGTCATGCTTGGCCTTGAATTTGTCGTGCCGGTCCGCACTGTCCTTGGAAATGCCGATGATCTGCGCATTCACAGCGCTGAAATCGGGTTCGGCATCGCGGAATTCGCAGGACTCGGTCGTGCAACCGGGCGTCATGTCCTTGGGATAGAAATAGATCACCACCGGTTTGCCTGCCAGATCCGACAGTTTCACGCTGCCATTGCCATCGGTTGGCAATTCGAAATCCGGGGCCTTGTCACCAACATCAACTGTCATGGTCTATCCTTTAATCTTTTGGGACCGCATAGCGGCATGTTGCAACCGTGAAAATACAAAGCCTTATAAGGATGGCAAGGGGGCTTGGATCATTGCGGTGCATCTGTTGGCGCAATCTTTTCCGCGGGGGCTGCAACCACGCGATCATAGATCTCCTTGATGCGGGTTGCCGTCATTTCCATTTTGTCCTGAAGGCTTGCGAAATCATCACATTTTCCGGCATTTGCCAGCATTTTTTGCAAATCCTCGCTGGCTTTTTCCGGATCAAACGGGCCCTCTGTCGTCAGGCGTAACATCGCCTGCAACGCCAGCCAGAACGATGCGGAATTGGCCAGAAACTCGGCCTCTTCGTCATCAAGGATCCCCACCGTCGCCAGATTTTTGAAAACCTCGCGGGTTGTCGGTGACAGGACCTCCGGGTGGTCATGGGCATGGCGCAGTTGTAGATATTGCGCAATGAATTCCAGATCGACCAAACCGCCGCGGCGCATCTTGATCGCCCATGGGTGGTTGTCGCCTTTGCCGGCCTCCATGCGGTTGCGCATATCATAGACTTCGCGCACCAGTTTGTCCGGATCGCGTTGCTTGCACAGCACGTCATTGGTCGTGGCCAATACCTTGTCACACAGTGCCTTTGGGCCATAAACCGCACGCAATCGCGTTAGCGCCATGTGCTCCCACGTCCAGGCTTCGTTGTTTTGATAAGTCTCGAAACTTTTGAAATGGGTGGCAAGCGGCCCTTTGGATCCGCTGGGGCGCAGGCGAAGATCGGTTTCAAACAGAACCCCTTCGGCGGTCGGGGCCGACAGGGCGTTGATATAACGCTGGCTTAGCCGGATGAAATAGTGGCCCGGCGACAATGGTTTTTCGCCGTCTGATTCTTCGGCATCTTCGGGCACCTCATAGATAAACACCATATCAAGGTCGGACCCGGGTGAAAGTTCCTGCCCGCCATGCTTGCCCAATGCAAACACCGCAAGCCCGCCATCTGCAAACGAGCCATGTTTGGCAGCAAAATCGTCGGCAATTCGCGGGAACAGTGCGCGAATGGCAACGTCGGCAACATCGGCCAATGCACGGCCTGCTTCGTGCGGGGTGTGACGGTTCTGGATGGTTTGCACATCAATCTGGAACTTCTGGTCATTGGCCCATCGCCGCGCGGCATCAAGCCAGTCTTCAACCATGTCTTCGCGCGACAGGCGGGCATCAAGCTCCGCCAGCATCGCATCCGCATCAGGCAGTTCTTCGTGGAAGCCCGACATCAATACGTAATCAAGCACCGCGGCATTACGCCCGATATATTTCGCCATGCGCGGCGCGGTCCCGGCAATCTGGGCCAGCAGTTCAAGCAACTGCGGATGGGCGGTGAACAGCGAAAACAACTGCACGCCGGCCGGCAGACCTTTGAGGAAGTCGTCAAAGGCACGAAATGCCATGTCCGGGTTGGTTGTTTTACCAAGTGCTGCCAAAAGGGTCGGCATCAGTTCGGTCAGGATTTCACGCGCCCGGCGTGATCGGGTTGCCCGGTAACGGCCATGATGCCAGCCCCGCACCGTGACCGATACGTTTTCGGCATTTTCAAAGCCCATCTCGCGCAGATTGACCAGGGTTTCCGGATCGTCTTCGGTGCCCGTGAAGACAAGGTTGCCACTGGCACCGGCAAGGGTCGTGTCGTCTTCAAACAGTTCGGCATAATTGTTTTCGACATTGCGCAGATGAAGCAGCAAATCCGCCTTGAAGGCATCAAGCGTCTCATAGCCAAGGAAGGTCGCCAGTGCCAATAATCCCTGATCGGTATCGGGCAGAGTTTGGGTTTGCTGATCATTGATCATTTGCAGCCGGTGTTCGACCGTGCGCAGGAAATCATAGGCGGCCAGCATTTCGTCGCGCACTTCCTCGGACACCTGGCCGAACTTGGTCAGGGTGCGCAAGGTGTCGCAGGTTGCCTTGCCACGCAGCGCAATTTCACGACCGCCCCAAATCAGTTGCTGGGTCTGGGCAAAAAATTCGATCTCGCGGATGCCGCCACGACCAAGCTTGATATTGTGACCGGGGATATTGATCTTGCTGCCGCCCTTGTGGGCATTGATTTGGCGCTTGATCGAATGAATGTCCTGAATGGCAATGAAATCAAGATGCTTGCGCCAGACAAAGGGTCGCAGGATTTCAAGGAATTCATTGCCCGAAACGCGGTCGCCACCAACAATGCGGGCCTTGATCATGGCCGCACGTTCCCAGTTCTGGCCGACGGTTTCATAGTATGTTTCAGCCGCAATCATCGAAAGAATTGGCGGGGTTGATGCCGGGTCCGGACGCAGGCGCAAATCAGTGCGGAAAACATATCCGTCGCCGGTGCGTTCTTCCATGATCCGGGTGATGTCGCGCACCATCCGCACCAGATCCTGATGAATGCGATCAGGGTCGATATAGGTCACCACATCCTGATCATAGAGGAAGATCAGGTCGATATCCGATGAATAATTCAGTTCCCCGGCACCGAGTTTCCCCATGCCAATGGCAAAGATCCCGGATCCCTCAAGCGGATTTTCCGGGTTGGGCAGGTCATATTTACGCAGCCGCGCCATGGCGGACAGGCAATGTGCCATGGTGAAATCAAGGGTGTACTCGGCCGTTTTGCTGATCGCCGATGTGACCTGATCAAGTTTCCAGGCCTTGCAGATATCGGCAATCGCGATCACCAGCGCCGCGCGGCGTTTGGCGTGACGGACAGTCGCCATGGTGGTCGTCTGATCAAGATCGCGTGCATTCGCACTGACTTTCACGGGCTCAAGCGCGTTGGCAAATGCCTGATCAAGGCCGCTGTCAAACACGTCACAGACCGTATCGGGATCACGCAGGCAAAGATTGGTCAGATAGGGGCTGTTACCAAAAAGTGCTTCAAGAACCGCACGTTTTTGGGGATTGGACGCAATCTCGCCAATTTTGTCTGACAGGCTTTCAAACGCTGGTCGACCCGCCAATGTGTTCCAGCGTTCGAGCGCATTGGTCACACGGTCGGCGTCAAAGGCTTTGGGCAGGTCCTGTGAAATCCAGGAAAGAGACACTTTTTGCGTTCCTTGTATTGCGAAATGGTCACAAACCGCGCTATGCAAAGGATTGAGCCTGATTGCATAATCTCTGCAAGGAGTAGGACGTCCTGATCAACAGGATGACTTATATGTTTCTAGCTTTTCTGTGATCGGACAAAAAGGGGTATAGATCAATAACTGTCTGGTATTTTAGGATCCAATGATCCATCGACAACCATGCCAGACAAGAGAAGTTATTGATATCACTGCATATGACATCGGGAACACAAGGTAAAATGAGTGCGCCACGTTAAGACCTTTGCCGGATGGCTGGCGCTGACTTTATCAGCCATCGTCCTGTTTGTCGGCGTATTTGCAGCAGTCACGATCTGGCGGCTGTCTCAGGAACCTGTGTCCCTGCATCGTCTGACCCCGTATCTGGTTGATCATCTCAACAAATCGATGGGCAATAATCGGCTGGCAATAGGCGACGTCGTTCTGCGCTGGCGCGGCTGGGACGAAAAATTTGATGTCGGTTTGCGCGACGTCAGCATCTTTGGCCCCGATGATCAGGAAATGCTTCACGTCCCCGAAGCCGATGTCGTGTTTTCCAGCAAGGCGCTTTTTGAAGGCGTGCTTGCCCTGCGCGAGCTTAATCTGATCGGCCCGCGCATTCGCCTTGAACGGCGGGCCGATGGCACGATTGATGTCGGCTATGTCGCCGAAGAAACCGCCGCAGATGGCACGAACCCTTCGGAAAACACGCGCAACGATGATGGTGCGGCAACAGGCCAAATTTACGACAAGGGGCGCGGGGCCTCAGTTACGATTGAACTCCCTGATGCACCGGACGTGAATGCCGATCAACTTCCGGCTGAACCTGAAAACGCCGCGGGTGACACCGAAACTGTTGAACGTTCCGGCAATACGGTCCTGCAGGATGTGTTTGCCATTCTTTCGGGCGAACGCACCGATATTCCAGCCGCGGCCTATTTCGAAAGTTTCGGGGTGGTGAATGCCGATCTTGAAGTGCGCGATGATAAAATCGGCATTATCTGGGCGGCACCGCAGGCTGATATTTTGTTGACACGCCGGGCCTTCGGGATCGGCGCGGAAGCCTCGATGCAGGTCAGTGCCGGGGATATATCCACCCAGGTACGTGTCACGGGCGATTACAGTATCGAAACCGATCAGGTCGATCTTGAAGCTGAAATTGGCGAGGTGCAGCTTGCTGATCTTGTCAGCATCTCGGACCTGTTTGAACAATTGCGCGATGCCTATGTCCCGGTTTCGGGAAAGCTGCGCGCAAGCTTTGACGCGAAGGGTGAATTGCTTACGGCGGCCACCGACCTGTCGGTTGGAAGTGGCGTGATCACCTTCCCCGACGAAATACGGGCGACCTATCGGGTTTCGGACGGACAGATTGTCACAAGCTATGTGCCCGGTCGCTTCAGCATTGATGATGTCGTGCTGAATGTTGGTGATGCATCCGCCAAACTTCAGGGGGTCGTGCTTGACCCGTTCGGGCAGTGGCAAGTCAATCTTGATGCGTCCGCCAAGAACGTCGCAACCAACGATCTGGATCGTCTCTGGCCCGAAGGGGTCGGTGTGGATGCGCGGACCTGGGTCGTCACCAACCTGTCCGAGGGGATTGTTCATCAGGCAACCTTGCACACCGAACTGCGCCTGGACGATGCGGGCGAGGTCATTGTTGATGATCTTGGTGGTCAGATGACCATGTCGGGTGTGACCGTGCATTATCTTGGTGAAATGCCGGAAGTGCATAATTCCGCCGGGCGTGCCGAATTTGATGAAACCAGTTTCAGCATCTTTGTAAATACCGGCGAGGCCGATGGCATTCAGGTAACCGATGCCAGCATCATTTTCACCAAACTTGATGAACCGACCCCCTATGCCGATATCGAAATCGTCGCACAGGGCAGTGCGCGCAAGGCACTGGAACTGATTGAGGCAAAACCACTTGGCTTTGCCACCCGGCTTGGCATCGACCCGGCCCAGATCAGTGGTGAACAGGCAACCCGTGTGCGCCTACATTTCCCGTTGCTTCGCGATGTGACGTTTGACGATGTCGATGTCGCGGCAGCCTCGCGGATTGAAAAGGCCGGGATCGTTGGTGCGTTCCGCGGCATGGATGTCACCGCGGGCAGCTTTGAATTGCAGGTTAACACCAAGGGGCTTGAACTTGGCGGCACGGCCACGATTGGCAACGGCAAAACCAACATCAACTGGGTCGAAACCTTTGCGCAAGAGGCTGAGGTCCGAAGCCGCTACAAACTATCGGGCGATCTTGATCTTGCCGTTTTGCCCGATATCGAACTTGATCCCGGCCCGTACCTGAACGGGATGGCGAAGGGGGAGCTGGATATCCGCGTCGGCTCTGATCAGGTCCGTGTGGTCGGTGACCTTGATTTGACCAATTCGGCGATTTCGGTTCCGATCGAAAAAGTGGGATATCGCAAGGAGCCCGGCGCAAATGCTGCGGCGAAGTTTGATGTTGCCGTAATGTTTGATGGCGGTGGGGTGCTTGACAGTTTCTCACTGATTGCACCAGCGCTTGAGGCAACAGGCCGTGGCAACTGGCGCGGTGACAACGCCATGGCCGACAAATGGTTTGTCGAGCTGCAAGACACCCGTTTTCGCGAAAATATTGATCTTGCTGGCACCATTCGCATGGAAGAAGGCAATCGATTGCTGGTCGATCTGCGGGGTGCGCAATTCGATTTGCGTCCGTTCCTTGAGGATGACGCATCCGGTGAAGCGCCTGCGGACGGCGAGCCGGATGAGCAGAGCTATCTTGTGACGCTGGAAGCTGGCGGTTTCCTGCTTAAGGGGGCTGAGCCATTGCTAAATGATGGCAAGATCACCTTGCGTCAGGAAACCGACAAGCGCGAGCTGGAAATCTCGGCGCGTCAATTGATCGCGACCCCATGGATCGTCGATGACGAACAAAGCAATGACGACGCAGGCAAAGCCGCGTCGGAAACGAATACCGGTGGCATTGGCGAGCGTGCCGAGCGAACCGGCGGCACCACCGAAGTGTTCCTGAATATCGAACAGATGGTTATGGCCAACGGTGAACTTCTGGCCGATCTGCGCGGATCGATCCATACGGTCGGGCAGGAATGGGACCGTCTTGTTCTGAACGGTGCATTTGGTGACCGGGCCAATGTGTTTGTGCAAGTCGTCCGCGAAGACTTCCAGACCCGCAAGGTCACAATGACCAGCGAGGATGCGGGGCGTTTCCTGCGTGCGGTTGATATGTATGAAAATCTTCTGGGCGGACGCCTGACGATTGAAGGCACGGTTGATGAACGCGACATTGCCCAACCCTTCACCGGTAAGGTCACGGTCAATGAATTCCGCGTGGTCAATGCGCCGATTGCGGCCCGCGTGCTCAGTGCGGCGTCGCTGACCGGGCTTGGCGATGTGTTGCAAGGCAATGGCATCGCCTTTAGCGAAATGAACGGCGACTTCACCTATGTCAATGATGTGCTGTCGCTGTCAAAGGTGGCGGCAAACGGCGCAGCCGTCGGGGTAACGGCAAATGGCTCGATTGATTTGGCCAAATCGGAAATCCGACTGGCCGGGTCGATCGTGCCGATTTACGCACTGAATTCCGCGCTGGGTGCCATTCCGATCCTGGGCGACATTCTGGTCGGCGAAGAGGGTGGTGGCATATTTGCCCCGACCTACACGGTGGAGGGCGATCTGAGCGACCCCAGCATTACGGTCAATCCGCTATCGACCTTTGTGCCTGGCGTGTTCCGCAACCTGATCACCGGTGCCGAGCCGGGCTAAGTCGGCAACCAGTTACGAAAAAAGCCCCGCACGATCACTCGGCGGTGCTTTTGTTTTTCTGCGGGTCTTCTTTGATCAGACCGGCTTGATCAGGACATGGCGTTTCTTGCCAGCAGATACCTTGATCACACCATCTGCATTAACCGCATCGGCGGTGATATTGGCGTTTTCGTCGCTGACTTTTTCGTCATTGATCTTGGCGCCGCCACCCTTGATCAGACGACGTGCGTCACCGCCCGATTTGGCAAGGTCGGCACGGCGGAAAAGATCAAAGGCCGGAATACCGGCATCAAGATCGGCCTTGGCAACTTCCACGGTCGGAAGATCGTCTGCCAGAACACCTTCTTCAAAGGTCTTGCGCGCAGTTTCAGCCGCCGCAAGGGCTGCTTCTTCACCACGGCACAGTTTGACGGCCTCGAATGCCAGAACTTTCTTGGCTTCGTTGATCTGCGATCCTTCAAGCTTGGCGTATTCTTCGATCTGATCGAGCGACATCTCGGTGAACAGACGCATGAACTTGATCACGTCGGCATCTTCGGTGTTCCGCCAGAACTGGTAGTAGTCATAAGACGACAGACGTTCTTCGTTCAGCCATATCGCCCCGGCCGCAGTCTTGCCCATCTTGGCACCCGATGCGGTGGTCATCAGCGGTGTGGTGAGGCCAAACAGCGATTTCTCATCAACGCGGCGACCAAGCTCAACACCATTGACGATGTTGCCCCACTGATCCGATCCGCCCATCTGAAGCGTGCAGCCATAGTTGCGGTTTAGTTCGACAAAGTCGTAGGCCTGCAGGATCATGTAGTTGAATTCAAGGAAGCTCAGCGACTGTTCACGTTCCAGACGCAGCTTGACCGAGTCAAATGCCAGCATCCGGTTGACCGAGAAGTGGCGACCGAAATCACGCAGGAATTCGATGTAGTTCAGCTTGTCCAGCCAGTCGGCATTGTTGACCATGACCGCATCGGTCGGGCCATCGCCAAAGGTCAGGAATTGCTGAAACACCTTTTTGATGCCAGCCATGTTGGCTTCGATGATTTCATCGGTCAGAACCGGACGTGCATCATCGCGGCCGGTCGGATCCCCAACGCGGGTGGTGCCGCCGCCCATCAGGACGATCGGTTTGTGGCCGGTTTTCTGCAGCCAGCGCAACATCATGATCGACACAAGCGATCCGACATGCAGGCTGTCTGCAGTACAATCATAACCCACATAGCACACCACCGTATTTTCCGATGCATAGGCATCAAGGCCTTCAAGATCAGTACATTGGTGGATGTAACCGCGGTCATTCATGACGCGGAGAAAATCAGACTTCAGTTCAGTCATGGTTTTTGCGCTATGTTGGTTGTGATAGAAAATTTGATCCGCCATTCGGTGCGGAGGCGATGATCTAGCACAGAAAACATCCGCTCGGCAACGCATCGGCGAACAGATCTGCCATACGGGTAACGAATTCGCGATAATTTCCTTTTAGGCTGCTCAAAACCAACAGCGATCGCGCACGGAGCACGACATGAGACACGGCTGGATAACAGCAATCGGCATGATGAGTGGCACGTCCCTTGACGGGGTGGACGCAGCCCTCATTGAAACCGATGGCATCGAAGTGCGCCGCACCGGGCAATCGGTTTTTGTGCCCTATGCGCCGGAATTGCGCGAACGTATGCGGGCCTGCTTTGGCAATCGCAGTGCGACCAACACCGAACATGTCGTTGCCGATGATCTGACACAGGTGCATGTTGATGCTGTTAACATGCTGATGGATAAATCCGGCATGTCGGCCGCCGATATTGGTGTGATCGGCTTTCATGGGCAGACCGTGTTTCATGAACCGGCATCGGGCCTGACGCGCCAGATCGGAACGCCCCATATGCTGGCGGAAAAAACTGGCATCCCGGTGGTGGCCGATTTCAGGTTGGCCGATGTCGCCGCCGGCGGGGAAGGCGCACCTTTGGCACCTGTCTATCACGCCGCGCTGATCAAAAGTGCCGGTGTTGAGCTGCCCGTGGCAGTTCTGAATATCGGCGGGGTTTCCAACGTTACCTATATCGACGGGGATGACGGCCTGTTGGCCTTTGATTGCGGGCCAGGCAATGCGCGCATTGATGACTGGATGTTGCGCCATACCGGTAATCCGGTTGATCTGAACGGCGCAACGGCGGCATCGGGCACAGGTGACCCGATGGTCGAGGTCAAATTCCTTGAAGACCCGTATTTTGACCGCATCCCGCCGAAATCACTGGACCGCGAAGATATGGCGGCACGGATTGACGGGCTGGTGGTTGAGGCCAAGCTTAATGTATCCGACGGGGCGGCAACGCTTGCCAATTGCACGGTGGCGGCCATCGTTGCCGGGGTAAACCATCTGCCAGCTGCGCCCAAAGGCTGGTTTGTCTGTGGTGGCGGGCGGCACAACGATTATATCATGGAAACACTCGCAACCCGCCTTGGGGTGCCGGTGCAGTCTGTTGACGTGCTTGATTGGGATGGTGATGCGGTGGAGGCCGAGTGTTTTGGCTTCCTGGCTGTGCGCCATTTACGTGACTTGCCGCTCAGCTTCCCGGGGACCACGGGCGTGGCAGAGCCCTGTTGTGGTGGCAAGCTTTACCCAACGAAAAAGGCCGCCTGATCAGGCGGCCTTTTATTTGTGTGGTCAGGCTGCGGGCGGTTTAGGCGCCGCGCTTGTCCAGATAGGCAATCGAGTGCTTGATCACTTCGTCTTGCTGTTTGGCAAAATAGTGATCCGCACCGTCAATCGCGCACATGTCAACTTCAATGCCTTTCTGGGCATTTAGCTTGTCGGCAAGCTTGTTGACCGAGGCGACCGGAATGTTGGTGTCCTGCGTGCCATGGATCAGAATGCCGGATGACGGGCAGGGGGCAAGGAAGGTGAAGTCATGTTCACTTGCCGGGGCTGCGACCGAAATAAATCCGTCAATTTCCGGACGGCGCATCAAAAGCTGCATGCCGATCCAGGAACCGAACGAATAACCGGCAACCCAGGTTGCACGTGCATTGGCGTTATAGGTCTGCATCCAGTCAAGCGCGGATGCCGCATCCGACAGTTCACCGATCCCCTGATCGAATACGCCCTGTGAGCGGCCGACGCCACGGAAGTTGAACCGCATGACGGAATAGCCGCGATCCTTGAACATGTTGAACATGTTAAAGCACAACTTGTTATTCATTGTGCCACCCTGTTGCGGGTTCGGATGGAGGATAAGTGCGATGGGCGAATCGTCAGCGCCGTTATGGTGGTAGCGACCTTCAAGGCGACCTTCGGGGCCGTTAAAAATGACCTCAGGCATGGATCAGACTGCTCCTGTCCACGAATGGAAAGATGTGTGTAACAAAAATATCCGAGTGTTTTTGTAAGTTTTTTCGTGTTTGCGCATAAATTGCTTTGGGCAAATACTTGACCAAGTTACTCGGTTATCCTATATTCCGGCTAACCCGATGGTGCCTGTCGAACCCGACAATTGCTAATGTGCAAGGACGGGGCTGGGCGTGGCTGCCGGGAATCGAAGGTACTAATTACACAGTGGACCGCCCCATGTTCAAGCTAATTCGTCAGGAAATTGACGCGATGATCGCCCGTGACCCTGCGGCGCGATCCCGTTGGGAAGTCGTGATCAGCTATCCGGCGTTTCATGCGATCATGGGCTATCGCGGGACACATTGGCTGTGGCAGCGCGGTTTCCGCCTGACGGCACGCTTCCTGTCGCAGATTTTGCGCTGGTTGACCGGGATAGAAATTCACCCGGGTGCGACGATTGGCAAGCGCTTCTTTATTGACCATGGCATGGGTGTCGTAATCGGCGAAACCGCCGAGATCGGCGATGATGTCACACTGTATCAAGGCGTTACCCTTGGCGGGACATCGCCAAGTGTGAATAGCGACGGCCAGCGCGGCCTGAAACGTCACCCGACCCTTGAGGACGGCGTGATTGTCGGGTCCGGCGCGCAAATCCTTGGACCATTTACCGTGCGCAGGAATGCACGTGTTGGCGGCAACGCCGTGGTTCTGGGTGAAGTGCCCGAGGGTGCAACCGTGGTCGGCATTCCGGCCAAGATCGTCCGCCGTGAACAGGATGATCGGTTCTGTGCCTATGGTACGCCGCTTGGCGATCTGCCTGATCCGGTTGCCCGTGCGCTTGAAGAACTTGGCCGTGAGGTCGAAACGCTGCGCAACAAGGTGGTCGCCCTTGAGGGTGAAAAGGCCTCATCTGACGCCGCACCGGAAAAGCCGCGTATCGTCGCATCATCGGAATAGAATACGCGCCACCGCGCAACATGAATGAAAAGCCCGCTCGGGGTTAACCCCAAAGCAAGGCAGGAGGACGCACCGTGAAGCTGAGTACCAAAGGCCGCTATGCCGTTATGGCGATGGTCGATCTCGCTGAAAGCAGCAAGGACCGACCGGTCGCGCTTGCAGATATTGCGGACCGCCAGGAAATTTCGCTTTCTTATCTTGAACAGCTGTTTGGCAAATTGCGCAAGGGCGGTCTGGTCCGTTCGGTGCGCGGCCCGGGTGGCGGATATTTGCTTGCACGCAATGCCACTGAAACCCGTGTTGCCGATGTCATTCTGGCGGTTGATGAACCAATCCGTGCAACCCGTTGCAAGTCCGGCTCTCCCAAGGGCTGCAAGACCAACAAGGGCCGTTGTCTGACCCATGAACTGTGGGAAGAACTCGGCAACCAGATTTATCTTTATCTGGCCTCTGTCAGTCTTGCCGATGTGGTGGATCGCAACGTGGCCGGGACGCTTCGGACTTTCCCGGGTAAAACGACCCAGATCGAAGAGCCGTCACAGGTTGCGGCACAGTAGTTGGTCCTCTATATCGAGGGCAGATGCGAATAAGGATGATTTTAAACTGATGACCGACCAGGTTTATCTCGACTACAACGCCAGCGCGCCGCTTTGTGAAGATGCAAAGCAGGCCATGATCGCTGCGATGGATGTTGCAGGTAATCCGTCTTCGGTTCATGCCAGTGGCCGTGCGGCCCGCAAGATCGTTGATCATGCAAGACGCACCATTGCCGATTTGCTGGGCGGTGATTCAGAACGGATCATCTTCACCAGCGGCGGTACTGAAGCCAACAATCTGGCGCTGAACGGGTTGGAAGATGTCACCGTATTTACCAGTGCGGTCGAACATCCTTCGGTCATCGAAGCAAGACCGGACGCTAAACGCATCCCGGTGGATGAAAATGGCGTGATTGACCTGAATGCCCTTGAAACGATGCTCAAAGACGCATCGGACGCCGGGCAAAAGGTTCTGGTTTCGGTCATGCTGGCCAATAACGAAACCGGCGTCATTCAGCCGGTTGCCAAGGTTGGTCTGCTGGCGCGTGAATATGGTGCCAAGGTCCATTGCGATGCTGTTCAGGCGCTGGGCCGGTTGCCGGTCGATATGGGGCGCTTGCTGGTCGATATGGTGTCGATCTCGGCCCACAAGATCGGCGGTCCAAAAGGAATTGGCGCACTGGCGATCGCGCCGGGCGTGATGCTGGTCCCCCAGATCCGGGGTGGTGGGCAGGAAAAATACCGCCGTGGTGGCACGGAAAACGTTGTCGGGATTGCGGGCTTTGATGCCGCAGCCAAACGTGCCGAGGCCAACATGGCAAGGATGGCGGACGTCGCGAAAATGCGCGATCGCCTGGAAACAGAATTGGCATCAGAGGCGCCTGAGCTTCTGATTGCCGGCAAGGGAACGGAGCGACTGGTGAATACGAGTTGCCTGATCCTGCCAGGAATGCCCGGGGAAACCCAGGTCATGGCAATGGATCTGGCAGGTGTTGCCATCAGTTCGGGATCAGCCTGTTCATCAGGCAAGGTACGTGAAAGTCACGTACTGAGGGAAATGGGTGTTACCGAGCCCGGATCGGCCATTCGGGTCAGTCTGGGACTGGAAAGCACCAACGAAGACATTGATACATTTATCCGCGTTTGGAGCCGGATGAGGGGTAATGCAGCGCGCAAGAAAGCGCGTCACGCTGCCTGAGAAAGAGTGAGTGAGGAAGCCTTTAAAATGAACGAGCTTAAAGCAAAGCCGATCTATCTGGACTATCAGGCGACGACGCCGACCGACCCGCGGGTTGTCGAGGCAATGCTGCCGTACTTCACCGAGAAATTCGGGAACCCGCATTCGCGCAACCACAGCTTTGGCTGGGAAGCCGAAGACGCGGTTGAAGTTGCACGCGGTCAGGTTGCCAAGATCATTGGTGCGTCGGCCAAGGAAATCATCTTTACCTCGGGTGCGACGGAGTCAAACAACCTCGCCCTCAAAGGGGTGATGAAGTTCTATGGCAAGAAAAAGCCGCACTTGATCACGGTTGTCACCGAGCATAAATGCGTGCTCGACAGTGCCCGCCACCTTGAGCAGGAAGGTTACAAAGTGACCTATCTTGGCGTTAAGGAAAACGGCCTGATCGACCTTGAAGAACTCAAGGCTGCCATCACCGATGAAACCGCACTCGTATCCGTCATGGGTGTGAACAACGAAATCGGTGTCATTCAGCCGCTCAAGGAAATCGGTGAAATCTGCCGCGAACGCAAAGTCTTCTTCCATACCGACTGTGCGCAGGCGGTTGGCAAGATCGACCTTGATGTTGATGACATGAAGATCGACCTGATGTCGATTTCCGGTCACAAGATCTATGGCCCGAAAGGCATCGGTGCGCTGTATGTTCGCCGTCGTCCGCGTGTTCGTGTGATCGCACAGATCACCGGTGGTGGTCAGGAACGCGGTATGCGTTCCGGTACGCTTCCGACCCCGCTGATCGTTGGTCTTGGCAAGGCGTGCGACATTCTTAGCAACGAAATGGCCGAAGAAAACGCACGTATCGAAAAGCTGCGTGACTACACGCTTCAGCGTTTCCGTGACCGTCTCGAAGACATCTATGTCAATGGTGACGAACACGTCCGTGTCAGCGGCAACCTGAACATTTCGTTTGCCTATGTCGAAGGTGAAAGCCTTCTGATGGACATCAAGAACATTGCCGTGTCGTCGGGCTCTGCCTGCACCTCGGCGTCGCTGGAACCGTCGTACGTTCTGCGTGCTCTTGGTGTTGACGAAGAATTGGCCCATACATCCCTTCGTATTGGCATTGGTCGCTACACCACCAAGGAAGAGCTTGATGAAGCCGTTGATGCCATCTGCACCGCAGTTGAGCGTCTGCGCGAAATGAGCCCGCTTTGGGAAATGGCGCAGGAAGGCATCGACATCAAGTCGATCGAATGGGCTGAACACTAAGCACGGCTGAAAACGAACGTTTGACGTAATCAATCTCGTGAGAGAGACACAAGACTTTTAGGAGGACTCCTATCATGGCTTATAGTGAAAAGCTGATCGACCATTACGAAAACCCGCGCAATGTCGGCTCCATGGACAAGAACGAAACCTCTGTCGGGACCGGCCTTGTCGGCGCACCGGCATGTGGTGACGTCATGAAGCTGCAGATCAAAGTGACCCCGGAAGGGATCATTGAAGATGCGAAGTTCAAGACCTTTGGCTGTGGTTCGGCGATTGCCTCAAGCTCGCTGATCACCGAATGGGTCAAGGGCAAGTCGCTTGACGAAGCGGGTTCGATCAAAAACTCGCAGATTGCCGAGGAACTTGCACTTCCGCCGGTCAAGATCCACTGCTCGATCCTGGCTGAAGATGCGATCAAAGCCGCAATCAGCGACTACAAAACCAAAAACGGCGCAGCGGAAGTGGACGCTGCTGAATAAGCAGCGCCCACTCCCCATCGTTTTCGGAATCTTGGGAGAATAAAATGGCTCTACCGTCACCAATTTCTGTCACACCGGTCGCTCTTGATCACATCAAGGCGCTGCTTGATAGCCGCGGGAAACCTTCGCACGGCATTCGGCTTGGTGTGCGCAGCAAAGGGTGCTCGGGCCTGTCCTACACGCTGGAATATGCCGATGGTGCCGACGGCTTCGAAGAAGTCGTCGAACTTGACGACGGCGTGAGAATCCTGATCGACCCCAAAGCCATCATGTTCGTGCTTGGCACAGAGATGGATTACGAGGTCAACACGATGGAGGAAGGCTTTGTTTTCCGGAACCCCAACGAGAAAGGTCGTTGTGGTTGCGGGGAATCCTTCCACGTTTGATCAGGCCGGGCTTTCCCTGCTTTCTGAATGGTTATGGCCCTGGCGAGATCGCCGGGGCCATCGCCTGAAAAGGGTGACGTGACCAAGTGATGGTCACGCATCGCCTTTTGAACTGATTTGTTTTTGTCTTTTAATCCTCGGAAGTGCATCGCGTGAGCAACACCGAACAACCTGCGCACAAGGTTTGCTGGTCCTGCAAGGGGCCGGTCGCCGCAAGCGCACTGTTTTGCGAAACCTGCAACGCCATTCAGGCCCCCGGCCAGCTGGATCATTTTACCCGCTTTGGTCTGGAGCGTTCCTTTGACGTTGATGTCGATGCGATGGAAGCGACCTACCTCAAGCAGCAACAAAAGCTCCATCCCGACCGGTTCGCGTCCAAGTCGGGCCGTGAACAGGCCCTGTCATCGCAACAGGCCGCCAGCCTGAATGAAGCTTTCGAGACGCTGAAAAATCCGGTCGCACGGGCACATTATATGCTGCGTCAGGCCGGGCACGAGCCAGAAGGCGGCGAAGGCCATACCGTCAATGATCCGGAACTTCTGATGGAAGCGATGGAAATGCGTGAAGCCCTTGACGATGCCAAGGATAAAATCACCATCGATGCCATCATCAAGGATACCCGTAAACAGGCGCGTGCCTGTGAAAATGATCTGGGTGCCGCCTTTGACAGCCAATCCTTTGACGCGGCCAAGAAACTGGCCACCCGTTTAAGATATCTGATGAAAATGACCGAGGAAGCGCGCGCGAAGAAATCGCGCCTTGCCGCTGCCTGATCATAGAAAAAACTGGACGTAAGAATGGCTCTGCTAAAAATCCACGAACCGGGCGAAACACCCCTCCCGCATGAGGACGAACGCCAGATCGCTGTCGGGATCGATCTTGGAACCACCAACTCGGTGGTTGCAATCTCGAACTCGGAAAAGCCTGAAGTTCTGCGCGATAAATCCGGTGGCAATGCGATTGTGCCCTCTGTCGTCTATTACGGCGATGACACGCCGGTTGTCGGCGAAGCCGCCCGTGATCAGATCAACTCAGACGCCAGCCGTGTGGTATCATCGGTGAAACGCCTGATGGGCCGTGGTCTGGAAGACGTCAAATCGGTTGCCGGCACGCTGCCGTATCACGTCGAAGTCCCGGAAAAATCCGAAACCGAAAACGGCGAACCGATGATGGTGCGCCTCAATGTCGGTAATCGGGTTTTAACCCCGGTCGAGGTTTCGGCAGATATCCTGCGCGCACTGCGAGCGCGCGCCGAAGAAAGCCTTGATAAGCCGGTCGAAAAGGCCGTGATCACGGTCCCGGCCTATTTCGATGACGGGGCGCGTACCGCGACCAAGGATGCCGCCAAACTGGCCGGTCTGGAAGTCCTGCGTCTGGTCAATGAACCGACCGCAGCCGCACTTGCCTATGGCCTCGATAATGGGGCAGAGGGGCTTTATGCCGTCTATGACCTTGGTGGCGGGACCTTTGATATCTCGCTTCTGAAAATGCAAAAGGGCGTCTTCCAGGTGAAGGCGACCGGTGGTGATGCTGCCCTTGGTGGCGATGATTTCGATCATGCCATTGCGGAACACCTTCTGGCGGAACGCAAGGATGGTGGGGCGGCCGATGATCTTGATGCGTCGGATGCCAAACGCCTGCTGAAGGCCGCCCGGACGGTCAAGGAAAGCCTGACCGATCAGGACAGTGTCGAAGTCAGCGTGGCACTCAATGGCACGGACACCAAACACACCGTAACGCGTGATCAGTTTGATGCGATGATCGCCAAGCTGGTTGCCCGCACGGCCGCCATCACCGAACAGGTGCTTGATGACGCCGACGTCTTGCCCGAAGACGTCAAGGGTGTCGTGCTGGTCGGTGGCTCTACCCGGGTGCCAGCCGTGCGCAAGGCGGTGGCCGATCTGTTTGAACAGGAACCGCTGTCAGATATCGACCCGGACGAGGTTGTCGCTCTTGGTGCGGCGCTTCAGGCAGAGGCTTTGACAGGTGGCTCGGACAACCTTCTTCTCGATGTCACGCCGCTGTCGCTTGGGCTTGAAACCATGGGCGGAATTGTTGAAAAGGTCATTGACCGTAATACGCCGATCCCGGTGACCAAGGCACAGGAATTTACCACCTATCAGGATGGCCAGTCGGCCATGATGATCCATGTGGTGCAGGGCGAACGTGAAATGGTCGACCAATGTCGCTCGCTCGCGCGCTTTGCCCTGACCGGTATTCCGTCGATGGCAGCTGGCGCTGCACGTATCCGCGTGCAGTTCAATGTCGATGCCGATGGCCTTCTGACCGTCTCGGCCCGCGAAGAAACCACCGGCACTGAACAGGAAGTCGCGGTCAAGCCGACCTATGGCATCAATGAGTCTGATATGGCGACCATGCTGCGCGATAGCATGGTGCACGCCCGCGAAGACATGGAAATGCGTGTCCTGACCGAGGCCCGCGTCGAAGCACGTCGCAACATCCTGGCGGTCAATGCCGCGATGAATGCCGACCGTGCGCTTCTGACCAAGGAAGACGAGGCCAACATCAAACAGGCCATTGCCAATCTTGAAACGGCCGCCGCAGGCGATAACCGCGATGCGATCAATGACGCCGCCGAGGCGCTTGAAAATGCATCGCGCCCGTTTGCCGAGGCACGAATGGATAGCCGGATCCGCCAGGCACTTGCCGGGCAAAATGTCGATGAAGTTCACTAGGAAGTGAATTAATCGACACCGGTGGAATTGACAAACCGGCGAACTGCGGCGATTGTCCCCGACAACCGCCAAGGTCAGGCCGGATAAGCGACCCGTGTCGCGGGGCGCATAAACAGAGATCGAACGAAAAGTATTACCGAGGAGAAAGGCACAAATGCCTAAGATCGTTTTTGTCGAGCCGGATGGCACCGAAAAGGAATTCGAAGTCGCCGACGGCCTGTCTGTTCTGGAAGCTGCCCACAAGAACGGCATTGACCTTGAAGGTGCTTGCGAAGGTTCGCTGGCATGTTCGACCTGCCACGTCATTCTTGAAGATGACTGGTTTGACAAGCTTGATGAACCGTCCGAAGACGAAGAAGACATGCTTGACCTTGCCTTTGGCCTGACCGAGACCTCGCGTCTTGGCTGCCAGATCATCATGAGCGACGAGCTCGACGGTCTGCGTGTCAAACTTCCGTCCGCGACCCGCAACATGATGGTCGACAAGTAAGTTTCACCTTCTGCTGACCGGGCGCATTGCCGCCCGGTGTCAAAGGAGACGGATATGCGTTGGACAGACATTCAGGACATCGCGATCGAGCTTGAGGAAGCCCATCCGGACAAGGATAACCTCAACCTTCGCTTTACCGACCTGCATAAATGGGTCACCGAGCTTGAAGGTTTTGAAGACGATCCTTCGAAGTCGAACGAGAAGATTCTTGAAGCCATCCAGATGGCCTGGATCGACGAGCGCGACGACTGATTTCGATGAGTGTGATGTGCGCCAAGCGGCCTGCACCCTGATCACGAAAATGCGGACCAGCCTGCAACATGCGGGCTGGTCCGTTTTTGTTTGAGCCACCATGAATAAACAGGGAAGGGACCAGCATGAGCAAACCCGCCACCTTCACCGACATCATTCCCGTCGACAGTCTGTTTGGCAAATTGCGCACCTGCGCACCCGAAGCCTGGCAAAGCTATGTCTGTCATGACTTCGTCAAACAGCTTGGTAACGGCACATTGCCCGAGGCCGCGTTTAAACATTACCTTATTCAGGATTACCTGTTCCTGATCCAGTTTGCGCGCGCCTATGCGCTGGCGGCCTATAAGGCCGAAGACCTGCATGCCATGCGCCAGTTTTCCGGCACCGTGCATGCCATCCTTGATATGGAAATGAGCCTGCATTTGGACTTCTGCAAAGGCTGGGGCCTGTCTGAGGCCGATATCGTCGCAGAGGCCGAGGCACGGGCGTGCATCACCTATACCCGCTATGTGCTTGATCGGGGTCATCAGGGCGATGTGGTGGACCTGCAGGTGGCCCTGATGCCCTGTATGGTGGGCTATGCCGAAATCGCAAACCGCCTGATGGCAAGTTCTGATACTGTGCTTGACGGCAATCCGTACCGGGCATGGATTGAAATGTATGCGTCCGACGAATTCCAGGGCGTGGCAAAGGCCGAGATCGAGTTGCTTGAACACACAGTTGCCACGCGCGGGGGTCATCGCCGCCTCGAAGGGCTGGTGGAAACCTTTACCATGGCAAGCCGCCTTGAAGCCGATTTTTGGCAGATGGGACTTGATCTGGCAAAATAGGCCAAGATCGCCTATATAAGCCCGAACGATATTTTGCGGGTGGCGGGTGCGCCGCCCGTTGCCTTTTTGGATTAACCTCTTGTCGCCGTGGCCTTGACCCACGGATGGGTGAGAAACATGAACTCTCTTGGCTTTGATAAAGCCCCGGAAGATACCCGCGTGGTTGTTGCCATGTCGGGCGGGGTTGATAGCTCTGCTGTTGCGGCCCTTCTGAAATCAGAAGGCTATGACGTGGTGGGCATCACGCTTCAGCTTTATGATATGGGGGCCAATGCCCCGACCCGTGCGAAATCCTGCTGTGCCGGGCGCGATATCTATGATGCGCGCAAAGTGGCCGAGGATATCGACATTCCCTATTACGTGCTCGATTACGAATCACGCTTCCGCGAAGAAGTGATCGATGATTTCGCCGACAGCTACATGCGCGGTGAAACCCCGATCCCGTGCGTGAAATGCAATCAGACCGTCAAGTTCCGCGATCTGCTTGAAACGTCTTATGACCTCGGTGCCGATTGCATGGCGACCGGCCATTACGTGCAGCGGAAACTGGGTGCTAATGGCCGGGCCGAACTGCACCGTGCCGCCGATCCCAACCGCGATCAAAGCTACTTCCTGTTCACCACGACCCAGGAACAGCTTGATTTCCTGCGCTTCCCGTTGGGGCATTTGATGAGCAAGGCGGAAACCCGTGCGCTTGCCGCCAAGTTCGGCCTTGAAGTTGCCGATAAGCCCGACAGTCAGGACATCTGCTTTGTCCCGGATGGCAAATATGCCCGTCTTGTCGAAAAGCTGCGTCCAGAGGCAGGCGAACCCGGCGAGATCGTTGATCTTGATGGCAATGTGCTGGGCGATCACCGCGGGCTGATCCATTACACGGTCGGGCAGCGGCGTGGTCTTAATATCGGGGGTACGGCAGAACCGCTTTATGTCGTCAAACTCTCGCCCGAAAAGCGTCAGGTCATTGTCGGGCCCAAGGCGGCTTTGGCGAAGAAACTGGTCTATGTCCGCGAGCTTAACTGGCTTGATGGCGATCAGATCGATGAAAACGGGGTCGAGGTCGAAGTCAAACTGCGCTCGGCCATGCAGCCGACCACGGCAACTGTCTACCCGGAAGCATCCGGCGAAGCCCGCATTGAACTGCACGATGCCCAGTTCGGCATCGCGCCGGGGCAGGCCGGCGTGTTCTATCAGGGCGAACGCGTGCTTGGCGGTGGCTGGATCACCCGCGAAGAGCTGATCGGCAACACGGCAAGTGCCGCCTGATCGGGATTGCCCGATTAACGAATAGGACGGGCGAGGGCGCATGTTCCTCGCCCGCCAGTTTCACCAGAAGTTTTACTAAGATGTTTTTTGACAAAATCGTCAAAAAGGCGCTTGACGGGGACGGCTCCCTGACTTAAAAACCGCCTCGTTCCAAGCGCACCGGAACACCACAAATTTCCTTGTGGCCGAGTAGCTCAGCTGGTTAGAGCA
>NZ_DGMR01000032.1:142745-149807 GCF_002388495.1 Thalassospira sp. UBA4513
GTCGGGGGTTCAAGTCCCTCCTCGGCTACCAATTAAATAAGCCCTGCATCCCTGATGCAGGGCTTATTTCATTTGTATCCTCGGAGAGGGCTTGACCCCCCCAAAAAAAAACAAGGGTTCGCGAGAAAGCGAAGCACGCAGCTTTCGAGAGACATCGCCCATCGGGCGATGGTCCGCCGGGCCCCGCCCAAGGATAAAAAGCAGCCCAAAGGCTGTTTTTTACAATTCCCTCGGCCGCGTTAATCAGAACGGTCTAACCTAACTCACTCTAGCTTGTGTCTGAAGTGCCCGCCAAATCTTGCCTTGCACCCGACCCATTGCCTGATCCCGCCGTCTTATGGCGAAGACTTCAGTGTGGCGTGGGCGAAAATCTGCGATGTTGAGCGCTACCAGTTCGCCGCTTTTAAGTTCATCCGCGATCATGTGTTCGGGCAGGCCGCCCCAGCCATGGCCATTCATGATGACCGATTTCTTGGTCGCGAAGTCTGAAACGGTCCAGCGCCGTCCACCGGCAAGTACATCGCGCGACTGATCGTAATCCGGGCCACCGGTGCCCGAGACAATGACCTGCACATAGCTTTGCATTTCCATGCGCGATCGCATGCCGCTGCGCCCGGCCACGGGGAAGCTGCGATGGGCGACGGGGCGGATGATTACCGTGCCGACAGGCGTGATTTCGACGTGATCAATATCGACACCCTCCAACCCCGCGATAATCAGATCAGCATCGCCTTTCATCAATCTTGCCAGCGGACCGCCCATCATTTCGGTGGCAACCGCGATGTGGGTATTGGGGAATTTATCGCCGATTTCACCGAGGATTTTAAGGATGGGCTCCAGCGACATGGTTGCGGTCAGTGCAATGCGCACCAGCGGTTCCTGTGTGCTGCGCAGCTCCTGTGCGGTGGCCTGAAGTTGCTGGAATTGATCGAGCACGCGGGTGGCTTCGCGCAGGAAGACCTCGCCCTCTGATGACAGGCGGGGTCGGTAGTCTTCGCGTGAGAAAATGGCAAAGCCCAGCTCGTCTTCAAGTTTGCGCACCTGATGGCTGATGGCCGATTGCGCCTTGTTCAGGCGATCCGCAGCCCCGCGAAAGGTGCCGGTGCTGACAACCGCGTCAACGGCGATGAGTTGTTCGAGGTTCATGTATGCCTCAAGATGATCTGATTTATAGATCATTACTATGAAAAGTCGATATTATCAATTGCTCGTCTGGTTTGGCATTAAGGCATCATTGATCAAACCAAAGGAGCTACGCATGAAACTCTATTACTTGCCCGGTGCATGTTCGCTTGCCAGCCACATCATGTTACATGAAGTGGGGGCCAAGTTTGACATCGAAAGCGTTGATGTTGCGAAAGGGCTGACCGAAACTGGCCGCACATACCGCGAAATCAGCCCGAATGGCTATGTCCCCGCCCTTGAGATCGAAACGGGGGATTACCTCAGCGAAGGTGTCGCGATCTTGCAATACATCGCTGATACCCACCCGGACCGTGCCTTTTCGCCAAAGCCCGGTTCGGTCGCACGCGCGCGCCTGCAACAGTTTCTGAACTTTGCGGCGGCGGAATTGCATAAATCCTGGGGGCCGCTTTTCACCGATGGGGCGAGCGCGGCGGAACAGCTTGCGGCCAAGCAAAAGGTCGGAACCAAGTTCGATTATCTTGAAAGCGTATTGGCAGATGGCCGCGAGTACCTTGTTGAAAACCGGTTCTCCGTTGCTGATGCCTATACCTTTGTTCTGGCGAACTGGTCGAATTTCAAGGAAATCGATCTGGGCAACTGGCCGAACCTTGCGACGTTTGTTGCGCGCATTCAGGCCCGTCCGGCAACGCTGGCTGCGATGAAGGCCGAAGGGCTTGTGTGATGAAATCTTCTGATGAATTGAGGATCGACGCGTTGATGGAGCGCTATTTCGAAGGGCTTTATCACTCTGACAGTGCAATCCTACGCACCGTGTTCCACCCAGAACTTGCCTATGTCAATGCGACGGACGGCAATCACGAGTTCATGGATCTTGAGGCGTACATGACGCGGATCGATAACCGTGAACCCCCGGCCAAACGCGGTGATCCGCGCCGTGAAAGCGTTGACCGGGTATCCCTGACGGGCAGGCAGATGGGCCTGGTCGAAGCCCGCATGACCATGATGGGCCGGGATTATCAGGATCTGCTGACACTGATCCATACCGATGACGGATGGAAGGTGATCACCAAGGTTTTCGCGTATCGCGCAAAGGAGGACTGAGCAATGCCGTACGTCAATATCAAGGTCACCCGCGAAGGCGGGCCGGATGGAACCGGCCCAACGCCAGAGGAAAAAGCCCAACTGATCAAGGGCGTAACTGATCTGCTTCAGAACGTCCTGAACAAGTCACCCGCCACGACCTTTGTCGTAATTGATGAAGTATCACTTGATGATTGGGGTATTTCTGGGCAATCGGTGCGCAGGATCAGGGCTGCCCAAGGATAAACTCTGATCGGCCTCTATCTTCGAAACAAGCCCTGCAACCCTTGGTGTGGGGCTTGTTTGGTCTCAGTGCTTTGTGCTTTGGGTGTTCAAGTCATTTTGACGTCTGACCGGGGCAAGCCTTCCTTGCAATAGCTTCTTGGAGGGCAACCCATCACGCGCTTAAACGCTGTGCTAAAGGCACTCTCGGACTCATATCCCAAACTGAGCGAGATTTGGGATATCGGTTCGCGCGATGAGGTCAGTCTTTCGCCGGCCAGCATCATCCGCCAACGGGTCAAATAGCCCATCGGGCTTTCGCCAACGCGTTCCTTGAACTTGGCGGCGAAGGCGGACCGGGACATGCCGGAGCATTTTGCAAGGCTTTCCACAGTCCAGTTGTGCGCCGGATCGGCATGGATGGCTGATATGGCCTTGCTGATTTGCGGGTCGGCAAGGGCGAAGAACCAGCCAACCCCCTTGGCGTCGTCATTCATGTACATGCGCAACACCTGGATCAGCATCATGTGGGCCAGATGTTGCAAAACCAGTTTGCTGCCCGGATCGGTTTTGCGCATCTCAGTCATGGTGCGTTCGATGCAATGGCGAAGCGCTTCGCTTTCATCGCGATTACGAATGACCACAAGCGGCGGCAACATCGCCAGCAGCAAGTCGGCCTGCGGCCCGTGAAGGCCAAATCGGCTGCTGGCCACCACGCAATCCCCGCCACCATTCAGTGTGCGAATGACGCCATAGCCGCTTGGCTTGAACGTTGTTCCGGCCAGCATCGGTGGCACATCAAGATCGCTTCCCATCAAGAACGCCTTGCCGTGCGGCAACAAGACGCAGTCGCCTGTTTGCAGATGCACGGGGTCCGGTACCCCATCCACCGAGATCCAGCAGTCACCCTCAACCACGGCGGCGGTTTTGATGTTTTGCCCCTGATCGGGGAACTGGATCGCCCAGGGTGCGGCAATGTCAAATCCGGCCGACAGGTAATTGTCGGGGCGGAGCAGGGACAGGATATCGGAAAGCGGATCCATATAGCGGCCTGTTTCTGGACGAATGAAAATATATCATGGACTGATACGTATAGTTCGTCCAGAAGGCAAGCGATATTGTGGCCGCAACGGGCCGCGATGCGGGCAGGTAGTTTTTGCAGATATTGGGATGGAGTAACTATGCGTGTTTTTGTAAAGGGTGCGACGGGCTTTGTCGGATCAGCTGTGGTGAAGGAGCTTCTTGATCATTAGCGTTCGGTGGTAGGGCTGGTCACAGGGGCTGATCCAGAGTCAACGTCGACTGGTAGTGATGGTATGGTAAGCGTTGCTAAAAACGTGAACTCGGGAACTTGGGAGCCAAAGCGGGAAAGGATCAGAAACCTGTTCTATTTGGCGACGTACAAGTCTAAGTCTACACCGGTCAGAAAAGTAACATATAATCTTGCAGATGATCAGTCCGAATAATTCTTGCTCGTAAAAGTCTGTTTTGATCATGCTGATCAATAAGGTAATAGGTGAGAAGCAACAAGCCATCTCCGCTTTGCCTTAGTTTAGCACAGGAAATGGCGTCGATATGTCCTACGAAAGGACTGCAATCTCTTATAGTTTAAACTTCGCCTTGGACAAAACGAGCGGTTTGATTGCTTCAGCATATTGCTTAGACATTCACCAAATTTCAGACGGTCTGTATTCGCCAATCCTCTTTCTGTTACACTAACGCCAATTACCACCAGCCATGTTGCATCCGACGCTAACTCATCTGGATTCACTAGACACGCCGCCTTTTTGGCCTTGGTCACTGGAATCTAAGCGGATGGATTTGCTATTTAAAGGTGTGTCAGGGTAAGCTACATAATTCACATCACTAACGAGAAAATGAACCTTGCGCCAATTCATTTTGACTTGTTTCTGGCTGCTTTTCCTTTCTGGTTGCGAGCCTGCCATCCGAGAAATTGACAAAAGCGGAATTTATGGCAGTGGCAGCTATATTTTGACGTCAGATATTAATGTCGCGTCTGGTGACGGACTCATTTTCACGGAATCTGCGCATCTTGATTTGAATGGGCATGCGATACGCTCTTCAAACAAGGGGAACGAATGGGACTACGGCGTCAAGCTTATGGGGGCTGGCTCCCGCTTATATGACACTAAGAAGACAGGCAAGATATCCGGGTTCAGGGTCGGGGCAAAGCTGGAAGGATCTGGGTCGGTATCCGATGGCGTTAACTACATCAGAAATCGATATATGGGCGTTTGGGCCTCAGCCAACGATATTACGATAAAAGGCGGCGTAATATCAGGTACTTCTGGCGTGTCAGATGAACGCTATGCTTTTGGTGTTCAGATCAATGGGGACGACTGCAAAGTCTCGTCCGTTCTCATAACTGAAATTTATGAACAGTCAGATTTTCCAGACGGAGCAGTAGGTGAGGGCGTTGGTATCAACATTGCCACGCCATCAGAAAGAGGGCGGATCACTGAGACAGTAATCGCCAACTCACATCCAGAGCCAGGCACATACGGGATATTCGGAGGCATGGGTGGTGGACACTACATCAAAGCAGTCTCCGTATTGAACTATTGGCGTGGTATCTCTGTGTCAAAGCGGAAAGAATCGCGAATAAGCATGGGGATTTCTATTACATCAGAAGATTTCGACGGCGGGTACGGCATATCACTGGACGGCATACCCGTTCCGGGTTCGCTCGCCTATGGGTACAGGACCCCAATTCACTTAAAATAATCGGAGATATTCCATGCGGAAGTTAATCGGGATCGCCATCGTGGCGGTCTTTTTTTGTGTTCGATTTAATTCCCCGCATCAGCAGGTTCGGATGGCTGCGGTCAGCAGAAGGTGATCGCTAGCCTGCCGGCGAAGTTTTTCAAGGAACCGCTTGCACCTGGGCTGACCCAGTGCTGTGGATCTGTCTTCCCGAGAACCGGCGGCACTGCCACGCAAACATAGCGCTCGATCTGGTCGTTCCGCGGAATTCCCAAGTTTCACCACATGTTAGCAGCGATCAAGCGGCGCCTTGCGGCTGAGGAGGCTATAACAGCCTTGGGGCAGGTCTACGTGTGAGTGGAGCGGATCCATATAGCGGCCTGTTTCTGGACGAATGAAAATATATCATGGACTGATGCGTATAGTTCGTCCAGATGGCAAGCGATATTGTGGCCGTAACAGGACGCGATGCGGTCCGGTTGTTTTGCAGATATTGGGATGGAGTGACTATGCGTGTTTTTGTAACGGGTGCGACGGGCTTTGTCGGATCAGCTGTGGTGAAGGAGCTTCTTGATCATGGGCATTCGGTGCTCGGCCTGACGCGCAGCGATGCCGGGGCCGAAAAACTGGCTGCCGTCGGCGCGACCGTCTTTCGCGGTGATCTGGATGACCTTGGCAGTCTTCAAGGCGGGGCGGCATCCTGTGATGCGGTGATCCATACCGGCTTTAATCATGATTTCACCCGCTTTGTCGAAAGTTGTGAAAAGGACCGCCATGTCATCGAGGCGATGGGATCGGTTCTGGCCGGATCAAACCGCCCGATGATTGTCACATCTGGCATTGGGCTGTTGCGTGCGGACCGCCCGGTGGTCGAAAGCGATACGGTAACCGCCGATATCCCGCGCAAGGCCACCGAAGAAGCCGTGGCAAACATTGTCGCCAAGGGTGTCAATGCATCGGTGATGCGCTTGCCGCCGTCGGTCCACGGGGCGGGTGATCATGGTTTTGTGCCGCTTCTGATCAATCTGGCGCGCGAAAAGGGCTTTGTTGCCTGTATCGAGGATGGCGATAACCTGTGGCCTGCGGTGCATCGTTTGGATGCAGCACGTGCCTATCGTCTTGCCATCGAAGACCACGCCAGCCAACCGGCCTATCATGCCGTGGGGGAGGAAGGCGTTGCCTTCGCCGACATCGCCCATACGATCAGTGTCGGTCTTGGTCTGCCGTTCAAGTCCTTATCGCGTGAACATGCAAAGGACTATTTTGGCTGGTTCAGCCATTTTGCCGAGCTTGATTGCTGTGCCTCCAGCGGTCGCACGCAGCAGGTGCTTGGTTGGCTGCCGCGTGAGATTGGCCTGATCAAGGATATGCAGACTGCCGAATATTTTGATCACTGATGCATAAAGAAAGGCCGGAAAATTCCGGCCTTTCTTATTTGGTTGGCGTGACGGGCTGAGCTGGCTTGGGGCGAGATAAAATCCGCCCGTCAATAACAAGCAAACCAAACCCGATAACTGCCATTCCGATCATGTGCTGCGCCAAAAGGACCTCGCCAAGGAACCCAACCCCCAGCAAAATCGCACTGACCGGGATTAGGAAGGTAACCAGCAGAAGGTTACTTGCCCCGGCACGTTTGAGGATGGCGAAATAGAGGATATAGGCGAGCGCCGTGCTCAGCGTTGCAAAGCCCAGCACGGCAAGGATGGTGCTGGTGGTCGGAACCGGCAGGTGCCAGGGCTGATCAACGATGATCGAAAGCGGCAGGAGCATCAGGCTGGATGCACTTGTCATGCCGGCCGCCGTCAGGATCGGCGGGGTGGTGGCGAAACGTCTGCCAAACACCCCGGCACAACCATAACTGAATGCGGCAAGCAATACGGCACCCGGCGC
>NZ_DGMR01000032.1:149925-153300 GCF_002388495.1 Thalassospira sp. UBA4513
GCACACCAATGGTTTTGCGCAAGGTCAGCTTTTCGCTGTCTGTTGCGATATGAGCAATCAGCAGGGTGAAAAGCGGGGTGGTGGCATTCAGGATGGCGGCAAGGCTGCTGGTGATTTGTGTCTGGCTCCAGACAATCAGGCAAAAGGGTATCAAGTTGTTAAGCCCGCCCATCACGGCAACGCCCACCCAGAATTTCGGATCGCGCGGTATCGCGATATCGCGCAACAATACCACCCACCACAGAACCATGGTCGCAATCGACACCCGGCACAGCACAAGCGTCAGGGGCGGCAGATCGACAAGCGCGATTTCGGTGAAGAAAAACGACCCACCCCACAGGATCGATAGCGAGATCAGCATCAACCAACTGATGCGGTCCATCGGCTGGGTGGGCAGTTGTTTGGGTTGTAAGCCACCAGCGGATGAGAGGTTTCTCGGGCCATTAATGCCGCGAAGTTTCGGGCGGCAAGCCAGTTCCATATCAAGCGATATCAAACGTGTGGTGTTTTCATGGGGCAGCATCGCGGGCTCCGTCGATCTGTTGGTGACCAACGAAGGTTAGGCGGATTGGTTTTTGGCTGCTCGCCAGTTTCGGACCTGAAGGTGGGATCAAAAAACGGGGCCCAAGCGGCCCCGTTTTAATCATCAGACAATCAGGTGTCCTATTCCGCCGCGAGGGTTTTATTCCTCATACCAATGAACTTCGGAAGCCGCGCAAAGATCGTGATGTTGCCAAGTAACACCATTGCAAGCCCGGTTGCCCCGATCGGTGTCCAGACATAGCCTTCAAGGAAGGTTGAAACCGTGAGCGCCACAACAGGGAACAGGACGGTGACATAGGCCGCTCGTCCTGCTCCAACCCGGTTGATCAGTGCGAGATAGGCTATGAAGGCCACGACCGAGCCCGGAATGGCGAGATACAGCAAGCCACCGATATAGATCGGATCGGTCGGCATGACCGGGGTCTGGCCGCGTAAGGTCGCAAAGATAAACAGCAATACCGTGCCGTAGATCATGCCACGCGCGACCGCATCACGGTTGGGAATGCCCATGCGGTTGAGTTTAACCGACACCATATTGCCACAGCTAAACACCGCCGTGCCGCCAAGCGCAAGCAGCATGCCGGTGATGGCATTGGCGTTGTGCGACAGGGCATAGATCTGGTTGGCAAACAGACAGGCGATGCCAGCAAGCCCGAATGCCGCACCAAAGACAAAGCGCAGGCCCGGGCGATTGCCGTAAAAGGCCCAGTTGCCCAGCGCATTGAAAATGGTCGAGGTGGTGAAAATCACCGCGACAATGCCGCTGGCGATATAGCCGGTCGCCGAATACATCAGGATAAAGTTGATGCCAAACAGCCCGCAGCCCAAAAGCACGATCCATGGATGCGCGTGCCATGGCACAGGGCGCCATTTGCGCGTTATCAACAGGAAGCCGCACAAAACGACCGCGGCCAGCGCAAAGCGATAAAAGATCGAGATTTCGACCGGGATTGGTCCGATCTGAAGTTTGATCGCATACCAGGTAAATCCCCAGCAGGCGGTGACGATCACGAATAAGAGGGCTGTCATCATCGGGGCTTTCAAAACAGCACGTGCGCGAGGGGCGGTGGCACGAAGGGTGACGGGTGATGCAGAACTGGTCACGCAGGTTGGCAGCGCGCGGGGACCAATCAGGGCTTTTGCGAATATATGGGGCATATCCGCAAACCAATAATAGGCCACAGTCAGCCTCGCGTGGCTTTCACGTTCTTGCGGTATTTTCGGATTTTTGCGGAGGGTTCGCCGCATAAAAAAACGGGGCGGATACTGCATTGTATCCGCCCCGCTTTTGAATGTTTGGTCAGGAAGACCGCGTCATTGCTGTTGATCGGTTGGTGGCCTCGGGGATCAGTCCCTTTGGCGCAAACCGCATAACGATCAAAAGGATCGCCCCCATCATCAGATAGCGCATATAGGCCGCACCGGCGACCAGGTGCTGGGCAAGCTCCGATCCTTCGCCAAGCGGGGCGGTGATCGTTGACATGAACCAGTTGCCAAACGGCTCTGCCTCGACCCAAAGGAACCAGATGATAAAGCCACCCAGGATCGAGCCCCAGTTGTTGCCAGACCCACCGAGGATCACCATCACCCAGATCAGGAAGGTGTAGCGCAGCGGAATGTAACTGGTTGGCGTTAACTGACCATCAAGCGTAGTTAGCATCGCACCGGCAATCCCGCACACCGCACAGCCCAGAACAAAGGTCTGAAGGTGACGACGTTTGACATCCTTGCCCATCGCGGCTGCCGCATCGCGGTTGTCACGAATGGCACGCATCATGCGGCCCCACGGCGACTTCAATGCGCGTTCGGCAAACCACATTATGATCGCAAGCACGATGACAAACAGCACCGCATAGCACAGTTTGACAAACAGGCTGGCGGCATCGGAAATCTCGGTTGCACCAAAGAAGTTGGCCAGGCTGATGAACCATTCGCTTTCGATCAGGTCGACTTCATAGGGCACCGGGCGTGGAATGCCGGTGACGTTCTTGACCCCGCGCGACAGCCATTCTTCGTACTTGATGATCGCAATGATGATCTCGGAAATGCCTAGGGTGGCAATCGCCAGATAATCGGCCCGCAGGCCAAGCGCGATCCGCCCGATCAGCCAACCGCCACCAGCGGCCACCAAACCGGCAAGCGGCCAGGCGACAAGAACGGGTAAGCCCGCACCACCAAGATAACCGCTGAGCGCCGGGTCGATGCTTTCAATCGCATCGGTCGCCGGACCAAAGAACACCCCGATCAGGAAGTAGCCCGCCAGCAAAAGAACAAGCGTGACCGGAAGCTTCAATGCCGGGTGAACAAAGCGGCGGGCGTAAATGACTGCAACAATGGTCGCCGCAAGGCTCAGCAAGGAAAGGGCAATATCCCCGCCAGCAGCAGCCCAGGCTTCGCCCACAGGCGGCATTGAGACCAGAACGGCGGTAAGGCCACCAAGGGCGGTAAAGCCCATTACACCTACATTAAACAGGCCGGCATAGCCCCACTGCATATTGACGCCGAGCGCCATCACCGCAGAAATCACACAAAGATTGAAGATGCCAAAGGCGACGTTCCAGCTTTGAAGAAAGCCGATCGCGATCAACACCAGGCACATCAGGCCATATAGGAGCGCAACTCTCTTCGTCATATCACTTTCCCACGAATAATACCGGTTGGCCGGATCAGAAGAACCGCGACCAGAATGATGAAGGAGACTGCAAACTTGTAGTCCGTCGACAGAAGTTGCACGAGCCCGTCCGGCGCCCAATCCGTCGGGCCGAGATAGGTCAGGAACTTCTTGAAGGCATAGGTCACCGTCACCTCGGAGAAGGCAACAATGAACGCGCC